>NZ_LMER01000014.1:14784-314784 GCF_001426435.1 Angustibacter sp. Root456 | reverse complement strand
CGGGGTGCTGGCGATGGCCTTGCCCGCCACCGGCTACCGCGGCTGGTCGGTGGGTGACTCGCTGCTCATGGCCGGGTTCGGTGTGCTCGTGGCCGTCGTGATGTGGCGGTTCGCCGCGATCCGCGCGGTGCCGTCGCGTGAGGGCCTCGTCGTGCGCAACGTCGCGGTGACGCGCCGGTTGACCTGGGCCGAGATCGAGGCGGTGCGCTTCGCGAACGGCGACGCGTGGGCCTGGCTCGACCTGGTCGACGGCGACCAGGTGGCGGTGATGGCCATCCAGCGCTCGGACGGCGCGCGTGCGCTCGCGGAGGCCTCGCGGCTGGCCGCTCTGGTGCAGGGGCTCGGAACAGCCCGGCGATGACCGCGGTAGGCGTGGTGCTCGCTGCCGGCAGCGGTAGCCGGTTCGGCGCGGCCAAGGCGCTCGTCGAGCTGGACGGCGAGCGGCTGGTCGACCGCGCCGTCCGGGTACTGCGTCAAGGCGGTTGTGCTGACGTCCTGGTGGTGGCCGGGGCGGTGCCCGTGCGCGACGTCGACGCGCTGGTCGTCACGAACGTCGACTGGCCGACCGGCATGGCGTCGTCGCTGCGGGTCGGGCTGCAGTCCGCGCAGCGGCTGGGGGACTGGCCGCGGGCCGTCCTGCTGCTCGTCGACACGCCGTGGATCGGTGCTGCCGCGGTGCGCCGCCTGCTCGAGGCGCCGGCCGGCCCCGCGGTGCAAGCCTCCTATGACGGCACGCCGGCGCACCCCGTGCTGCTGGCCCGTGCGGTCTGGGCCGACGTCATCGCCGCCGCGTCCGGCGACCAGGGCGCCCGCGTGTGGCTGCGCCAGCACCCGGACGACGTCACCCTCGTCGACTGCACCGGCACCGGCCATCCCCGAGACGTCGACACCCCGGCCGACCTCCCACCCTCTCGTCCGTGATCATGCACGCCAGCGCACCCCCGTCGTCCGTGATCATGCACGCCAGCGCACGCGTGGGGAAGATCGCTCCACCGAGTGAAGGCAACCGGGGCACCCAGCTCCACTAGGAACGCAGCGGGGTGCCCCCGCGCCACACCCCGGGGGTCGGGGGGGCAGGCGGTCAGGGGGTGCGGGGGCGGCGGGGGTGCAGCAGCATCGCGGCCGCAGCCTGCGGCACGAGCATCACGAGCAGGATGGTGAACGGCAGCTGGAACGACCCCGTGGCGTCACGCAGTGCACCGACCACCACGGGGCCCGCCGCCGCGAGGCAGTAGCTGATCAAGAAGGCCAGGGCCGACAGCCGGGAGCTGCCGGCCGGCGTCAGCGAGTAGTCCGCGAACAGCACGAGCCCCAGCGCGAATCCCGAGCCCAGACCGAGCCCCAGCAGCGCGACCCAGACCCACGGCGCGGCTTCCGGCGCGAGCAGCATGCCGAGCAGGCCGCCCGCGACGCTCACGACCGACGCCACGAGCAGCGGACGTCGGTCGTGGACGCGGTGTGCCACGACGGGCCCGGCGACCCCCGACACCACTTGCATCGCGCTGAACACCGACAGCAGCAGGCCCGCGCGCGTCGCCGACCAGCCGTGCGCCTGGTAGAACGGCGGCACCCAGGTGAGCTCGCTGTAGAACTGCCACGACTGCAGCGCGAGGAAGCCCGCCACCAGCCACGCCGTGGGGTGCCGCCAGGGCAGCGGCAGGCGCTGCTCGGCGGATCCACCGGACGCCGTCCGGTGGGCTGCCGCGCGCCGCGCCACCGGCCACGCCAAGGCCGTGCCCAGCAGGGCGAGCAGCGTCCAGGACGCCAGGGACGCCGGCCACGAGCTCAGCGCGTTGGCCAGCGGCACGCTGACGCCCGAGGCCACGGCCGCTCCGCCCATCATCGCGAGCATGTACGCCGCCGTGACGAGGCCGACGTGCTCGGGGAAGTACTCCTTGACGATCCCCGGCGCGATCGTGCCGCCGACGGCGATGCCGAAGCCGGCAAGGAGCGTGCCCAGGTAGAGCAGCACCAGGTGCCCGCCGCCCCACCGCACCGCCGTGCCCACCGCGAGCACCGCCATGGCCACCGCGGTCGCCCGCTCGCGGCCGAGCCGATGCGCCATCCGCTGCGCCACCGGCGCGAAGACGCCCATGCAGAGCACCGGCAGCGTGGTGAGGGCGCCGGTCCAGGCCCGGCTGAGGTGCAGGTCCTCGCCGATGCGTTCGAGCAGCGGGGGCACGCTGGTGATGGCCAGGCGCAGGTTGAGCGCCACGAGCACGATCGCCGCGAGCATCAGGCCCGAGCCGTGCAGCCGGGAGGGTTGCGCCGCGCGCAGGGTGGTCACCGACTGAGCCTAGGTGGGGGGTCGTCGCGCTCGGCGGGCGGTACCAGCCGGCGGGCCTCGTCCGCGTCCAGGCCGGTGAGCTCCAGCAGGTCGACGACCATCGAGCGCACCTGAGCGATCACGACGTCCGACGACAGCGAGCTGCCCACTCGCGCCCGCACCGACGCGGCCGCGACCTCACCCAGCAGCTCGCGGCTGCGCTCGGGTTCGGACTTCGCGCTGATGGCGCGGGAGAGCTCCTCCGCCGCGTCGGCGAGCGCGCTGATGAGCCCCAGCACCTCGCCGTCCAGCGTCTCCCCGCGCCGGACGACGACCGTGACGCGGCGCAGCAGCACGCGCCCGTTGCGAACGGCGCGGTCGAGGTGCACTGCGAGCGCGGCGATGCCGAGCAGGTCGCTGCGGTGACCGCGCCGCCAGGGCGACGACCGCGCGATCGAGAGCCCGTCGCTCGCGGCGTCGCGCACGTCGTCGAGCCGGTGCTCGCTCGCACGGGCGCGGTCGAGCGTCGCGTAGGCGAGGCCGGTGTCGCTGGTGGCGACGGCCCGCACGGCGTCGCGGCACCAGCTGGCGAAGTCCTCCATGAGCGAGGCGGCCTCCTGCCGTGGGCGGCGCAGCGGCGATCCCGGCACCACCGCGGCGGCCAGGAGCGCCACGGCGCCACCGACGACCGCGTCGAGCCAGCGGCTCAGCCCCGCTGCCGGGGCTGGGGCGAGGGTCGCGACGATCGACGACTGCACCCCCGCCTGGGTCACCAGCAGGGGCCCGGCGTCGAGCAGCACCGCCAGCACCATGGCCACCGCCACCACGACGAGCACCTGCCACCCGCCGGTGCCGAAGGCGTGCACGAACAGGTCACCCGTGAGCACGCCGAGGGCCACGCCCACGGTGACCTCGGCCACCCGCTGCAGTCGCTGCCGGTAGCTGAGGCCGAGGCTGACGATGGCCGCGACGGGAGCGAAGAACGGCTGCGGGTGCCCGAGCACGAGCCGGGCGACGCCCCACGCGACGGCGGCGGCCACCGCGCACTGGGCGATGTGCCAGCCGTAGCGCCGAAGCAGCCGGACGCGATCGGACCAGCTCGAGACGGCGCGGCGCATGCGGCCAGCCTGACGGCTCGGCGGTCAGCGCGCTCGCGCGGCCAGCGCGTCGAGGGCCTGGGTGAAGCAGGCCTCGGGCGGGCTGACCAGACCGGCTCCGACCTGGCCGGTGCCGGCCACGCGCCCGGCCATGCCGGTGTTGATCACGGGCAGGACGCCGGTGCGCACCACGGCGGTGACGTCGATGCCGGTGGGCGTGCCGCGGAAGCCGAGCACCGGCACCTGGTAGGCCGGGTGCTCGCCGAGCGTGATGTCGTACATCCGCCGGGTCGTGGCGATCGCGTCGTCCGCCTCGCCGCCGACGAAGCGGACGATGGCGGGGGCGGCGGCCATGGCGAACCCGCCGATGCCGCCGGTCTCGGTGATCGCGGAGTCGCCGATGTCGGGGTTGGCGTCGTCGGGCCCGAAGTCACCGAGGAACAAGCCGTCCGGGGTGTTGGCCGGCGCGGTGAACCACTGCGATCCGGTGCCCGACACCTGGATGCCGAAGTCGGTGCCGTTGCGGGCCATGGCCACGACCATCGTCGAGCCCGGCACGTCGCGGGCGGCGTCCAGGGCGAGCTTGCAGGCGGGCATCACGAGGTTGAGGAAGAAGTGGTCGTTGCCGTTGCAGAAGCGCACGACGTCGGACACGTCGCCCGAGGGCGCACCGAGCTCGAGCAGCTCGGGCACCAGCTCGCGCACCAGCATCATGGTGCCCGCCCGGTTGCGGTTGTGGCCCTCGTCGCCCATCTGCAGCATCTGGGCGATGATCGAGCGGACGTCGACCGGACCCGTGGTGTCGACGCGGCGGCGCACCGCCTGCTGCAGCAGCGGGCCGAGCACACGAGCCATCCACTGCAACCGCTCGATCACCTCGGGGCCGTACGCGCCGTACCGCAGCACCTTGCCCAGACCCTCGTTCAGGGTGCAGAACGCCATGCCCCCGTGCACCGGGTCGCGCAGCACGAAACCCCACATGGACGGCGAGACGACCCCGGCCATAGGCCCCACCGCGTGGTGGTGGTGGCAGGGGTCGAGCGTGACGCCGTTTGCGTCGGCGAGCCGGCTCTCGGCGTCCTCCGGCGAGGACGCCAGGCCCTCGAGCACCATCGCGCCCATGAGCGCGCCTCGCAGCGGCCCCGATGCCCGCTCCCACGTGATCGGTGGTCCGGCGTGCAGGAACGTGCCGCGCTGCAGGCCGAGCGCCTCGGACGCCGGCACGACGTCGACGAGCTCGGCCTCGGCGCCCAGCAGCCGGTCGAGCGCGGTGCGGTTGGCAGCGTCGCGGCGCGCATCGGCCAGGACGGCGGACAGGTGCCCGGCCACGGCGTCCCCACCGAGTGGCGGGCGCCAGTCGACGCGGTCGACCGCGACCGCTTGGTCATCGAGCGCCTGCGCCAGCAGGTCGACCCCCACGGTGACGACGCTCGACGGCGCGCCGTCGAGCAGCCCGCGCAAAGCGCTCACGACGGCTCCTTCGTTCGGACGGCCTCGGCCGCGGCCCGGGCGGCCGCGGCGTTCGACAGGTGCACCTGCGCGCCGGCCTCGGCCAGGCGCGCGGCCTGACGCCCGAACCCTTGCGGGTCGGCGGGGGTGCCGGTCAGTGACACGACGACGGCGAGCTGGCTCGCGCCGTCCAGCGCCGCCTCGATGGCCGGGCCCAGCTCGGCGGCGGGGTCGGGGTGCGCGCCGTGCCCGAGCACGACGTCGAGCAGGATCGCGCCGACCCGCGGGTCGGCCGCCTCGATCGCCAAGCGCTCATCGCGCAGGGAGGGATCGATCATCGGGTGCGCGCGCCCGCGGGTGAGCGCGTCGTCGCCGAAGTCGACCATCGCGTGGTCGCTGCCGGCGTCCCAGCGGCCGGCCCCGCTGACGTCGAGCGCGAGGTCGCTCGACAGCGGGATGTTCGACCGGATCGGCCCGAGCAGCTCACCGGCCACGAGCATCGCCTCGTCGCACAGCGTGCCGCCGCAGAACAGACCGCGCAGGGCGTGGCCGGGGGAGCGCGGCTGCTCCGGGCCCCACGAGGGCCACAGGCGCGTGTGGCCGCCGAGCCGCTCGATCACCCGTTCGGCGGCTGAGGTCAGGTCGGGGCGACCGGGGCCGAGCGTCGCCCACTCGACGGCGAGGTCGAGCTCAGCCGCTTGGTGCTCCAGCGCGCTGACGACGTCGGGGTCGGCCGGTTTGCTCACCACCACCACGAGCTCGGTGCCGGGGTCAGCGGCGAGGGCCGTCAGGGCCTGGCGCGCCGATCGCCCGCCGACGGCGGCCGACAGGTCGCGACCGCCGAGCCCGAGGCAGTGCCGCACACCCACGCCACCGTGGGCCAGCAGGGCCATGAGCTGCTGCGCACCGGTGCCCGAGGCGGCGACGATCGAGACCGGCCCCGGCTCGACGACGTTCGCGAACCCCAGGCCGACCCCGCCCACGACCGCGGTGCCGCAGTCCGGGCCCATGACGAGCACGTCCTGCGCTGCTGCAGCGTCCTTGAGCGCGACCTCCTCCGCGACGGTCACGTTGTCGCTGAACACCATGACGCTCGATCCGGCGGCGACGGCGTCCATCGCCTCGGCGAGCGCGAAGGGGCCGGGCACCGAGACGACGGCCAGCGGGGAGGCGTTGCGCCGCAACGCGATCCCCGTCGTCCGCGGGGGCTCGGCCGTGCTGGCGCTGGTGCCCTCGGAGCGCGAGGTGAGCGCGGCGTCGACCGCTGCCAGACCCGCCGCGAGCGCGGCCTCGTCGTCGGTGCGCAGCGCCACCACGAGGTCGGAGGCGCCGACACCCGCAGGCAGGCTGAATCCCATGCCTTGCAGGACGTCCACGTTGAGTGGGGTGCCCATCGCGACCTGCGCGGCGACGACGCCGTCGACGCTGGCGACGCTGCGGCTGGCCTGCATCAGGGTCACCGAGTCGTGGTAGGTGCCGGTGCGCACCTCGACGTGCTCGTGGCTCACGCGGTCACCGCCTCACGCGCGCCCCGTCGCCAGGCCCGGTGCAGGACGCGCACCCCCGCGAGCGTGGCGCGTCCGGACGTCGCCCCGAGCCGCTCCACTTCCGCCGCCGAGTGGGCGGTCGGTGAGGTGAGGTGCTGCACCAGGACCGGCACGGCGTACCCGTGGGCCGCGGCGCGCAGGAGCTCGGCCGACAGCAGGGTCGTGCGTGAGGGGGCGGCCCTCGCGACCGTTGCGCCGACTGCCTCCACGTCGCGGAGCGCGTCCGGGTCGGCCAGCCGGCGGCCGGCCAGCAGCAGGCCCGCGACGGCGTCGTCGGCGTCAGGGGTCGAGCCGCGCCCCCGACCGAGCACCTGGACGAGGCACTCAGCGGCGGTGGTGTCCCTGGCGACCAGCGCGGTGGCGGCGTCGCGCAGCGCCCGGAGCGTGTCGTCGTCCAGCACCGACGGGCCGCCGGACGGCTGCGGGCCGACGCTGCGCGCGCCGGGGTGCACGCGGGGTGGGTCCCACCAGCGCACGATCTCGACGCGGTGGTCGCCGACCACCAGCTGCTGGTGACCGACGAGCGCCCGCTCGCCGTCCACTCCGGCGAGATCCAGGCGAGGCACCACGACCGAGCACGGCAGGGTCTGCGGCCCCGTCGCCCGGACCAGCACGATCAGGCGTCCCGCCACCTCGACGGCGGCGCGGTCGCGCCCCACGCGACGCACGAGGCCGGCCTGCGGGGGCCCGGTCAGCAGGTCGTGGACGTGCGTCGAGGCGGCACCAACCTGCGGATTCATGGCCATGACGCTATCCAGGCTCCTACGCTGCCCACATGACGAGAGTTGCCGAAGATCGCCTCGCCCTCGGGTCCGGGTTGCCGACGCAGGCCGGGGGCAGTCTCAGGCTGGAGCCGGCGGCCTACGGCATCTCGCTCCACGAGGCGCTGGCCCTCCCGGCGCTGCGCGGCGTGGAGGTGCTGGCGGGTGCCGGCGGCCTCGGTCGCCAGGTGGTGCGCGTCGGCGTGTGGGAGACGCCCGACGTCCTGCCGTTTGTCCGCGACGACGAGCTGCTCGTCACCACCGGCTACCCGATGCTCGACCGCGAGGACCACCTCCCGGCGCAGTTCGAGGCGCTGGCCCGGCGGGGTGTCGTCGCGGTGGCGGTCAAGCTCGGCGCCTACGTGCGCGAGCTGCCACCCGAGGCGCTGGGGCGCGCCGACGCGATCGGTCTGCCCGTGCTGGCCCTGCCGTCCGAGGTCTCTCTCGACGACGTGCTCAACGAGGTGCTGAGCGCGGTGCTGGGCCGCCAGGCGGCGCTGCTCGCACGCAGCGAGGAGATCCACCGCGCGTTGGTGCAGATCGTCCTGGGCGGGGGAGGCCTGCCCGAGGTGGCCCGTGCGTTGTCGACGGGCCTCGGGCTCTCGGTGGTCGTGACAGACGCCGAGGGCCGGGTGGCGGCGCAGGCGGGGGCGCACGTCGACGCGGTGCTCGCGGCACCCGGCGGCTCGCTGGACGCGCCCGGGCCCGACCGCGTCGTCGTGCCGATCGTGGCCGGCGGCGTGAGCCACGGGCGCGTCGTCGCGGTGTCGGAGGGTGACATCAGCCCGCAGGACGTGCACGCCATCGAGCGCGCCGCCGTGGTGTGCGCTCTGGTCGCCGTGAAGCAGCAGGCCGTGAGCGCGGTGGAGGAGCGCTACCAGGCCGACTTCCTGCGCGACGTCCTGCTCGGCCGTATCGACGACCAGGAGGTCGTCGTCCGGCACGCCGCCGCGCTCGGGTGGCAGCTCGACCGGCCGCTCGTGGTCGTGGTGGCCCAGCCGGACGCCGGCGTGCGCTCCGGCCCGGCCGGTGACGTCGTGACCGAGCGGATGGCGGCCGCGTGGCGGGCCCTGCTGCGCGCGCGGGACGGCGGGGCCCTGGTGTGCGGCTTCGCCACCGAGGTGGTCGCCATCGTCGGTGCGCAGTCCGGCGTCCAGGTGGAGCGGACGGCGCGTGACCTCGCTGCGGCGTACCACGACAAGAACGCCGGCTCGGCCCGAGGCTTCACCATCGGCGTGAGCCGCGTCGTGCCGGGGGTCGACGCGATCACGAGGGCGTACGAGCAGGCACGCACGTGCGTGCGGGTGTCGCGGCAGGTGCACGGCCCGGGCGGCGTCGCGCACTTCGACCGGCTGGGGGTGCACCGGCTGCTCAGCCTGGTGCCCGACAGCGCCGAGCTGCGGACGTTCCTGCACGAGACGCTCGGCGAGCTGGCCGAGCCGACGCCGCAGTCGCGGGACCTGCGCCGCACGCTCGAGGTGCTGCTCGACACCAACCTCAACGTCGCCGAGACCGCACGGCGACTGCACTTCCACTACAACACCCTGAGGTACCGCATCGGCAAGCTCGAGCGCATCCTCGGGCCCTTCACCGAGGACGCCGACCTGCGCCTCGACCTCGCGCTGGCGCTGCGTATCATGCCGATGCGCGGCCTCGGCTGACCCCGCCCCGTCCGTGCACTTCGGATCCGAAGTGCACAGGTCGGGCGGGCCTTGGGGGACGTCGACAACGCCGTCCGGAATGCCTGGCAGGCAGTGACGGTGCCGCCTCCCACGCCCGCGCCTAGCCTCGCGCCATGCTGACCTCGTGACGCGCGTCACAGGACGCGCCGACGTCAGTCTCGAGAAGAAGCCCGAGAGGACAACGCCCATGGCGATCGGTTGGAAGCTCCACGGGGACGGCAGGAGCCTGGCTCCTGGCGAGGTCGTCGCCCCCGACGAACGGCTCTCGTGGGGGCGCACGATAGGGCTCGGTGCACAGCACGTGGTCGCGATGTTCGGTGCGACCTTCGTCTTCCCGCTCATCATGGGGCTCAACGCCCAGCTCGCCATCATGATGAGCGGCATCGCGACGATCTGCTTCCTGCTGATCGTCAAGGGAGCGGTGCCCAGCTACCTCGGCACCTCGGCGTCGTTCGTCGGCGGTGTCGCGGCGATCCGGGCCCAGGGCGGCACGTCGCAGCAGGTGACGGGCGCGATCCTGGTCGCGGGCGTCGTGCTGGCGATCGTCGGCGTCATCATCCACTTCGCCGGCTCACGGGTGATCTACCGCGTGCTGCCTCCGGTCGTGACCGGCGCAGTCGTGATGCTGATCGGCTTCAACCTCGCCCCGGTCGTCGCTCGCACGTACTGGCCGCAGGACCAGTGGGTGGCGCTGATCGTCATGACGGCCGTCATCGCGATGAGCGTCGGGCTGCGGGGCTTCCTCGGCCGCATCGCGATCTTCCTCGGCCTGGTGTTCGGGTACGTGCTGTCGTGGCTGTTCGACCGCGGCTTCGGCAAGATCACCTCGTTCGACCCGGCAGCAGGCAAGGACACCACCCACTGGCGGGTGAACTGGCAGGGCGTCAAGGACGCAGCCTGGATCGGCTTCCCGCCCAAGACCGGCTCGGTCGGCCCTGACGGCAAGACGCTCGTCGGTTACCACCTGCCGGACTTCAAGTGGGCGTTCATCCTGCTGGTGCTGCCCGCCGTCATCGCACTGGTGGCCGAGAACACCGGCCACGTCAAGGCCGTCGCCGAGATGACCAAGACGGACCTCGACCCGATGATGGGCCGCGCCATCGCCGCGGACGGCATCGGCACGGTCATCGCGACGTCCGTCGGTGGCAGCCCGACGACCACGTACGCCGAGAACATCGGCGTCATGGCGGCCACCCGGGTCTACTCCACCGCCGCGTACTTCGTGGCGGCGATCGTGGCCCTGCTCTTCGGCTTCTCGCCGAAGTTCGGCGCGCTCGTGTCCGCGACGCCGGGCGGTGTGCTCGGCGGCATCACGGTGGTGCTCTACGGCATGATCGGCCTGCTGGGCGCGAAGATCTGGAAGGAGAACAACGTCGACTTCGCCAACCCGGTGAACCTCGTGCCGGTCGCCGCGGGCATCATCATCGCGATCGGCGACACCTCGCTGAAGTTCAGCGACTCCTTCACCCTGTCGGGCATCGCGCTAGGCACCATCGTGGCCGTCCTGGCCTACCACCTGGCGCACGCGCTGGCGCCCGCGCACCTCAAGCGCGCGGCCGATCGCGGGGAGGCCATCGACGAGGGCCCGTCGCTGGTGCTCAACGAGCCCGGCATGTACGTCGAGGACCCCGACGACGGACGACGCCACCGCTGACGGCGTCCGCCTGCTGACGTTCGGCCCCCGGAGCGTCTCCGGGGGCCGAACGCGTGATGACTTCGGCGGAGTCGCTGCGGGCGCGGGTCTTCCAGCGGTAGGAATGCCCCACCTCGGCCACCCCGGCCGACTTCGTGATCGGGGGCACCACCTATGGCTTCACCACGCGCACTGGCCAAGCCGGCCCGTCGCTTCGTCATCAGCTCGCTCACCGGGCTGGCGTTGCTGGCGGCCACGCTCGTCGGCTTCGGACCGGCCGCCCGCGACCTCGGGGGGGTGCACCTGGCGACAGCGGAGTCCGAGGACGGCTACTACTGCCTGTACGGCCGCGGCACCCACAGCGGCTTCTACTACCAGGACGCCGGGACGTCGACCGTCTGGGTCCCGGTGGGAGAGATCCACACGGCAGGCAACGTCTTCGGCCAGTTCGAGTACGGCACGAAGCTCACGACGAGCCTGGCTGGCGGCGTGAGCGTCGACGGCGGCAAGCACTGGAGCGTCTCGGCATCCTCCAGCTCCTCCAGCTCCTACCAGGTCGCGACCACGATGAGCGTCCTGCCAGGCAACAGCCACAAGCAGGTGCAGGCGGCGTTCAAGTACCAGAAGGTGCGGGTGGTCTGCATCAACAAGGACCCGCGAAGCGGGCAGATCGTCCTGCGCGACTACACGCCGAAGTACCGCTACCTGCCGAAGACCTGGACCACCGACATGCGGTACGTCAGCGCGTCGACCAGCACCCCGAGGTGCCGCACCGGTCGGTCGTCGATCCCGGAGAACAAGGTCTACCTGCCGCACGGCCAGGCCAAGACCTTCTCGTGGGGCCATGAATACACCACGAGCGTCTCGATGTCGGTCATCGGGATCAGCGGGACCTTCTCGAGCACCGACTCCACGTCGCGGTCGGTGAAGTTCTGGACGTCATCGGGATCTTCGTACGTCTGCGGCAACACCTCACTGCTCTCCGGCGCGTCCAAGCTGTACGCCAACTCGCTGTGACGGCGACGCGCGAGAGGGCCTGACGGCGACACGCAGGGGGTTAGGCAACACCTGACGAGGATGAGGGCCGGGGCACAGGGCAGGATCGCTCCATGAAGCCCGCGCCCTTCGAGTACCACCGGCCGGCCGAGCTCGCTGAGGCGCTGACGCTCCTCAGCGAGCTCGGCGCCGAGGCCAAGGTGCTCGCGGGTGGGCAGAGCCTGCTGCCCCTGCTGTCGATGCGGTTGGCGTCCCCGGCGCACGTGGTCGACGTCAACGCCCTGCCCGGCCTGGGCGACGTGCACGTCGACGGCTCGGGCGTGCGCTTCGGTGCCCTGGTGCGGCACAGCGACCTGGAGCGTGACGGCGCGGCGTTCATGGTCCAGCCCCTGCTGCGGCAGGGCCTGCGCAACGTCGCGCACCCGACGATCCGCAACCGCGGCACGACCGTGGGCAGCATCTGCCACGCCGACCCGGCCGGTGAGATGCCGGCGGTGCTCGCGCTGCTCGAGGGGGCCGTGATCGCGCGGTCGGCGACGGGCGAGCGGACGGTGCCGGCGTCCGAGCTGTTCGTGGGCCCGCTGGAGTCGTCGTTGCGTCCGGACGAGCTGGCGGTCGCCGCTCAGGTGCCGTTGGCGCCAGCGGGCCGCCTGAGCGCGGTCGTGGAGATCGCGCGCCGTCACGGCGACTACGCGATGTGCGGGGTGGCGGTCACCGTCGACACCGTCGACGACCAGGTGACGTCGGCCCGGGCGGCCTACGTGTCGATGGGGCCAACGCCGCCGGTGCTCGACCTCACCGAAGCCGTTCGCGGGCAGGCGGTGCACGACGCCGACTGGGCTGCTGCGGCTGAGCTCGCGGTGAGCCGGCTCGAGCCCGAACCTGACATCCACGCCACCGCCGACTACCGCGCCCACCTGGCGCGCGTGCTCACGGTGCGGGCGTTCCAGCAGGCCGTGAACGGAGGAGCGCAGTGAGCGAGCAGCAGGTGAGGGTGCGGCTGCACGTCAACGGCGTGCCGCGCGAGGCGACCCTGCCCGCGCGCCGACTGCTCAGCGACGCCCTGCGTCACGACCTCGGGCTCACCGGCACCCACGTGGGCTGCGAGCACGGAGTCTGCGGAGCCTGCACCGTGCTGCTCGACGGGCGTCCGGTGCGGGCCTGTCTGCTGCTGGCGGCGACGGTCGACGGGCACGAGATCACCACCGTGGAGGGGCTGGCCGCCGACGACGGCACGCTCCACCCCGTGCAGCAGGCCTTTCGCGAGTGCCACGGTCTGCAGTGCGGCTTCTGCACGCCCGGCTTCCTGACGACGATCGCCGCCTACCTCGACGAGAACCCCGACCCCACCGAGGACGACGCCCTGGAGGCGGTGTCGGGCAACCTGTGTCGCTGCACGGGCTACCAGAACATCAAGAAGGCGGTGCTGCGGGCCGCCGAGCTGCGGCGCCAGCAGTCCGAGGTGCGCTCGTGACGACCAAGCTGTTCGGAGAGAAGGTCGCTCGGGTCGAGGACCCACGTCTGCTGACGGGTGGTGGCCGCTACCTCGACGACCTCGGCCGCGGCGCCCTGGCGGCCGCGTTCGTGCGCAGTCCGCACGCGCACGCTCGCGTGGTCGACGTCGACGTCACCGGCGCGCTCGACATCGAGGGCGTCATCGCGATCTACACCTACGAGGACCTCGCGCAAGCCGATGCGGCAGAAGGCACGCGGGTCAGCGAGCCGCTCCCGCTGCTCATCCCGCACCCGGCCCTGCACGCCCCCCGGACGCCGTACCCGCTGGCCAAGGACGAGGTGAACCACGTCGGCGAAGCGGTGGTCATGGTGGTGGCGGTCGATCGCTACGTCGCCGAGGACGCCTGCCAGGCCGTCGAGGTGACGTACGAGTTCCTCGAGCCGGTGGTGGGCGTCGAGGCCGCGCGCCGGGCCGACCGAGCCGTGCACGCCGACGTCCCCGACAACGTCGCCGCGCACCTGGTGCAGTGCACCGACGCCGACCCCCTCGCGGTCGAGCGAGCTCTGCAGACCGCCCCGCACACCCTCGAGCTCGACCTCGAGATCGAACGCAGCGCCTCGATGCCGTTGGAGGGCAAGGGAGTCCTGGCTCGCTGGGACGAGACCGAGCAGTCGCTGCGCGTGCACACCTCCACGCAGGCGTCGACGTCCGTGCGGGCCGCCGTGGCCGCGAAGCTCAACCTCCCGCTGACGCGCGTGCACGCGATCGCTCCGGACGTCGGCGGCGGGTTCGGCGTCAAGATCGTGCACCCGTGGCCCGAGGAGGTGCTGGTGCCGTGGGCCGCCAAACGCCTGGCGGCAGCGGGACTCGGCGACCAGGTGAAGTGGGTCGAGGACCGGCGCGAGCACTTCATCTCGAGCGCTCACGAACGCGGCCAGCTGCAGCACGTGACGGTCGGCTTCGACGACGACGGTCACCTGCTCGCGCTCGACGTGCGGTTCTGGCACGACAACGGCGCCTACACGCCGTACGGGATCATCGTCCCGATCATCACCTCGACCCAGCTGCTCGGGCCGTACAAGCCCGGGGTGTACCGCTGCGAGTTCTGGTCGGTCTACACCAACACCGTCATCGTCACGCCCTACCGCGGCGCCGGCCGGCCCCAGGCCGTCTTCGCGATGGAGCGCACCATGGACGCCGTCGCCGACGCGCTCGGGCTGGACCGCACCGTCGTGCGCGAGCGCAACTTCATCCAGCCCGACGAGATGCCGTACGACCACCACCTGGTGTTCCAGGACGGCCGCCCGCTCATCTACGACTCCGGCGACTACCCGGCCTCCCTGGCGAAGCTCAAGGAGCTCGTGGGCTGGGACGAGTTCGCCGCCTACCGCGACACGGCGCGCGCCGAGGGCCGCACCGTCGGCATCGGCCTGGCGTGCTACGTCGAGGGCACGGGCGTGGGACCGTACGAGGGCGCCCACGTCGTGGTCGAGACGTCGGGGCAGGTCAAGGTGGCCACGGGGCTCACGACGCAGGGTCAGGGGCACTACACGTCGTTCGCCCAGATCGCCGCTGACGAGCTGGGGGTGCCGCTGTCCGACGTCGAGGTGGTCACGGGCGACACACGCCGCTTCCCCTACGCCGTAGGCACCTTCGCCTCGCGGGCCGCGGTGATGAGTGGCTCGGCCATCGCCGTCGCCTCGCGGATCGTGCGCGCCAAGGCGCTGCGCATCGCCGCGGAGGCGCTCGAGGTGGCCGAGGACGACCTCGAGATCGTCGACGGCGTGGTGCAGGTCAAGGGAGCGCCTGGGACGCGCATGCCCCTCGGCACCGTCGCCGTGCTGTCGAACCCGTTGCGCTACGCGTTCGACGAGGCCGCGCGGGCCGCGACGCAGTTCGCGGTGGGAGCGGCCAACAAGGTGCCTGTGCCCGAGGGGGAGTCGCCCGGGCTCGAGGGCACCGGCTACTACTCGCCCGAGCGGTCGACGTTCGCGAACGGCATGCACGCCGTGGTCGTGGAGACCGACCCGGACACCGCTGAGATCCGCATCCTGCGGTACTGCGTCGTCCACGACTGCGGCAACCTCATCAACCCGATGATCGTCGAGGGCCAGATCCACGGTGGAGTCGCGCAGGGCGTCGGTGGCGCGCTGTACGAGCGGATGGAGTACGACGAGCACGGCCAGCTGCTGAACGCGTCGTTCATGGACTTCCTCATGCCGTACGCCACTGAGGTGCCACGCACGATCGAGATCGATCACCTGGAGACGCCGTCACCCCTGAACCCGTTGGGGATCAAGGGCGCCGGCGAGGCCGGGGTGATTCCTGGAGCGGCCGCTATCGCCGCGGCGATCGAGGACGCCGAAGGTCTGCGCATCACCCGCATGCCCATCAGCCCCAGCGATTTGCACGCTCTGCGTGCGCGTCAGCGAGGAGAGGTTCGCCGATGAAGGTCACCGGATCCGCTGTGCTGCAGGCGGAACGGCAGCGCGTGTACGAGGCGCTGCTGGATCCAACCGTGCTCGTCGGCGCCATTCCCGGCTGCGAGTCGCTGCAGCCGGTGGGGGACGACCGCTATCGCATGAGCGTCACTGCGGGCGTGGCGTCCATCAAGGGCACCTACGACGGTGAGGTCGCGCTCTGCGACCAGGTCGCGCCGGAGTCGTTCACGTTGCGGGCCAAGGGATCCGGCGCACCGGGCACCGTGGACGCGACCTGCCGCGTGGTGCTCGTCGACGTCGACGGCACCTGCACGCGGCTGGACTACGACGCGGACGCGGTCGTCGGCGGAGTGGTCGGCGGAGTCGGGCAGCGCATGCTCACGGGCGTGGCCAAGAAGATGGCCGGCCAGTTCTTCGGCAACGTCGACGACGTCCTCGCCGGACGCCGACCCGCCGGTATCTCGGCCGCCCCGCCCGCGGGCGTGGCACCGGAGGTGGCGGGTGCGCCTGCCGTGCCCGTCGGACCTCCACCGATCGTGCCTGCGGCGCCGGCAGCGCCGGTGGCCGGTCTGCGCAGCCAGCTGCCCGCCGCCGTGGTCGGGGCGCTCATCGCCCTGGCCGGCGTCGTCGTCGGCTGGGCGATCGCGCGAGGTCGATGATGCGCGCCTTCACCGCCGCCGCCGTCCAGCTGGCGCCATCAGCCGCCCCGCTGACCGCCGAGACCATCGCCGAGAACTGCCGGCGCGCGGCGCAGTGGGTTGCCCGCTGCGCCGACGCGACCGGCGCCGAGCTCGTCGTGCTGCCCGAGACCGCGTCGACCGGCTTCACGCCGGGGACGTCCCCCGAGGAGCTCTGGGACCTCGTGTCCGAGGTGCCCGGCGCGGTCACCGAGCCGCTGCAGGACGCCGCGCGGGCCGCGGGCGCCCACGTCGTGTGGGGCACGTACGAGCGCGGCGCCGACCGCGGCGTCGTCTACAACTCCGCGGTGCTCATCGGCCCGGACGGCGCGGTGCTCGGCACGTACCGAAAGACCCAGCCGTTCTGCAGCGAGGACGTCCGCCGCGGTGGCTGGGTGACCCCGGGTGACGACGTGACCGTGGTCGACACCGATCTCGGCCGGATCGGCATGGCGATCTGCTTCGACGGCGACTTCCCCGAGCTGTGGCGCATCCAGGCGCTGCAGGGAGCCGAGGTGATCGTGCGGCCCTCGGCCCTGCTGCGGTCGGCCGACATCGCTGAGCTGACGAGCCGTGCGCGCGCGTACGACAACCACGTCTACGTCGTGGCCGCCAACGCCACGGGCAGCGACCCGGCGGGCGTGCACTACTTCGGCAACAGCCACGTGGTCGACCCGACGTCGCACACGATCGCCCGCGCCGCGAGCCACGAGTGCTGGATCTCGGCGCGGCTCGACCCCCAGCAGGCGATGGCCTCCCTGACGCCGGGAAGCTCTGTGCCGCAGTCGTTCGACCACCTCGCCGAGCGGAACCTCGACGTCATCCGGCGGTACGCCGACCTGCTGCAGTCACCGGGGCGGACGTCGTTCCCGCACGGTGCGCCCCACTCGCTGCGCGACGAGCCGAGCGACCGCCCGTGAGCGAGCGCCGCGTCCGCATCGGCATCGACACAGGGGGCACCTTCACCGACGTCGTGGCGGTCGACGAGGTGTCGGGCGAGATCGTGACCACCAAGACGCCGTCGACGCCGGCCGACCCCGCCGAGGGCTTCCTCACCGGCATCGACAAGGTGCTGGGACTGATGGGCCTGGACGGGTCGGCGGTGAGCGCCGTCAGCCACGGCACCACGGTGGCGACGAACAAGCTGCTCGAGGGCAAGGTCGAGAACCTCGGGTTCATCACCACCGAGGGGTACCGGCACCTGCTCGAGATCGCGCGCCAGTCGGTGCCCGACGGTTACGGCAACTCCTACTTCTGGGTCAAGCCGCCGCGGATCGTTCCGGCTGACCGCGTGCGCACCGTGCGGGGCCGGCTCGCGGTCGACGGCAGCGAGGTGCGCCCGTTCGACGAGGCAGAAGCCGTGGCCGCGGCGCGCTTCTTCAAGGACGCGGGCATCACCACGATCGGCGTGTGCTTCCTGCACTCCTACGCCAACCCCGTGCACGAGGTGGCCATGCGCGAGGTGCTGCGCCGCGAGCACCCGGACGCCGTGGTGAGCATCTCGAGCGAGGTGCTGCGCGAGTACCGCGAGTACGAGCGCAGCATCACCACGCTCGTCGACGCCGCGGTGAAGCCGAACATCCGCCGGTACGTCGAGAACATCGGTCGCCGGCTGGCCGACTACGCCACGGCCGCCGAAGGTCCGCGCGACGTGCCCTTCTACGTCATGAAGTCCAACGGCGGTGTGCTGTCGGCCGCTGAGGTCGTGCACCAGCCCATCACCACGGTGCTGTCCGGTCCCGCAGCCGGAGCCCTCGGCGCCGCCGTCGTGGCCCGCGCTGCCGGCGTCGACCGCGTGCTCACCTGCGACGGCGGTGGCACCTCCACCGACGTGACGGTGGTCGTCGACGGCCGGCCGGCGCTCACCACCGAGGGCAGCGTCGGGGCCTACCCGAGCAAGATCCCGATGATCGACGTCGTCACCGTCGGTGCGGGCGGGGGGTCCATCGCCTGGGTGACACCCGAGGGCACGCTCAAGGTCGGGCCCCAGTCGGCCGGGGCCGACCCCGGCCCGGTCTGCTACGCGCGCGGCGGCACGGAGCCGACGATCACCGACGCCCACCTGGTGCTGGGCCGGATCCCGCCGCACCTGCTCGGCGGTGAGGTGCCGCTCGACGCCGAGGCCGCCCGCGGTGTGATCGACCGGCTGTCCGAGCGGCTGGGGCTGGCGCCGGAGGACTGCGCCACCGGCATCCTCGAGATCTCGGCCTGGAACCAGGCCAACGCCCTGCGGCAGATCTCGATCAAGCGCGGTCTCGACGTCCGCGACTTCACGCTCGTGACCTTCGGCGGCTCGGGTTCGCTGCTGGCGTGCCGGCTCATCGACGTCCTCGGCCTGCATGGCGTGCTCGTGCCACCCGACCCGGGCAACCTCTCGGCGTACGGGCTGCTGACGGTGGACGTCAGGAACGACTACGTCCGCACGACTGTGGCGCGCCAGAGCCAGCTCGACCACGCGCGCCTCGACGCCGTGCTCGGCGAGCTGCAGGACGAGGCTGACGCCGCCCTGGCCCGCGAGGGCTTCGACCCGTCGGCGCGCCGGTTCGAGCGCACCGCCGACCTGCGGTACTTCGGCCAGGCGTTCGAGGTGCGCGTCCCCGTGCCGGACGGCGCTGTCGACGCCGAGCTCGCCACCACCGTCGCCGACGCGTTCCACGCCGAGCACCGCGCGCTGTACGGCTACGACCTCCGCGACGACCCTCGGCAGGAGGTGGAGTGGGTCAACCTGCGCGTCACCGGCGTCGGCCCCATCCGCACGCCGGAGCTGCCCATGGCGGTGGGCGGCCGCGGGTCCGGCGCGGCCCGCACCGGCACCCGGCGAGCCCACTTCGGCGACGGGTGGTGCGAGGCCACGGTGTACGACCGGTCGCGGCTCGGCAGCGGTGACGTCGTCGAAGGGCCGGCGGTCATCGAGGAGTTCGGCTCCACCGTGCCGGTGCATCCTGGCTTTCGCGCCGAGGTCGACCGCCACGCCAACCTGCGGATCACCCGGGAGGTGACGGCGTGAGAGGCATGCCCCAGCACCCCTACGGCTACCGGCTCACCGACGTGCCGGCGTCCGACGTGGACCCGGTGCTCGTCGAGATCGTCGAGGGTTACCTCGCGAGCGTCGAGATGGAGGTCGAGACAGCCATCGCGCGGACGTCACGATCGCCGATGATCCGCGATGCCCACGACTTCCGCGCCGGCATCCACGACCGGCACCTGCGCAAGCTCACCGGCCGCTCGTACTCCGCGCTCGTGCACCCGGTGGCGCGCGACTTCCCGCCCGAGACGATGCGGCCCGGCGACGTGTTCTTCCACAACGACGTCTACGAGTCCGAGGGCGGGATCGGTCACCTGCCCGACCTGTGCGTCACCGTGCCCGTCTTCGCCACCAGCGACGACGACGAGCCGTACGTCGTGGCGTTCGTGCAGGCCTTCGGCCACCACGACGACATCGGGGGAGCGGTGCCGGGGTCGATGCCCTCGCACGCCACGAGCGTGTTCGAAGAGGGCTTGATGGTGCCGCCGATCCGGTTGTGGGACGCCGGCGCCCCCAACGAGGCGGCGCTGCGCATCATGACGCGCAACTCGCGCATGCCCGAGTCGCTGGCGGCCGACCTGGACGCCGAGTGCAGCGCCTGCCTCATGGGCGCGCGCCGCCTCGGGGAGCTGTTCGACCGGTACGGCGTGCCGACGGTCGAGGCGGCCTTCGACGCCATCCTCGACCACACGACCGCCACGTACCGCCGGGAGATCCTGTCGAAGATCCCAGTCGGCTCGTACGTCTGGGAGGACTACGCCGAGCACGACGGCGTCGACGAGCCCCGGCTGCACACCCAGCGCATCACGCTGACGCGCACTCCCGCCGACGACCTCGGCGGCGAGCGGCTAATCATCGACTTCACCGGGACGGGCCCGCAAGCGCGCGGCCCGATCAACCACTGCGGCGACTACGCTGAGGGAACGTTCCTCAAGAAGTGGCTGGCGCCGATCCTGCGCAACCTCGCCGAGACCCCCGAGCGGATGGCCGAGCTCGATGTCAACGAGGGCGTGGTGCCGCTAATCGAGATGCACTTCCCAGAGCCCGGAACCCTTCTGACACCGGTGTTCCCGGCCCCGACCAATGCCCGCACGTTCGTCATCTTGCGACTGCTGGGCGTGCTCGCCGGTGTGGTCGCCAAGGCCGTGGACGGGGCCATGCCGGCCGACCAGGAGACCATCCGCTACACCGGCGTGTACGGCCAGGACCTCGAGGGCAACGCGTACCTCATGCGGGAGGTGCTCGGCGGCGGATCGGGCGGCCGGCCGCACGGCGACGGTGAGGACACCATCCACGTGGTGCCTGACAGCCGGAACCTGCCGACGGAGTTCACCGAGAGCCGGTTCCCGTTCCGCGTCGAGTCGCTCGGGCTCGCCGTCGACTCCGGTGGCCCAGGCCTGCACCGCGGTGGCCTGGGCTACGACAAGCAGATCCGCATGCTGCGCGACGGGCACTTCATGTCGATCGCCGACCGCTCGATCCTGGCCTGCTGGGGCGTCAAGGGGGGCAAGGCCGGTCAGCCGTTCTCGGTCACCATCGACCCGGGCGGGCCGACCGAGCGCGAGGTGGACGCGCTGGCCGATTCAGAGCCGGTGCGTGCCGGTGAGCTGATCCGGATCCGCACCACCGGCGGGGGCGGGTGGGGCGATCCGCTGCTGCGCCCGTACGACGCGGTGGTCCGCGACGTCCGCTGGGGCAAGGTGTCGGTGGAGGGGGCTGCCCGGGACTACGGCGTCGTCGTCACCGGCCCGGCCGAGCGGGCCGCGGTGGACGTGGCCGCGTCGGACGAGCTGCGGGCCCGGCGTCGGGCGGACTGCGAGCCGGAGCCGGCCTTCTTCGACCGCGGGCCGGGCTACGCCCGCCTGTCCGGCGGTGCGGTGTCGGCCGAGGTCGACCGTCTCTGACGCGGCCGACCACCGCGCCCGCGCATGGGCCCGGCACGCCCGCGTGGAGGGATCGTGCAGGAGCCGTGTAGTGCGCGCCAGTCTGCCTGCCGCGCGCTGCCGGAGCGGGCATGCTGGAGGACGTGCCGTTCACCATCAGCCACCTGGCCGCCGTGGTGCCACTGCGTTCTGGGCGCACGCGCGTCGAGGCACTGCCTACCGCACCGCTGGTCATCGGGGCGATGGTGCCCGACCTCCCGGCTGTTCTCGGAGCTGCTGACCTGCGCCCGGCGACGCACACCGGCCCGTTCGCGCTCGTGCTCGACCTCGTTCTCACCGCCGTGGTGTGGTGCGCGTGGGTCGCCGCCGTCCGTCCGGCCGTCGTCGCCACCCTGCCGGGCTTGGCGGCGCGCTGGCACCCGGTGCCGCGGCGACGCCCGGCAGTGGTGTGGTGGGTCGCCGCCGCCGTGGTCGGCGCCGCGAGCCACCTGCTGTGGGACGCGTGCACGCACAGCGGTGAGGGCACGACGTGGTTCGAGGCTTTCGCCGGGCAAGAGCGCGTCTTCTTCGTCCTGCAGCTGGCGTCGAGTGCCGTCGGTCTGCTCGTCGTGCTCGCCTGGGTGCGGCAGTGGTGGCTGCGCACTCCGGTCACAGCGGCGGTGGCTGAGCGCCGACCGTGGCTACCGCGCCGGCTGGCGGCGGCGGTCGTGCTTCTCGGCGTGGTCGGGGGAGGCATCTGGCGCTGGCAGCATGCGGCGTCGCAGACGTCCGGCCCTGCGAGTGGCAGCCTGACAGTGGGCGAGGTCGTCTTCGGCACGTTGGCCGGGGCCCTGCTCGCCGTCGCGGTGCTGACCACCGCCTTCTGGGTGCGGCGCTGGCTCGTCGAAGCCCCGTCGGACGACGAGGTGGAGCGCCGTGAGCCGACGTCCGAGCAGGTGCCGGGCTAGCCCGTGCGCACCACGACGTCGGCGCGCTCTCGCGTCGCGTCGACGGCGAAGTGCACGCGTTCCTGCCGGGCCCACCGCTCCCAGTGCGGCCGGTAGGCCTCGCCGTCCCGGGCGATGCCGCGGGCCATGCGCACCGGCTCCGGTGCGTCGACCCACACCGAGGCCGTGAGGGCAGGAGCCATCGCGCGGGCCGCGCTGCCGACCCCTTCGATCACGACGACGCGCGCGGCCGGCACCTCGTGCCACTCGGCGTACTCGTGGTGGTCCCAGTCGAACCTGCGATAGCGGGCGGTGGCGCCGCGCAGCAGCGGTTCGACGATCCACTCGACGGCGCGGGGGACGGCGTCGGCGAGGCCGTCCCATCCGGGGTAGAGGTCGTCCATGTGCACCACAGGCGCGCCGTCGAGGGCGTCGCTGAGGCGGGCGGCGAACGTCGTCTTGCCGGCGCCGCTCGGCCCGTCGACGGCGATCAGGTGCGTGCTGCCGGCGACCGGCTCCCGCTCCCGCAACAGGACGACGACCTGCTGCACAGGGTCGAGCTCGGGCACGCCACCAGCCTCCCACGCCGGCCACCCCCGATCGACCACCGACCGACCACCCGACCGACCTCCCGACTCCTACTGCGGTGCACGTCGGATCCGAGGTGCACGCACCAGTGGACAGGCTCCAGCCCGGGCGCTGGCGACATTCGCCGGTCCGGCAGCGGCGGGCGTTGCCTAGGCTCAGCGGCATGGCACCTCACGC
The DNA here is from genome assembly GCF_001426435.1 of Angustibacter sp. Root456. Lineage (NCBI taxonomy): Bacteria > Bacillati > Actinomycetota > Actinomycetes > Kineosporiales > Kineosporiaceae > Angustibacter > Angustibacter sp. Root456. The sequence continues at coordinate 292,180 of NZ_LMER01000014.1, read as the reverse complement.
CGGCCCGCTCGCCGGCCTCGTCGTCGTCGACCTCACCCGCGCGCTCGCCGGGCCCCACGCCGCCATGATGCTCGGCGACCTCGGGGCCCGCGTCATCAAGATCGAGAGCCCGACGGCCGGGGACGACACGCGTGGATGGGGGCCGCCGTTCATCACACCCGACACCGACCCCGACCACCCCGTGTCGACGTACTTCCTGTCGTGCAACCGGAACAAGGAGTCGGTGGCGCTCGACCTGAAGTCCGACGACGGACGCCGCACCCTCGAGTCGCTGGTGCGCCGCGCGGACGTGCTGCTCGAGAACTTCCGCACCGGCGTCCTCGACCGGCTGGGCTTCTCGGCCGAGCGGCTCCTCGCACTCAACCCGCGTCTGGTCGTGCTGTCAATCAGCGGCTTCGGCCACGATGGGCCGGAGGGCGGACGCGCCGGCTACGACCAGATCGCCCAGGGCGAGGCCGGGCTGATGTCGCTCACGGGCTCGGGCCCGGACGACCCGCAGCGGGTCGGTGTGCCCATCGGCGACCTGCTGGGCGGCATGTGGGGTGCGTACGGCGTGCTGGCCGCCCTGCTCGAGCGCGAGCGCACCGGGCGCGGCCAGGTGGTGCGCACGTCGCTGCTCGCGGGCATCGTGGGCGTCCACGCCTTCCAGGGAACGCGCTACACCGTCGCCGGGGAGGTGGGGCGCGCGGCGGGCAACCACCACCCGTCCATCGCGCCGTACGGTCTGTTCCACTGCCGCGACGGTGCCGTGCAGCTGTCGGTGGGCAGCGAGGGCCTGTGGCGCCGGTTGTGCGCGGAGTTCGACATCGACCCTGACACCGACGGGATGCGCACCAACGCCGAGCGCGTCGCGCACCGAGACGACGTCATCGCCGTCATCGAACGCGCCTTCGCCGACCACGACAGCGCCACGCTGCTCGAACGCCTTGCGACAGCGGGGATCCCGGCCGGTCGAGTGCGCACCCTGGACGAGGTCTACGAGTGGGAGCAGACCCGCAGCCAGGGACTGCTGGTCGACGTCGAGCACCCCACGCTCGGCCCGATCACACTGCCGGGGCCGCCGTTGCGGTTCTTCGCCGCCGACGGCGACGAGACCACCAAGCGCGACCACGCCGCGCCGCCGCTGCTGGACGCCGACCACGCGCGAGTGCTGGCCTGGCTGGACGACGACGGCGAGCAGCCGCTGCAGGCCGAGAAGCCATGAGCGCCAGGCGGCCCAGCGCGCTCGAGCTGTTGCAGCTCGTGATGGACGACGGCTCGCTCGCCTCGTGGGACGCGCCACCCGTGCCGGTCGAGACCTCCGAGGACTACGCACGTGAGCTCGCCGGGGCGCGCGAGCGCAGCGGGCTCGACGAGGCCGTCGTCACGGGTGAGGCGCGGCTGCGCGGCCGACGCGTCGCCTTCGTCGCGTGCGAGTTCGCCTTCCTCGCCGGCAGCATCGGCGTCGCGGCGGCCGAGCGGCTGGTGCTCGCCATCGAGCGCGCGACGAGAGAGGGCCTTCCGCTGCTGGCGGCTCCGGTGTCGGGCGGCACGCGGATGCAGGAGGGCACCGTCGCCTTCTTGCAGATGGTGAAGATCTCCGCAGCGATCGCCGCGCACAAGGCCGCCGGCCTGCCGTACCTGGTGTACCTGCGCCATCCCACCACCGGCGGGGTCCTCGCGTCCTGGGGTTCCCTGGGGCACGTCACCGTGGCCGAGCCCGGCGCCCTGGTGGGCTTCCTCGGGCCGCGCGTGTACGAGGCGTTGCACGGCCAGTCGTTCCCCGAGGGCGTGCAGCGCAGCGAGAACCTCTACGACAAGGGCCTGGTCGACGCCGTGCTCCCACCCGAGGAGGTCAGCGCGGTGCTCGACCGCGCGCTCAACGTGCTGCTGGCGCCGCGCGAGGGACTGCCGGACACCGAGCCCGGCGACGACCCCGCTGTCCCCGATGTGCCTGCGTGGCAGTCGATCGAGCGGTCACGGCGTCCCGACCGCCCCGGCGTGCGGCGCTTGCTGCGGTACGCCGCGTCCGACGTCCTGCCGCTCAACGGCACCGGTGAGGGTGAGGCCGACCCCGGCCTGCTGCTCGCCATCGCACGCTTCGGCGGCGCGCCCTGCGTGTTCCTCGGGCAGGACCGCCGCGGCCAGACCGAGCTCGCCCCGATGGGGCCAGGCGCCCTGCGCGAGGCCCGCCGGGGCATGCGGCTGGCGAGCGAGCTGCGCCTGCCGCTGGTGACGGTGATCGACACCCCCGGAGCGGCGCTGTCCAAGGCGGCGGAGGAGGGTGGCCTGGCCGGCGAGATCGCGCGCTGTCTGGCCGAGCTCGTGGTGCTCGACGCCCCGACGGTGTCGGTGCTGCTGGGCCAGGGCTCCGGCGGCGGCGCGCTGGCGCTGTTGCCGGCCGACCGCGTGGTCGCCGCGCAGCACGCCTGGCTGTCGCCGCTGCCGCCGGAGGGGGCGTCGGCGATCGTCCACCGCGACGTCGAGCACGCGCCGCAGATGGCCGACGAGCAGGGCGTCAGGTCGTCCGACCTGCTGGCGCACGGCATCGTCGACCGCGTCGTGCTCGAGCTTCCCGACGCCGCCGACGAGCCGGAGGCCTTCTGCGTCCGGCTCGGTGAGGTGCTGCAGCAGGAGCTCGTGGGTCTGTTGCGGGCAGCGCCCGAGCAGCGGCTGGCCGACCGGCTGGCCCGCTACCGCCGGCTCGGTCTGTGAGCCGGTGCCGGGTCGCGACGTGCGGCGAATCCTGACCAATCGTGACGCCGGGTGTGGGTACAGGTCTCCATGACGCGGCCGCACCCGCCTCGCCTAGGTTTCACCTCGTGCGAGTCCTCGTAGCCCTCGGCGGCAACGCCATGACGTCACCGGACGGCGCTGCCCGGCCGGGTGACCAGATCGCGGCGGTCACGGTGGCGATGCAGAAGGTCGCCGACCTCATCGCCGCGGGCCACGAGGTCGTGCTGACGCACGGCAACGGACCCCAGGTCGGCAACCTGCTGGTGAAGAACGAGCTCGCGGCCGCCGTCGTGCCGCCCGTTCCGCTCGACTGGTGCGGCGCGCAGACGCAGGCGACCATCGGGTTCATCGTGGTGAACGCGCTCGAGCGCGCGCTCACCCAGCGCGGCGTTCGCCGTCCGGCTGCCGCGATTGTCACCCGCACGCTCGTCGACGGCGACGATCCCGGCTTCACCTCACCCACCAAGCCGGTGGGCCGGTACCTGTCGCGCGAGGAGGCCCAGGTGCTCGTCGACCACGGTGAGGTGTGGCAGGACCGCGGTGAGCGCGGCTGGCGCCGCGTCGTCGCGTCACCCGAGCCGCTCGAGGTGCTGGACGCCGCAGCCGCCCGTGCGCTGGTCGACGCCGGCTACGTCGTCGTGGCGGCCGGAGGTGGTGGCATCCCGTGCGTGCGCGACGACGACGGCTCCGTGCGCGGTGTCGAGGCGGTCATCGACAAGGACCTCACGGCCGCGCTGTTCGCCCGCTCGCTCGACGCCGACGTGCTCGTCATCGCCACCGACGTCGCCCACGTCGCCACGGCGTGGGGCACCGACGACCAGCGCGAGCTGGGCGCCGTGTGCGTGGGCGAGCTGCGCGGGCTGGCCGCCGCCGGCGAGTTCGCGAGCGGCTCGATGGGCCCCAAGGTCGAGGCCGTCTGCCGGTTCGTCGAGGCCGGGGGACGTCGGGCCGCCATCTGCTCGCTCGACGACATCGCCGCCGCGGTGGCCGGGGACGCCGGCACCGTCGTCGGCCGCTGAACCGCTCGATCCATCCGACCCATCGCGAAGGAGCTCCCATGCCGCAGGCCATCGAGGTCCGCAAGGTGCCCATCCTCAACGTCAGCGACGCCAGCGGCCTCGCCCAGCTCATCGACGACGGCGTGCTCGAGGCCGACCGCGTCATCGCCGTGATCGGCAAGACCGAGGGCAACGGCGGAGTGAACGACTACACCCGCATCATCGCCGACCGCGCGTTCCGCGAGGTGCTGGTGGCCAAGGGCTCACGGTCGGCCGAGGAGGTCAAGCAGGTGCCGATCGTGTGGTCGGGCGGCACCGACGGGATCATCAGCCCGCACGCCACGGTCTTCGCGACCGTGCCCGACGACCAGGTCGAGGGCACCGACGAGCCTCGGCTCACGGTGGGTTTCGCCATGAGCGAGGTGCTGGCGCCCGAGGACATCGGCCGCACCGCCATGATCACCAAGGTCGCCGATGCCGTGACGGTCGCGATGGAGCGAGCCGGCATCACCGACCCCGCCGACGTGCACTACGTGCAGACCAAGACGCCGCTGCTGACGATCCACACGATCCGGGACGCCAAGAGCCGCGGCAAGACGGTGTGGACGGAACACACCCACGAGTCCATGGACCTGTCGAACGGCTGCACCGCCCTGGGCATCGCCGTGGCGCTCGGCGAGATCGAGATGCCGCGCGACGAGGACGTCATGCACGACCGCTCGCTCTACTCGTCCGTGGCGTCGTGCTCGTCCGGCGTCGAGCTCGACCAGGCGCAGGTCGTGGTGGTCGGCAACGCCCGCGGCGTCGGTGGCCGGTACCGGATCGGCCACTCGGTGATGCGCGACGCCCTGGACGCCGACGGCATCTGGGCGGCCATCAAGGACGCCGGCCTCGACCTGCCCGAGCGGCCGCACCCGTCCGACCTCGACGGCCGGCTCGTCAACGTGTTCCTCAAGTGCGAGGCGTCGCAGGACGGCGTCGTGCGGGGTCGTCGCAACGCCATGCTCGACGACTCCGACGTGCACTGGCACCGGCAGATCAAGTCGGCGGTGGGCGGCGTGACGGCGGCGGTCACCGGCGACCCGGCGGTGTTCGTGTCGGTGTCGGCGGCTCACCAGGGCCCGGACGGCGGGGGGCCCGTGGCGGCGATCGTCGACCTCGGCGCCGAGCCCACCGGCTACCGCCCGCCCACCCCCTGACCCCTCCCTCGCNGTGCATGATCACGCCCGGAGGTCGGCGGTGATCATGCACGCCAGCGCATTCGGGTGCCCTTAGGCTGGGGGCGTGAGCCTGGCCGTCCGCGTGATCCCCTGCCTCGACGTCGACGCCGGGCGCGTCGTCAAGGGCGTCAACTTCCGCGAGCTGCGCGACGCGGGCGACCCGGTCGAGCTGGCTCGCCGTTACGACGCTGAGGGGGCCGACGAGCTGACCTTCCTCGACGTCACCGCCTCGAGCGACAGCCGCGCCACGACCTACGACGTCGTGTCACGTACCGCGGAGCAGGTCTTCATCCCGCTCACGGTGGGGGGCGGCGTGCGCTCCGTGCAGGACGTCGATCGCCTGCTGCGCGCGGGCGCCGACAAGGTGGGCGTCAACACCGCGGCCATCGAGCGCCCGCAGCTGGTGGCCGAGGTGGCCGACCGCTTCGGCGCGCAGGTGCTCGTGCTGAGCGTCGACGCGCGCCGCTGCGCACCGGGCACGGTCACCGACTCCGGCTTCGAGGTCACCACCCACGGCGGGCGCCGGGGCACCGGCGTCGACGCGGTCGAGTGGGCCGCGCGCGCTGCCGCGCTCGGTGCCGGTGAGATCCTGCTCAACGCCATGGACGCCGACGGCACCAAGCAGGGCTTCGACCTCGACCTCGTCCGCCGTGTCCGCGAGGCGGTCGACGTCCCGGTGATCGCCAGCGGGGGAGCGGGCCGACCCGAGCACTTCGTGGCCGCCGTCGACGCCGGGGCCGACGCCGTCCTCGCGGCGAGCGTCTTCCACTTCGGCGAGGTCAGCATCGCCGCGGTCAAGCAGGCCCTGGAGGCAGGCGGCCACCCGGTCCGCCGCGTGTCACAGCCCTGCGGCTGACCCCTGCAAGCGCTCGACGGCGTCGTTCGGGCCGTCGAGGTGCACCTGGGCCACCGATCGGCGTCCGAACGCCCAGAGCAGCAGCTCGGCCGGCGCACCCTCCACGCGCACCAGCGGGTGACCGCGGTGCACCAGCGTCCGGCCGTGGCCGGGCGCGACGAGCTCGACGCCACAGGGCGCCTGGCGAAGTGCCAGCCGGCCCGCCATCGACAGGGCGCGCCACAGCGCCCGCTGTTCGGCGTCCGGCAGCTCACGTGCCGTCCACCCGGGCTGCGCGCGCAGCACGTCCTCGTGGTGCACGAAGAACTCCGCGGTGTTCATCGCCTCGTCGACGGTCGGCACCCGAGCGGGGTGCCACCTCGGTGGCCCCTGTCGCACCTGGTCGACCAGCCCAGACCACTCCCGCGAGGCCACACCGGCCTGCACCGACTCGCTGTACTGCGCCAACGGCGGCAGCACCAGGCCAGCGGCGGCATCCGGACGCCTCTCACGCACCACGAGGTGCGCCGCGAGGTCGCGCGCCGACCAGCCCGCGCAGAGCGTGGGCACGTCGGGGCCGGTGGCGAGCAGCGTGTCGCTCAGGGCGAGCCGCTCGGCGCGGGCGTAGTTGGTCATGTCCAGCATCCTCGCACCCGTGTCCGGGACCCTCGCGTGAGAGGCTGTGCAGGCCGCGCCAGCCCCCCAGAGAGAAGGACCGTGCAGACCTCGCTGACCACCCGCCCCTACACCTTGCGACGGGGCCTGTTCGTTCTCGGACAGGGCATTCGGCAGGCTCCCGGCATCTTCACGCTCGCCGTCGTCGGCAGCGCTCTGTACGGCGTCATGACGGCAGGTACCGCCTGGGCGCTGGGCAAGGTGACCCGCGACGTGATCTCGCCCTCGCTGCGGTCGGGCACGCTGGACGGCGGCCGGCTGGCCGGGGGCGCGGGCCTGATGGCCGCCGTCGCGCTGCTGCTCACGGTGGGCGTCATCCTGCGACGGGTGGCGGCGGGTGTCACGGTCTACGACCTCGGCGCGCTCTACCGCCGGCGGGTGACGGCGCAGTACCTGCGACTGCCGCTGTCGTGGCACGGCCGGCACCCGACGGGCCAGCTGCTGTCGAACGCCAACGCCGACGTCGAGGCCACCTGGCAGGTGTTCGCGCCGCTGCCCATGGCGATCGGCGTCGTGGTGATGCTCGTCGTCGCGGCGGTGTCGATGGTGCTGGCCGACCCCGTGCTGGCCCTCATCGGCTTCTGCGTCTTCCCGCTGGTGTTCGTCGTCAACGTCGTCTTCCAGCGCTTCATGTCGCCGCGCGTCACGCGTGCCCAGCAGCTGCGGGCCGAGGTGTCGGACGTCGCCCACGAGAGCTTCGACGGCGCGCTCGTCGTCAAGGCGATGGGTCGCGAGGCGGCCGAGACCGAGCGCTTCACCGTGGTCACCCGGCGCCTGCGCGACGCCAACATCGCGGTGGGCCGCACGCGCGGCGTCTTCGACCCCGTGATCGAGGCGATCCCGAACCTCGGGACGCTCGCGGTGCTGGCCGTCGGCACGATGCGCGCGTCGTCCGGATCCGCCAGTGCCGCCACCGTCGTGCAGGTGGCGTACCTGTTCTCGCTGCTGGGGTTCCCGGTGCGAGCGCTCGGGTGGGTGCTCGGCGAGCTGCCGCGCAGCGTGGTGGGCTGGGATCGCGTCCAGTCGGTGCTCGACGCCGAGGGCGGCCTCGCGTACGGCGACGCCTACCCCGAGGTACCAGGCCCCGCCGGCCTGTCGCTGCGCCAGGTCGACTACGCCCACATCGACCTCGACGGCCAGCCGGTGCCGGTGCTGCACGACGTCAGCCTCGACGTCGAGCCGGGCAGCACCGTGGCCGTCGTCGGTGCCACGGGGGCCGGAAAGTCGACCCTCGCCTCGCTCCTGGTGCGGCTCGCCGACCCCGACCGCGGCGTGGTCAGCCTCGACGGCACCGACGTGCGCGAGCTCGCCGAGGGGGCGGTCGCCTCGAGTGTGGCGCTGGTGCCCCAGCAGACCTTCCTCTTCGACGACTCCGTGCGCGGCAACATCACGCTCGGCGACCCAGCGCTCGAGGACGCCGACGACCGTCGGGTCTGGGCCGCACTGCGGCTGGCCCAGGCGGACGGCTTCGTCGCCGCGCTGCCGCACGGTCTCGACACCCACGTCGGTGAGCGGGGCGCGACGCTGTCGGGTGGCCAGCGCCAGCGGATCGCGCTCGCCCGAGCCCTGGTGCGTCGTCCGCGACTGCTCGTTCTCGACGACGCCACCAGCGCGGTCGACCCGCGCGTCGAGGCGGCGATCCTCGCCGGGCTGCGCGAGGCCTCCGACGGCACCACGGTGGTCGTGGTGGCCTACCGCAAGGGCACCATCGCCTTGGCCGACTCCGTGCTGTTCGTGTCGCAAGGCCGTGTGGTCGACCGCGGACCGCACGCAGAGCTGACGCGGCGCAACGCGGCCTACCGCAACCTGGTCGAGGCCTACGAGCGCGAGGCGGCCGAGCGAGAGCTGGTCGACGCCGACGAGGAGGCCTCGGCATGAGCGTCTCGAGCACGGTCGGCTCCACCGAGCAGCCGTCGGCCCTCCACACGCTGCGCCGAGGCGTCGAGCTCTCGCCCGAGCTGCGGCAGGGCAGCTGGCTGACGCTGCTGCTCGCTGGCGTCGCGACCCTCGGCCGGGTCATTGTGCCGTTCTCGGTGCAGCAGACCATCGACCGCGGCCTGCTCGCAGAGGGCGGCCCGGACGTCGGCAACGTCGCTCGCCTGCTCGCGCTGGCCGCGGTGCTGGTGCTGGTGACGGCGGTGTCGGCGTACCACGTGAACCTGCGGCTCTTCCGGTCGGCCGAGAGCGGCCTGGCGACGCTGCGCATCGGCGCCTTCCGGCACGTGCACGACCTGTCGGTCCTCACGCAGAGCTCGGAGCGGCGAGGGTCGATGGTGTCGCGGGTCACCAGCGACGTCGACACGATCTCGAACTTCGTGCAGTTCGGCGGGTTGATGCTGATCCTGTCGACCCTGCAGCTCACCGTGGCGACCGCGCTCATGCTGGCGTACTCGCCGCTGCTCACCGGCGTGGTGTGGCTGTGCTTCCTGCCGGTGTTCTTCCTGGCCCGCCCGATGCAGCGGGCGGTCTCGGCCGCGTACGCCTTGGTGCGTGTGCGGGTCGGTGAGGTGCTGTCCGCGGTGTCGGAGTCCGTCGTCGGCGCGGCGACGATCCGCGCGTACGGCGTCGAGCGCCGCACCGCGGAGCGCGTCGACCGGGCGGTGAAGGCGCACCGCGACGCCGCCGTCACGGCCCAGATCCGGGTGGCCGGCGCCTTCTCGACCGGCGTGCTGGTGAGCGGCCTGGTGAGCGTCATGGTCGTCGTGGTCGGCACCTGGCGCGGCGTGCACGGGCACCTCACGCTCGGCGAGCTGCTCGCGTTCTTGTTCCTCGTGCAGCTGTTCACCGGCCCGGTGCAGATCGGCACCGAGGTGCTCAACGAGATGCAGAACGCGATCGCGGGCTGGCGCCGGGTGCTGGCCGTCGTCGACACGCCCGCTGACGTGGCCGACCCCGGGGACTCCGGCGTTGTGCTTCCGCGCGGGCCGATCACGGTGCGCTTCGACCACGTGTCGTACGCCTACCCCGAGGGCCCGACGGTGCTGCACGACGTCGACCTCGAGATCGCGCCGCGCAGCCGGGTGGCGATCGTCGGCGAGACCGGCTCAGGCAAGACGACCTTCGCCAAGCTGCTGACGCGGCTCATGGACCCCGCCACGGGTCGCGTGCTGCTGGACGGCGTCGACCTGCGCGAGGTGCGGTTCTCCAGCCTGCGCGAGCGCGTCGTCATGGTGCCGCAGGACGGCTTCCTGTTCGACGACACGCTGCTGGCCAACGCTCGGTTCGCGCGGCCAGGCGCCACGCCGGACGACGTGGTGCTCGCGTTCACCGAGCTCGGCCTGGCCGACTGGCTCGACGGGCTGCCGCACGGTCTGGCCACGCGCGTCGGCCAGCGGGGTGAGTCGCTGTCGGCCGGGGAGCGGCAGCTCGTGGCGTTGGCGCGCGCCTACATCGCCGACCCCGACCTGCTCGTGCTCGACGAGGCCACGTCGGCGGTCGACCCCGCCACGGAGGTGCGCATCCAGCGCGCCCTCGACGGGCTCACGCGCGGACGCACCTCGATCGCGATCGCGCACCGGCTGTCGACCGCCGAGGCGGCCGACGAGGTGCTCGTGGTGGACGCCGGTGTCGTCGTCGAGCGGGGCCGAGCGCGCGACCTGGTCGACGCCGGTGGCGTCTACTCGCGACTGCATGCCAGCTGGATCGCCCAGCAGCGCCTCCACTGACCTCACCCGCCGACTGGTGATGCGTTGGCGACCCTTCCGGCGTGCAGAAGCGTCGGAACGTCGTCACCAGTCGGCGGGAGGGGTCAGGGGCGGACGTCCCGGAGGTGGTGGACGACGTCGTGCAGGTGGTAGCGCGCGAGCGACGTCACCGTGAAGCGCGAGCCGTTCGACCGCCGTCCGGCTCGGTCGGCCTGCTCGGGGGTGACGCCGGCGAGCAGCTCGGCCGCCTCCTGCGCCGCAGCCGACAGCTCGCCGGCGACGGACGACGGCTGCTGGTGCTCGTAGTCGCCGTCGAGGGCGGCGACGTCCTGGTCCCAGTTCGCGAACTGCGGGTCGTCGGCGTCGAGCATCTGCCGGTAGCGCGGGCCGAACACCCGGTGCACGTCGCGGACGTGGCACGCGTACTCCAGCGGCGACCACACCGTGGCCTCCGGGCGCGCCTGCGCGTCGGCGCGACTCAGGACGTCGGCCCAGGCCTTCGCGTTGTCTCGCAACAGGTCGGGCACGTCGGCCAGGGCCACGGACGCCGACTCCAGCCCGCACTGCGGGCAGCGGCGCTCGAGCACCCACGTCCAGTCCTTGGTATCGGGCGGAATCGTCATGGGCACAATGGTGCCGTGCCCGGTCCCTCGACGTCCTCGCCCCTCGCCCCCGAGATCGCCGCGCGCCTGAAGCGCGACGCCGACGGCCTCGTGTGCGCCGTGGTGCAGCAGCACGACACCGGTGAGGTGCTCATGGTGGGTTGGATGGACGACGAGGCCCTGCACCGCACGCTCACCACCGGTCGGGTCACCTTCTGGAGCCGCAGCCGCCAGGAGTACTGGCGCAAGGGCGACACGAGTGGGCACACCCAGCACGTGCACGGCGTCGCGCTCGACTGCGACGGCGACGCGGTGCTCGTCCGGGTCGCCCAGGTGGGTGCGGCCTGCCACACCGGCTCGCGCACGTGCTTCGAGGGCCGCGACCTGCCGGTGACGGGTGCCGCCTGATGGGGGAGAACACCGACCCGGTGCCCGACCTCGCCTTCGGACGCACCTGGCCCGACCGCGACACGTTCCGGTTGCTCGCGCGCGACCGCCGCGTCATCCCGGTGGTGCGGCGCCTGCTCGCCGACGCCGAGACGCCGCTGGGGGTCTACCGCAAGCTCGCCGGTGACGAGGTGGGCACGTTCCTGCTCGAGTCGGCCGAGCACGGCGGCGTGTGGTCGCGGTACTCCATCGTCGGTGCCCGCTGCGCAGCGACGCTCACGGAGGTCGACGGCGAGGCCGAGTGGATCGGCACGCCACCGGTGGGCGTCCCGACGTCGGGCGACCCCACGGCCGCCTTGCGCGACACCGTCGCAGCCCTGCGCACGCCGGCCCTCGAGGGCCTGCCACCACTCACCGGCGGCCTCGTCGGGGCGGTCACCTACGACGCGGTCCGTCGGTGGGAGCGGCTTCCCGACAGCTGCGTCGACGACCTGCACCTGCCCGAGCTCACGATGATGCTCGCCACCGACCTGGCGGTGCTCGACCACGCCGACGGCTCGCTGCTGCTCGTGGCCAACGCGGTCAACATGGACGCCACCGACGNCGCCCGCCTCGACCGCATGGCCGAGCGGCTCGCGCGCCCGGCGGCGAGCACCGTGGCAGCTCCTGCCGACGAGCAGCCGAAGGTGCGCCCGCAGCTGTTCGACACCGAGTACGCCGCCATGGTCGAGCGCGCCAAGGAGGCCGTGCGCGCAGGTGATGTGTTCCAGGTCGTGCCGTCGCAGCGGTACGAGATCGACTGCCCCGCAGACGCTCTGGACGTCTACCGCGTACTGCGCGCGTCCAACCCCAGTCCTTACATGTACCTGCTGCGGCTGCCCACCACCGACGGCGCCGGCTACGACGTCGTGGGGTCGAGCCCCGAGGCGCTGGTGAAGGTCGACGGCCGTCGGGTCATGACCCATCCGATCGCCGGCACCCGCCCCCGCGGGGTCACCCCCGAGCAGGACGCCGACAACGCTCGCTCCCTGCTCGCCGACGACAAGGAGCGCGCCGAGCACCTCATGCTCGTCGACCTCGCCCGCAACGACCTCGCGCGCGTGTGCGACGCCGGCAGCGTCGAGGTGCTGGAGTTCATGCAGGTCGAGCGCTACAGCCACGTCATGCACATCGTCTCGACGGTCGTCGGCCGCCTGCGCGACGACCGCTCGGCCTACGACGCGCTCGTCGCCACGTTCCCGGCCGGCACGCTCTCGGGCGCTCCCAAGGTGCGCGCGATGGAGCTCATCGACGAGATGGAGACCACGCGGCGTGGCCTGTACGGCGGCACCGTCGGCTACCTGGACTTCGCGGGCGACCTCGACATGGCCATCGCGATCCGCACCGCCGTCATCCGCGACGGCGTGGCCTACGTCCAGGCCGGCGGCGGGGTCGTCGCCGACTCCGATCCGGCAGCCGAGCACCAGGAGTCGGTCAACAAGTCGATGGCGGTGCTGCGCGCGGTCGCCGCGGCCACGGCCCTGGGGGAGCGGCGCTGATGCGGGCCCGGCTGAGCGGACCGGCGGCGGCGGTGGTCCCCGCCGTGGTCGGCGCGGCGCTGACGCTGCTGGCGACGTCCCGCACGTGGGTGCAGGCGTCGATCGACGACCCGGTGGTGGGGCAGGTGACGGTGACGGCGTCGGGGCGGCAGGGCGCGCCTGTCGTGCCGGCCGTGGCGCTCGTCGCCCTGGCCGGTGCCGCCGCGTTGCTGCTGGCACGCGCGCTCGGACGCCGGGTCGCGGGCGTGCTGCTGGTACTGGCCGGTGCGGCCGGCGCCGCCGCGTCGGTGAGCGTGTTGCGGGCCCCCGAGAACGGTGTGGCCGCACTGGTGGCGAAGGCGGTGGGCGTCACGGGCACGACACCGGCGTCCCTGCAGGTGTCCGCCTGGCCGTGGCTGGCCGTGGCAGGGTGCGCCCTCGTGGCGGTGGCCGGGGCCGTGGCGGTGCTTCGGGCCGGCCGGTGGTCGGGCCCGCGCTCGCGGTACGAGGCGCCAGCCGAGCCGAGCGAGGCCGGGGGCGCTCCGGACGGCGCGCCGCTGGCCGACGAGGCGGCGGATCCGGGCACCGCCTGGGACGCGCTCAGCCGAGGTGAGGACCCCACCCGCTGACAGCGCGGCGACCTGCCACAATGGCCTGAGCCCACCGGCACACCGATCGACCTGGAGGTCACCCGTCATGGCCGAGCACGGACACCCGTCCCACGGCAACACCGTCGCGGCGTGGACCGCGGTCGGGATCCTGCTCGTCGCGGCGCTGGTGATGGCGTTCGGGGTGATCCTGGCGTCCGTCGTCGTGTTCGTCATCGGTGCCGTCATCGCGGTGCTCGGCCTCGTGGCCGGCAAGGTGCTCGCCCTGGCGGGGTACGGCGCCGCTCAGCCCGCGCAGCGGCAGGCCCACGAGGCCCGCTGAGGCCGGTGCTCGTCGACGGCGCGCTGCGCCCGGCGCTGCTCCACCGGGTCGCCGCACCGGCGTCCCTGCTGCTCGTCGCGGCCTCGGGACTCGCGGCGGTCGCCGTCCGCGATCCGCACACGCCCGGCGCGTGGGGGTTCTGTCCGTTCCTGCTGGCTACCGGCCGGCCGTGCCCCTTCTGCGGCGGGTTGCGTGCCGTGAGCGACGTCCTGCACGGTGACGTCGTGGCGGCGGCGCACTCGAACGCGCTCGTGCTCGTCGCGGTGCCGTTCGCGGTGGCGTCTCTGGTCGTCTGGCTGGTGCGTCGCTGGCGCGGGCGCGGCGACGAGCTGGTGCCCTGGGCCACCCGCGCGACGGCGCTGGGCGGCGTGGCGCTGGTGGCGGCGTTCTGGCTGGTGCGGCTGCTGCCTGGCATCGCGTGGCTCACGCCCAGCGACCTGCTCAGCCGCTAGGGTCGTCGTCGCCCGGCCGACCCACTGATGGCCGCGACACCTAGGGGAAGACCACATGACGCAGTTCCCTGGCCACGAGGGCCAGCAGCCCGAGCAGCAGAACCCGTACGGCGCACCGCCGCCGGCACCCGGGCCCAGCACACCGCCGCCCGCGCCGGGTTACGGACCGCCCCCGCCCGCCTACGGCAACGCGCCAGCCGCCGGGTACGGCTACGCGCCCGGCCCGGTCGGGGGTACGCCCGGTGGTATGGGCAAGCGCCTGGTGGCCCGCATCATCGACGGCGTCCTGCTCCTGGTGGTCTTCATCATCCTGGCCGTGCCGCTGGGGGTGTTCTCGGCGATGTCGAGCGCCAGTGACTCGGCGACGGCCGGCACCTTCAACTTCGGCGCCAACCTGGGGTTCCAGGCGCTCGTGCTGCTCATCGGCGCTGGCTACGAGATCGGCATGATCGGCGCTCGGGGCGCCACGATCGGCAAGCAGGTCATGGGCCTGAAGGTGATCAACATCGAGACCGGTGCGGTGCCCGGCTTCGGGTCCGCCGCGCTGCGCTGGCTGATCCCCTTCATCGGCTCGTTCTTCTGCGGGATCGGTGAGCTGTTGGTCTACGTCTCGCCGTTCTTCGACAACTCCGGTCGCCAGCAGGGCTGGCACGACAAGGTGGCCAAGACGCAGGTCGTTCTGCGCTGAGCCGCAGACCCTGCCGACCGACGCAGCAGGCCCCCGCCCAGGCGGGGGCCTGCTCGCGTCTACGATCGTGAGGTCAGGCAGACAGCCGACGGCCGACCAAGAGGTGGGGTGAGGGGCCTGAGCGTCCTCGACGACATCATCGCCGGCGTACGCGAGGACCTCGCCGTGCGCGAGGTGCGGACGCCGCTGGCCGAGTTGCAGCGCCGCGTCGAGCGACTCGATTCCGCGCGCGACGCGTACGCCGCGCTGAGCGCCGACGGCGGCGTGAAGGTCATCGCCGAGGTCAAGCGGTCGAGCCCCAGCAAGGGCGCCCTCGCGGCGATCGGTGACCCGGCCGGTCTGGCCACCGACTACGCCGCCGGGGGAGCGAGCGTCATCAGCGTCCTGACCGAGCAGCGTCGCTTCGGTGGCACCCTAGACGACCTCGACGCGGTGCGCCGCGCCGTCAGCACACCCTTGCTGCGCAAGGACTTCATCGTGTCGAGCTACCAGCTGTGGGAGACGCGCGCGCACGGGGCCGACGTCGTCCTGCTCATCGTCGCCGCCCTGGAGCAGCACGTCCTGGAGTCCCTGCACGAGCGTGCCCTGTCGTTGGGGCTCACGCCGCTGGTGGAGGTGCACGACGAGGACGAGGTCGACCGTGCGGTAGCGGTAGGGGCGAGGGTGATCGGTGTCAACACGCGCGACCTGCGCACGCTGGAGGTCGACCGCACCACCTTCGCGCGCCTGGCGCCGCGCATCCCCGACGGCGTGGTGAAGGTGGCCGAGTCCGGCGTCCGCGGGCCGCACGACGTCCTGGAGTACGCGCGGCACGGAGCCGACGCGGTGCTCGTGGGCGNNCCCCTCGTCGCGTCCCAGCCGGTGACCGTCCGGTGATGGTGGGCTGAGACACTTTCGCCATGACGTCGACGGACCCCGCAACCGCGCCCGGGCCGGGGCGCTTCGGCCCCTACGGCGGCCGGTACGTACCTGAGGCGCTCGTGGCGGCGCTCGATGAGCTGGACGCGGCGTTCCGCACGGCGTCCACCGATCCGGAGTTCCAGCGCGAGCTCGACTTCCTGCACCGCACGTACTCCGGCCGGCCGAGCCTGCTCACCGAGGCCGAGCGGTTCGCCGCTCACGCCGGTGGCGCCCGGGTGCTGCTGAAGCGCGAGGACCTCAACCACACCGGCTCGCACAAGATCAACAACGTGCTCGGTCAGGCGCTGCTCACCAAGCGGATGGGCAAGTCACGCATCATCGCCGAGACCGGCGCCGGCCAGCACGGCGTCGCCTCCGCCACGGCCGCAGCCCTCATGGGCCTGGAGTGCACGGTCTACATGGGCGAGGAAGACACCCGCCGCCAGGCCCTGAACGTCGCGCGCATGCGGCTGCTGGGCGCCACCGTGGTTCCGGTGACCACCGGCTCGCGCACGCTCAAGGACGCCATGAACGAGGCGATGCGCGACTGGGTCACCAACGTCGACGACACCCACTACCTGATCGGGACGGTCGCCGGGCCGCACCCGTTCCCGACCATGGTGCGCGAGTTCCACCGGGTCATCGGTGACGAGGCGCGGGCCCAGGTGCTCGAGCTGGTCGGCCGCCTGCCCGACGCCGTGCTCGCCTGCGTCGGGGGCGGGTCGAACGCCATCGGCATCTTCTCGGCCTTCATCGACGACGTCGGCGTGCGGCTCGTGGGCCTCGAGGCCGGCGGCGAGGGCCTGAGCAGCGGGCGTCATGCCGCGAGCATCACCGGCGGCTCGTCGGGCGTGCTGCACGGTGCGCGGTCGTACATCCTGCAGGACGACGACGGCCAGACCGTCGAGAGCCACTCGATCTCGGCGGGTCTGGACTACCCGGGCGTCGGGCCGGAGCACGCCTGGCTGCACGACACCGGCCGCGCGACCTACGAGCCGGTCACCGACGCCGAGGCGATGGACGCCTTCCGGCTGCTGTGCCGCACCGAGGGCATCATCCCGGCCATCGAGAGCTCGCACGCCCTGGCCGGCGCTCTGCGCCTCGGCCGCGAGCTCGGCCCTGAGGCCGTGCTCCTCGTCAACCTCTCCGGACGCGGAGACAAGGACGTCGACACCGCGGCCCGCTGGTTCGGCCTGGTCGACGGCGACGACCTCGTGGAGGCCGAGCAGCTCAAGGCCCGCGAGCCGGTGCAGGACGCCGAGGGGAGCGGCTGGTGAGCGCGGTGAGCGCGGTGAGCGCGGCCCTGGAGAAGGCGCGGGCCGAGGGTCGCGCCGCGCTGGTGGCGTACCTGCCGGTGGGCTACCCAGACGTCGAGACGTCCGTCGAGGCCGTGCGGGTCATGGTGCGGGCCGGTGCTGACGTCGTCGAGGTGGGCGTGCCGTACAGCGACCCGCTCATGGACGGCCCGGTCATCCAGCGCGCCGTCGATGCCGCCCTGCGCGGCGGTGCCCGCACGCGCGACGTGTTCGCAGCCGTCAGTGCCGTGGCCGACGAAGGTGCCGCGGCTCTGGTGATGACGTACTGGAACCTCGTCGACCACTACGGCGTCGACCGGTTTGCCGCCGACCTCGCGGCCGCCGGTGGGTCCGGGCTGATCACCCCTGACCTCATCCCCGACGAGGCGGCCGACTGGCTGGCCGCCGCCGACGAGCACGATCTCGACCGGGTGTTCCTCGTGGCTCCCAGCTCCACCGACGAGCGGCTGCGCTCGACGACGGCCGCTTGCCGCGGCTTCGTGTACGCCGCCAGCACCATGGGGGTGACCGGTGCGCGGGCCGCGGTGGGCGGGGGAGCGCGTGGCCTGGTCGAACGCATCCGCGCGGTGTCCGACGTCCCGGTGTGCGTGGGCCTCGGGGTGTCGAACGCAGAGCAGGCCGCCGAGGTGGCCGGCTTCGCCGACGGCGTCATCGTCGGCTCGGCCCTCGTGCGTTGCCTCGCTGATGCCCCCGACCGCGAGTCCGGCCTCGCTGCGCTCGAGCGGCTGACCCGCGAGCTGGCCGCCGGGGTCCGCGCGTGACTACCGGGGTGGCCACTCTCGCGGCAGCCCTGCCGGCGACCATCCCGAGCCCGTCGCAAGGCGTCTGGCATGTCGGGCCGCTGCCCATCCGCGCCTACGCGCTGTGCATCCTGCTCGGGATCGTGCTGGCGGTGACGATCGCGGCTCGTCGCTGGCGGGCCCGGGGCGGCCCCGAGGGCGCGGTGCTCGACATCTCGGCGTGGGCGGTGCCCTTCGGCATCATCGGGGCGCGGATCTACCACCTGGTGACGTCGTGGCAGCCGTACTTCGGTGAGGGCGGCCACCCGCTCGACGCGTTGAAGATCTGGAACGGCGGCCTCGGCATCTGGGGCGCCGTGGCAGGCGGGGCGCTCGGCGCCTACATCGCGTGCCGCCGCCTCGACGTGTCGTTCCTCATGTTCGCCGACTCCGCGGCGCCTGGAGTGGCGGTCGCGCAGGCGGCCGGCCGCGTCGGCAACTACTTCAACAACGAGATCTACGGCGGGCCGACCGACCTGCCCTGGGGACTGCGCGTCTACCAGTGGGACACCGTGCACGGGCGCGCTGTCACCGACGCAGCCGGTCAGCCGATCCACCTGCCGGGGGCTTACCACCCGACGTTCCTCTACGAGTCGTTGTGGTGCTTGCTCGTGGCGGCCGTCGTGGTGCTGCTCGACCGGCGGTACGGCCTCGACCGGGGCCGCACCTTCGCGCTCTACGTGATGCTCTACACGATCGGCCGGTTCGGCATCGAGACGCTACGCACCGACGCGGCGAACCTCATCCTCGGGCACCGGGTCAACGAGTGGGTGAGCATCCTCGTCTTCTTGGGGGCGCTCGCCGGTTTTCTGGTCGCGAGCCGCGCTGCCCGCCGCAAGTCTCATCATGTGGACACAGATTCCGCGACTCAAGACGTGTAACGGGGCCGAAACGTCGGTTACAGTGGGCTCGTCCGCGGGCCAACGCCGTCCACGCGGGCAGCCGCAGGCTGGGTGACGGTCGGCGGCATCGTGCGTCTCTCTCGCCCCCGGGCGACCCCACGATGAGGACGGTGAGCCCATGGGCATCAGCAGCTTCTCCGCTCGCCCCGCGGCGACGGGGCTGTACGACGGTCGACACGAGCACGACGCGTGCGGTGTGGCGTTCGTGGCCACGATGCGCGGGCGTGCCGGGCACGACGTCGTCGAGCAGGCGCTGACGGCCCTGCGCAACCTCGACCACCGTGGAGCCACTGGGGCCGACCCGTCCGTCGGGGACGGCGCGGGCATCCTCACCCAGGTGCCCGACGCGTTCCTGCGGGAGGTCGTCGACTTCGACCTACCCGCGGCCGGCGCCTACGCGGTGGGCACCGCGTTCCTGCCAGTGGAGGAGGCCGCTCAGACCGACGCGGTGCGCCGCCTGGAGCAGCTCGCGGCCGAGGAGGGACTCGCGGTGCTGGGCTGGCGGGACGTGCCGGTCTCGACCGAGCTGGTCGGCGACGTCGCGCGGGCGTGCATGCCGGCGTTCCGTCAGCTCTTCGTCGCGGCTGCGGGCAGCCGGGTGGTCGGCTTGGGGCTCGAGCGACTGGCCTACGTCCTGCGCAAGCGCGCCGAGCACGAGCTGGACGTCTACTTCCCTTCGCTGTCGTCGCGCACGCTGGTCTACAAGGGCATGCTCACCACCGGCCAGCTCGAGCCGTTCTTCCCTGACCTGTCCGACCGCCGGTTCGCCACCGAGCTGGCGCTGGTTCACTCGCGCTTCTCCACCAACACCTTCCCCTCGTGGCCGCTCGCCCACCCGTTCAGGCTGATCGCGCACAACGGCGAGATCAACACGGTGCAGGGCAACCGGAACTGGATGGCCGCGCGCGAGAGCCAGGTGCACAGCGACGTCATCCCGGGCGACATCTCGCGGCTGTTCCCCATCTGCTCGCCGGGAGCGAGCGACTCGGCGTCCTTCGACGAGGTGCTCGAGCTGCTGCACCTGTCGGGACGCTCGCTGCCGCACGCCGTGCTGATGATGATTCCCGAGGCGTGGGAGAACCACGCCGAGATGGACCCTGCGCGGCGGGCGTTCTACGAGTTCCACTCGACGTTCATGGAGCCGTGGGACGGCCCGGCCTGCGTCACGTTCACCGACGGCAAGCTCATCGGGGCGGTGCTCGACCGCAACGGCCTGCGTCCTGCGCGGTACTGGGTCACCGCCGAGGGGCTGGTCGTGCTGGCGTCCGAGGTGGGCGTCCTGGACATCGAGCCAGCCGACGTCGTGCGCAAGGGGCGGCTGCAGCCCGGGCGGATGTTCCTCGTCGACACCGAGGCCGGCCGGCTGGTCGGGGACGACGAGATCAAGTCCGAGCTCGCGGCCGAGAACCCCTACGAGGAGTGGCTGCACGCCGGGCTGATCCACCTCGCCGACCTGCCCGAGCGTGAGCACATCGTGCACACCCCGGCGTCCGTCGAGCGCCGCCAGCGGACCTTCGGCTACACCGAGGAGGAGCTGCGGGTGCTGGTGTCGCCGATGGCGCGCACCGGCGCCGAGCCCATCGGCTCCATGGGCACCGACTCGCCCATCGCGGTGCTGTCGCAGCGGCCGCGGCTGCTCTTCGACTACTTCACCCAGCTGTTCGCGCAGGTGACGAACCCACCGCTCGACGCCATCCGCGAGGAGCTCGTCACCTCGCTCGGCACCGTCATCGGCCCGGAGGGCAACGCCCTGACAGCGACCCCGGCACACTGCCGGCAGGTGGTGCTCCCCTTCCCGGTCATCGACAACGACGAGCTGGCCAAGATCGTCCACATCAACGCCGACGGCGACCTGCCCGGCTACGCCACCACCGTCGTGCGCGGTCTGTACGACGTGAGCGGCGGCGCGAAGGCGTTGCGGCGCAGGCTGGATGAGATCTTCGAGGAGGTCTCGGACGCCATCGACCGTGGCGCGCGCTTCGTGGTGCTGTCCGACCGCGATTCCGGGCGCGACCTCGCGCCGATCCCGTCGTTGCTGCTGACGTCGGCGGTGCACCACCACCTCATCCGGTCCAAGACGCGCACCCAGGTGGGCCTGCTGGTCGAGGCCGGTGACGTTCGCGAGGTGCACCACGTCGCGCTGCTCATCGGGTACGGCGCCGCGGCGGTCAACCCCTATCTGGCCATGGAGTCCGCTGAGGACCTCGCTCGCCGTGGCGTGCTCGGTGACGTCTCGGCCGACGTCGCGGTGAAGCACCTCATCAAGGCGCTCGGCAAGGGCGTGCTGAAGGTCATGTCGAAGATGGGCATCTCCACGGTCGCGTCGTACCGCGGCGCGCAGGTGTTCGAGGCGATCGGCCTGTCTCAGGACCTCGTCGACCAGCACTTCACCGGCACGACCAGCCAGCTGGGTGGCGTCGGCCTCGAGGTCCTGGCGGAGGAGGTCGCTCGGCGGCACGCCAACGCCTACCCGCGGGACGGCGTCCGGCCGGCTCACCGCCGCCTCGACGTCGGCGGCGAGTACCAGTGGCGGCGCGAGGGCGAGCCGCACCTGTTCGACCCCGAGACGGTGTTCCGCCTGCAGCACGCCACGCGGGCCCGGCGCTACGACGTCTTCCGGCAGTACACCCAGCGGGTCGATGACCAGTCCGAGCGCCTGATGACGCTGCGCGGCCTGCTGCGCCTGCGCGCTGACGGCGCCGAACGCTCCGACGGCTCGTCGCGGGCCATCCCGATCGAGGAGGTCGAGCCCGTCAGCTCGATCGTCAAGCGGTTCTCCACCGGCGCCATGAGCTACGGCTCGATCAGCCAGGAGGCCCACGAGACGCTCGCCGTCGCGATGAACCGTCTCGGTGCGCGGTCGAACACCGGTGAGGGCGGCGAGGACCCCGATCGGCTGCTGGATCCGGTGCGCCGCAGCGCGATCAAGCAGGTGGCGTCCGGTCGGTTCGGCGTCACGAGCCTGTACCTCACGAACGCCGACGACATCCAGATCAAGATGGCCCAGGGGGCCAAGCCGGGCGAGGGCGGCCAGCTCCCGGCGCACAAGGTCTACCCCTGGGTCGCGCGCACGCGGCACTCGACGCCGGGCGTCGGCCTCATCTCACCGCCGCCGCACCACGACATCTACTCGATCGAGGACCTCGCCCAGCTGATCCACGACCTCAAGAACGCCAACCCAGCAGCGCGAGTGCACGTCAAGCTCGTCTCCGAGGTGGGCGTCGGCACGGTGGCCGCCGGTGTGAGCAAGGCGCACGCCGACGTCGTCCTCATCTCGGGGCACGACGGCGGCACGGGTGCCTCACCGCTGACGAGCCTCAAGCACGCCGGGGCGCCCTGGGAGCTGGGGCTCGCCGAAGCGCAGCAGACGTTGCTGCTGAACGGTTTGCGCGACCGGATCGTGGTGCAGGTCGATGGCCAGCTCAAGACCGGCCGCGACGTCGTCATCGCGGCCCTGCTCGGCGGCGAGGAGTTCGGTTTCGCGACCGCGCCCCTGGTCGTCAGCGGCTGCGTCATGATGCGCGTCTGCCACCTCGACACGTGCCCGGTGGGCATCGCGACCCAGAACCCCGAGCTGCGCGCGCGCTTCAGTGGCAAGCCGGAGTTCGTCGAGACGTTCTTCGAGTACATCGCCGAGGAGGTGCGCGAGTACCTCGCTTCGCTGGGCCTGCGCAGCCTCGACGAGGCGGTCGGTCGCGTCGACCTGCTCGACACGCGCGACGCCGTGGCGTACTGGAAGGCCTCGGGCCTCGACCTCAGCCCGGTGCTGTCGGCGCCCGAGCTGCCCGCCGGGGCGTCCCTGCGACAGCGGACGGCCCAGGACCACGCCCTGGAGAAGGCGCTCGACCACACCCTCATCTCGATGAGCAGTGACGCGCTCGAACGGGCCGAGCCGGTGCGGATCTCGCTGCCCGTGCGCAACGTCAACCGCACCGTCGGCACGATGCTCGGCCACGAGGTGACCCGGCGGTACCCACAGGGGCTCGCCGACGACACGATCGACGTCACCCTCACGGGTTCGGCTGGCCAGTCGCTCGGAGCGTTCGTGCCCCGGGGGATCACGCTGCGGCTGTTCGGTGACACCAACGACTACCTCGGCAAGGGGCTGTCAGGTGGCCGGCTCGTCGTCCGGCCCGACCGGTCGTCGTCGCTGGTGGCCGAGCAGAACGTCGTGGCCGGCAACGTCGTGGGCTACGGCGCAACCTCCGGCGAGATCTACGTGCGGGGCCAAGCCGGAGAACGCTTCTGCGTCCGCAACTCCGGCGCGACGGCCGTCGTCGAGGGCGTCGGTGACCACGCGCTCGAGTACATGACGGGCGGCACGGTCGTCATCCTCGGCCCCACGGGCCGCAACGTCGCCGCCGGGATGTCCGGCGGTACGGCGTACGTGCTCGACCTCGCGACGGCTCGAGTCAACCCCGGCGCGCTCTCGACCGGCGAGCTGGAGCTCGGTCAGCTCGACGACAGCGACGCCGAGACGCTGCGGCAGCTGGTCTCGCGGCACCGCGACGAGACAGGGTCCGCGGTCGCCAAGGCGCTGCTCGACGACTGGGACGGCGCCCGCGCGCGCTTCACCAAGCTCGTGCCGCGCGACTACCGCATCGTCGTCGAGGTTCGCGACGGCGCTGTCGCAGAGGGCCTCGACCCCGACAGCAGCGAGGTCTGGACTCGCATCACGGAGGCGTCCCATGGCTGATCCTCGAGGCTTCCTGAAGACCCGCGAGCGGGAGCTGCCTGCGCGCCGACCGGTGCCGGTGCGGCTCATGGACTGGCGTGAGGTCTACGAGGCGCAGCAGTCGGGGGAGCTGCAGCGGCAGGCTGGGCGCTGCATGGACTGCGGCATCCCGTTCTGCCACCAGGGCTGCCCGCTCGGCAACCTCATCCCCGAGTGGAACGACCTGACCTGGCGCGACGACTGGCGCGAGGCCATCGAGCGCCTGCACGCGACGAACAACTTCCCCGAGTTCACCGGTCGGCTCTGCCCGGCGCCGTGCGAGAGCGCGTGCGTCCTGGGCATCAACCAGCCGCCGGTGACCATCAAGCAGGTGGAGGTGTCGATCGTCGAGCGCGCGTTCGAGGCGGGTGGCGTGCAGCCGCAGCCGCCGGAGCGGTTGACGGGCAAGACGGTGGCCGTCGTCGGCAGCGGCCCGGCCGGCCTCGCCGTCGCCCAGCAGCTCACCCGCGCGGGCCACACCGTTGCGGTCTACGAGCGGGCTGACCGCATCGGGGGCCTGCTGCGCTACGGCATCCCCGAGTTCAAGATGGAGAAGGCCGTGCTCGACCGCCGCCTGGCTCAGATGGAGGCCGAAGGCACGCGCTTTCGCCCTGGCGTCGCGGTCGGCGACGACATCACCGGCCGCCAGCTGCGCGACCGCTACGACGCCGTGGTGCTGGCTACGGGGTCGACCGTGCCCCGCGACCTCCCGGCGCCCGGCCGCGAGCTCGCCGGGATCATGCAGGCGATGGAGTACCTGCCGCCGGCCAACCGCGCCGCCCTCGGTGAGCCAAGCCCCGATCTCGTGAGCGCCGAGGGACGCGATGTCGTCATCATCGGCGGCGGAGACACCGGCGCCGACTGTCTCGGGACGGCGTTGCGGCAGAAGGCGCGCAGCGTCACCCAGCTCGAGATCATGCCGCGCCCCCCGGACGAACGCAGCGGGTCGATGCCGTGGCCGACGTACCCGATGATCTTCCGCGTGGCGAGCGCCCACGAAGAGGGTGGCGAGCGCGTCTACGCCGTGAGCACCAGTGAGTTCCTCGGCGACGACGAGGGCCGGGTGCGCGCGCTTCGGCTGCAGGAGGTCGAGCTCGCCGGCGGCCGCATCACGCCGGTCGAGGGTTCCGAGCGGGAGATCCCCGCTCAGCTGGTGCTGCTGGCCATGGGCTTCACGGGTCCGGAGCCCGACGGCGTCGTGGCCCAGCTCGGCGTCGGGCTCGACGAGCGCGGCAACGTGCGACGCGATGACCACTTCGCGACGACCGAGCGCGGCGTGTTCGTGGCGGGCGACGCCGGTCGCGGCCAGTCGCTCATCGTCTGGGCCATCGCCGAGGGGCGCGCGTGCGCCGCGGCGGTCGACCGGTATCTCACGGGTGGGACGAACCTGCCGAGTCCCATCCGCCCGACGGACCGGCCGCTCGCCGTCTGAGCCGAGGCCGGGACGCGTCACTCGAGATGCGTCCCGGCGTCGCCCGGGTGAGGGTTGAACCGACAACCACGCTCACTCGAGGAGGACGGCATGGCGAAGAAGGTCGCGTTCCTGGTCGCTGGCGAGGGCATCGAGCAGGTCGAGCTCACCGAGCCCTGGAAGGCCGTCGAGGAGGCCGGTGCCCGGCCGGTGCTCGTGTCGCCCGAGGAAGGGCGCGTGCAGGCGTTCAACCACCTCGACAAGGCCGACACCTTCGAGGTCGACCTCACCGTCGCGAAGGCCCGGGTCGACGACTTCGACGTGCTCGTGTTGCCCGGCGGTGTAGCCAACCCGGACGCCCTGCGCACGAACGACTCCGCCGTCTCGTTCGTCAGGGCGTTCGTGGAGTCGGGCAAGCCGGTGGCGGCGATCTGCCACGCTCCGTGGACGCTCGTCGAGGCGGACGCCGTCCGCGGCCGGACCTTGACCTCGTGGCCGAGCCTGCAGACCGACCTGCGCAACGCCGGCGCCACCTGGGTCGACGAGGAGCTCGTCGTGTGCGAGCAGGGTCCGGGCCCGCTGGTGACCAGCCGCAAGCCCGACGACCTGCCGGCGTTCACCAAGGCGTTGGGGGAGTACCTGTAAGCGGGGCGACTGCCACGTCCATCCAGTGGGCAAGCGGTTACAGCCGGGGCCGGGCGAGGGATAGGGTCTGATCCATGCGTCGTGCGAAGATCGTCTGTACCCTCGGCCCGGCCACCTCCACCCCAGAGCGCATTCGCGAGCTGGTCGAGGCGGGCATGGACGTCGCCCGGCTTAACCTCAGCCACGGCAGCTACGCCGACCACGAGAAGGTCTACCGCATGGTCCGCGAGGCCAGCGACACCGTGGGGCGCAGCGTCGCGGTGCTGGTCGATCTGCAAGGGCCGAAGATCCGCGTCGGCAACTTCGCGTCCGGCCCGGTGCAGCTGGCGGCCGGCGACGTCTTCCGGATCACCACCGACGACGTGCCTGGCGACCGCGACATCGTCTCGACGACGTACCCAGGCCTTCCCGGTGACGTGCGCCCCGGTGACCGCATCCTCATCGACGACGGCAAGGTCGCCGTGGAAGTCACCGACGTCGACGCGACGACCGTCACGACGCGCGTCATCGAGGGTGGCACGGTCTCCAACCACAAGGGGCTCAACCTGCCCGGCGTCGCCGTGAGCGTGCCGGCGATGTCGGACAAGGACGAGCAGGACCTGCGGTGGGGGCTGCACCTACGCGCAGACTTCATCGCGCTGTCGTTCGTGCGCAGCGCCGCCGACGCCGACCAGGTGCGCCGGGTGATGGCCGAGGAGGGCGTCCAGCTGCCGGTGCTCGCCAAGATCGAGAAGCCGCAGGCGGTCGAGAACCTGCACGAGATCGTGAACGTCTTCGACGGGATCATGGTCGCGCGCGGCGACCTCGGGGTCGAGCTGCCGCTCGAGGAGGTGCCGCTGGTGCAGAAGGTCGCCGTCGAGCTGGCCCGCCGCAACGCCAAGCCCGTGATCGTGGCGACGCAGGTGCTCGAGTCCATGATCGACAACTCGCGGCCGACGCGCGCCGAGGCCTCGGACGCCGCTAACGCCGTGCTGGACGGCGCCGACGCCCTCATGCTGTCGGGGGAGACCAGCGTCGGGAAGTACCCCGTCGAGGCGGTCCGCACCATGGCCCGGATCATCGAGAACACCGAAGAGCACGGGCTCGAGCGCATCGCACCGCTCGGCACCAAGCCGCGCACCAAGGGCGGTGCGATCACGGCGGCCGCCGCCATGGTGGGGGAGCAGCTCGGCGTGAGGTACCTCGTGACGTTCACCCAGGGAGGCGACTCGGCGCGGCGCATGGCACGCCTGCGTTCGCCCATCAAGCACCTGGTGTTCACCCCCGAGCCCGTGGTGCGCTCGCAGCTGTCGCTGACCTGGGGCATCGAGACGTTCCTGACGCCGACGGTCAAGCACACCGACGACATGGTGGTGCAGGTCGACCAGCTGCTGCTCGAGCACGGTCGCGCCCACCAGGGCGACCTCGTCGTCATGGTGGCCGGCTCACCCCCCGGCATCCCCGGATCGACGAACGCCCTGCGCGTGCACCGGATCGGCGAGCGGGACGCCGGACCGCTCGACGACTGACGCCAGGGCCGCGCCGGGTGCGCAGCGGGATCAGGACTTGGGGCCGACGACCTCGTCGAGCCGCGCCACCGTCGCGCGTCTGGCGACGGAGACGTTCCAGCGGCTCGACCGCCGGTGCGGTACGCCGAGCAGGTCGAGCCCCCACTCGCACAGGGGGAGGATGTCCTGCGAACGGTTCGAGAAGAAGTAGCGCGGATACGCGTAGTGCCTGCGCTCCCCGGCGACCTCGCGCGTGACGCGGTTCGTCACCCGGCAGCCGTCGGAGTGGAACAGGCCGCGGACGAAGCGCTCGGGATGGCGCTCGACGACTCCCGCTGCCACGGCTCGAGGACGATCGGCCGCTCGTGCTTTCGCCCCGGCCCGTGCTGCGGGAACAAGCACGGCCAGTGCTTGGAGTAGGACGTCACGTGCACGCACCCCGGTGCCGGGTTACGCGACACGGAGTTCGGCATCACCGCGCGCATGGATTCCACGCATTCGTCAAGCAGAGTGGCGTACGTTTCGTCGCAGGCGATGCGCAGCGCGAAGACGGACTTGCGATGCTCGCTGAGGCAGCCGTCGCCGAGGTAGAGGCCCAACAGATGCGCGTACGCCCCGGCGTCGAGCTCGCGGTCACGCGGGCAGGTCGCTCGCGCCGCTACCCGTGGCGAGTACGCGCCAGCGTTGCGCACCCAACCGCGCAGGGTCGCTCGCGAGACCCCCAGCGCCACGCTCGTTGCGTTGAGCGAGCTTCCGCGGCGCAGCAGGGCGAGGGCGGCGGCACGCGTCGCTGGCGGGTACATGCACTGAGGGTGACGGAGACCACCGACAGCGTCGTTCTGGTGCCCCGGGTGGGATTCGAACCCACACTGTCGGTGGTTTGAGCACCGTTTCTCTGCCGTTGGAATACCGGGGCGGGTATGCGAACCGAACGGGATCCGGCTGCGAAACGCCAGCGTAACGTGCCTCCGTAGACTGTCGAGCATGGCCGACACCCCGCACCCTGCCGCGCCCACCGGTCGTCGTGTGGTGGTCGCCGAGGACGAAGCCCTCATCCGCCTCGACCTCGTCGAGATGCTGCGGGAGGAAGGCTTCGACGTCGTCGGAGAGGCAGGCGACGGCGAGCGCGCGGTCGAGCTGGCTCGCGAGCTGGCGCCCGACGTCGTCGTGCTCGACGTCAAGATGCCGGTGCTCGACGGGCTCTCGGCCGCGGAGCAGATCGGCAAGGAACAGCTCGGCGCCGTCGTCATGCTCACCGCGTTCTCGCAGGCCGAGCTGGTCGAGCGAGCCCGAGACGCCGGGGCCATGGCGTACGTCGTCAAGCCGTTCACCAAGGCCGACCTGCTGCCGGCCATCGAGATCGCGCTGTCGCGGTACGCCGAGCTGCGGGCTCTCGAGCGCGAGGTCGCCGACCTGGGCGAGCGGTTCGAGACGCGCAAGCGCACCGAGCGCGCCAAGGGCGTGCTGATGAAGCGGCTCGGCCTCTCCGAGCCGGAGGCCTTCCGCTGGATCCAGAAGACGTCCATGGACCGGCGTCTCAGCATGCGAGAGGTCGCGGACGCCGTCCTGACCGGGATGTCTGACTCGTCTTCCTGACGGTCGTCAAGACCGCTCAAGGTAGATCACGAGAAGGTCACGCCGTGGCGCGGATGGTGGGTTTCTCGGTCCTGCGCTACTAGGGTTCGGTTCACCCCAACGGGGCATCATTCAACGGTGAGCGCGAGCCCAGCGCTCACCCCTGGCACGGGAGGACCACGTGCGCTCCATCCTCAAGCTCGGCGTCCCGGTGGTCGCCGCGGCCCTCGCTCTCGCCGCGTGCGGTGGCACGACCGGCAACAACTCCGCTTCCGGCGACGGCGGCGGCAAGAACTGCAACCTCAAGATCGGCTTCTTCGGTGCGCTGACGGGTGACGCTGCCAACCTCGGCCAGAACATCCAGAACGGCGCCAAGCTGGCGATCGACCAGTACAACGAGAAGAACGCCGACTGCAAGGTCACGCTGGCGTCGTTCGACTCCCAGGGCGACCCCGCGCAGGCCCCCGGCCTGGCCAAGAAGGCCATCGACGACAAGAACGTCATCGGCATCGTCGGCCCGGCGTTCTCCGGTGAGTCCAAGGCCGCCGACCCGCTGTTCAACGAGGCCGGCCTGGTCACGATCAGCGCCTCTGCCACCAACCCGGCGCTGGCCGATAACGGCTGGAAGACCTTCTTCCGGGTGCTCGGCAACGACGCCTCGCAGGGCCCCGCGGCCGCCAAGTACATCTCCGACGTCCTGAAGGCCAAGAAGGTCGTCGTCGTCGACGACGCGTCGGAGTACGGCAAGGGACTGGCCGACATCGTCAAGCAGACCCTCGGGTCGGCGGTCGTCGACACCGACACCATCCAGCAGAAGCAGACCGACTTCGGTCCCACGGTCACCAAGATCCGCAGCAACGGCGCCGACGCCGTCTTCTTTGGCGGCTACTACGCCGAGGCCGGCCTGATCAAGAAGCAGATGGCCGACGCGGGCGTGAAGGCCACCTTCGTCGCCGCTGACGGCGTCAAGGACGACGGGTACATCACCGCTGCGGGCGCGCAGGCGGCCGAGGGCACGATCATCACCTGCCCGTGCCTGCCGCCGGACAAGGCTGGTGGCACGTTCTTCACCGACTACAAGAAGGCGTTCAACGCCGACCCCGCCACCTACGGCGCTGAGGCGTTCGACGCCGCGACGATCCTGCTCGACGGCATCAAGAGCGGTATCACGTCGCGCGACAAGATGATCGAGTTCGTCAAGTCGTACGACAAGCCGGGCGTCACCAAGCAGCTGAAGTTCGACGCCAAGGGCGAGCCGGCCAACGTGTCGGTCTGGGCGTACAAGGTCGAGGGCGGCAAGATCGTCCCCGACCAGGAGATCAAGTAACCGNGGCGCGGTCGGGAGCAGTACGCTCCCGACCGCGCCCCTGCGTCCAGCCACTGGGAGACCGGATGAATACCTTCATCGCGCTGACCGGACAGGCGATCGTGCTGGGCGCGATCTACGCCCTGGTCGCGCTCGGCTACACCCTGGTGTACGGCGTCCTGCGCCTCATCAACTTCGCCCACTCCGAGATCTGGATGTGGGGCAGCTTCGCGGCCGTCTGGGTCCTCACCGCAGTCGGCGCCTCGCGCGGCCAGGGCCCGGTCGCGATCATCGGCCTGCTCCTGCTGGCGCTCGTCGCGGCGATGCTCACCAGCGCCGCAGTGGCGCTGCTCGTGGAGCGGGTCGCCTACCGGCGGCTGCGGCGCGTCAACGCCCCGCCGCTGATCGCGCTGATCAGCGCGATCGGAGCGTCGTTCTGCCTCGGTGAGATCATGGGTCTGCGCGACAAGATCGTCGGGTGGGTCGGCCTGCGTGACACGCTCGACGCGTACGTGCGCGGTGCCCGCGACAACACCCGGTTCCCGAACCCGCTGCAGAGCTCGCCGCTGTTCCACATCGGCACCTACGGGGTCACGAACATCGACGTGATCATCGTCATCTCCGCCCTCGTCATGATGGTCGTGCTGGACCAGTTCATCCGCCGCTCCCGCCTCGGTCGGGGCATCCGCGCTGTCGCCCAGGACTCCGAGGCCGCAGCGCTGATGGGCGTCAACAAGGACCGCGTCATCCAGGTGACGTTCCTGCTCGGCGGCATCATGGCCGGTGGGGCCGCACTGATGTACCTCATGAAGATCGGTGTCACGCGCTGGAACGCGGGCTTCATCATCGGTCTCAAGGCCTTCACGGCGGCGGTGCTCGGCGGCATCGGGAACGTGCGCGGCGCCCTGGTCGGCGGCTTCGTGCTCGGCCTGGCCGAGAACTACGGCTCGGCCCTCATCGGCACCCAGTGGAAGGACGTCGTCGCGTTCGTCCTGCTGGTGGCGATCCTGCTGTTCCGACCCACCGGTCTGCTCGGTGAGTCCCTGGGGAGGTCCCGCGCATGAGCACTGCAGAGAGCACCTCGTCGCCCGCGAACGACGGCGGCCGCACCCAGCCTCAGCGCACGGGGCGCTTCGCCTTCCTGTCTGGAGTGAGCGAGCGGTGGGAGCGGCTCCCCAAGTGGGCCCGCATCGTGCTGCTGCTCCTTGGCGCCCTGCTGCTGTACCTGCTGCCCCTGATCGACCCGCCGTACCTGTCACCGAGCGGCAGCGACTTCGGCGCGGTCCTGTTCAACGTCGCGGCCTACGTGCTCGTCGCCCTGGGCCTCAACGTCGTCGTCGGCTACGCCGGCCTGCTCGACCTGGGGTACGTCGGCTTCTACGCGATCGGCGCCTACACCGTCGGTGTCCTGGGGTCGCTGCACGGGCACCTGCCGCTGCTGCTCCTCCTCCCACTCGCCGCCGTCGTCACCTTGGTGTCAGGCATCATCCTGGGCGCCCCGACGCTGCGGGTGCGCGGCGACTACCTGGCCATCGTCACGCTCGGCTTCGGTGAGATCGTCCGACTGACCCTCATCAACTGGGGGTGGGTGGGACAGGCCGCGGGCATCAGCGACGTGCCGCGGCCGCCGAGCCTGTCGTTGTTCGACCTGCCGCACCTGAGCTGGAACGGCGGCATCGCGTCGATCGACCTCAGCAACACCACGACCTTCCTGAAGTTCGGGATCCTCGACCAGACCCCGTACTACTGGCTCGCCCTCACGGTCATCTTCATCGTCCTGTTCGCTGAACGAATGCTGGTGCACAGCCGCGTCGGTCGAGCGTGGGAGGCCACCCGGGAGGATGAGGACGCCGCCGAGCTGATGGGCGTGCCGACGTTCAAGTTCAAGCTGCTCGCCTTCGCGATCGGCGCGTTCATCGGCGGCCTGTCCGGTGCGCTGTTCGCGACGCGCCAGGCGTTCATCAACCCCGAGTCGTTCCCGCTGCTGCTGTCGATCCTGTTCATCGCCGCGGTCGTCGTCGGCGGGGCCGGTAACCGACTCGGCGTGATCATCGGCGCCATCGTCGTCAGCTACCTGCCCGAGCTGTTCCGGCCGTTCGCCGACTTCCGCGTGCTGATCTTCGGTGGCCTGCTGGTACTGCTCGCGAACTTCCGCCCGCAGGGTCTGCTACCGCCCAAGCGGACGGTGCGCGCCAAGAAGCTGGACGAGAAGTTCGAAGAGCTCGAGGAGGGCACCGCCCATGCCTGACACCACGACCGAGCAGGCGCCGGGCTCCGGCACGCCGCTGCTCGAGATGCGCGACGTCACCCTGCGCTTCGGGGGCGTCGTCGCCCTCGACGGCGTGTCGTTCGAGATCCGTCGCGGCGAGATCCTGGGCCTGATCGGCCCGAACGGCGCCGGCAAGACCACCTGCTTCAACGCGATGACCGGCGTCTACCAACCGACGTCCGGGCAGGTGCTCTTCGACGGCGAGCCGCTCGGCCAGCGCAAGCGGCACGCCATCACCAAGCTGGGCATCGCGCGGACGTTCCAGAACATCCGCCTCTTCGGCAACATGACGGCGCTCGAGAACATCCTCGTCGGCGCCGACACCCACCACTCGACGGGCGTCGCCAACGCGCTGTTCCGGCTGCCCAAGCACCGGCGCGAGGAGGAGCACGGGCACGACCGAGCGCTCGAGCTGCTCGACTTCATGGGGCTGCGCCGGCGGGCAGACGAGCTGGCCCGCAACCTGCCGTACGGCGACCAGCGCCGGCTCGAGATCGCCCGGGCGCTGGCCACCGACCCGCAGCTGCTCTGCCTCGACGAGCCGGCCGCCGGCTTCAACCCGGCTGAGAAGCGCGAGCTGATGGACCTCATCCGGCGGATCCGGGACCAGGGGTACACCGTCCTGCTCATCGAGCACGACATGCGCCTCGTCATGGGAGTCACCGACCGCCTCGTGGTGCTCGAGTTCGGCCGCAAGATCGCCGAGGGCCTGCCGGCCGACATCCGTGACAACCCCGCGGTCATCGCCGCCTACCTGGGAGTGGACGAGGATGCTTCTTGAGGTCGAGGGCCTGTGCGTCAACTACGGGCGCATCGAGGCCATCCGCGACATCTCGTTCGGCGTACCCGAGGGCGCGGTCGTCACGTTGATCGGCGCCAACGGCGCAGGCAAGACGACCACGATGAAGACGGTGTCCGGCCTGCGTCCGGTGCGTGACGGACGCGTCGTCTTCGAGGGCAAGGACATCACCCACATGCCCGCCCACCAGCGGGTGGAGCTCGGCATCACCCAGTCGCCCGAGGGCCGCGGCGTCTTCCCCGGCATGACGGTGCGCGAGAACCTCGACATGGGGGCCTACGCACGCAAGGACCGCAAGGAGACAGCGGCCAAGGACTTCGAGCGCGTCTTCGGCCTCTTCCCGCGGCTGGAGGAGCGGGCGAGCCAGGTGGCCGGCACGATGTCCGGGGGCGAGCAGCAGATGCTGGCGATCGGGCGCGCCCTCATGGGCCACCCCAAGCTGCTCCTGCTCGACGAGCCGTCGATGGGTCTGGCTCCGATGCTCATCGCGCAGATCTTCTCGATCATCAAGGAGATCCACGAGCAGGGCACGACGATCCTGCTGGTCGAGCAGAACGCCGCCCAGGCGCTCAAGGCGGCCGACCACGCCTACATCCTCGAGACCGGCGAGATCGTCCGCGAGGGTGAGGGCAGCGTGCTGGCGCAGGACGACAGCATCAGGGCCGCCTACCTCGGCGGCGACCTCTAACCCCCCTTTCCGCCACCCAGGCCGCTTTCCGCAGGCTCGCCGCGGCCTGGGCGGCGGAGGCGGGCTCGCCCCTAACGCAGGACGACGACGAGCTGGGTGAGCAGCGGCGCGACCACGAGCGCCGGCAGCAGGTCCGCCACCGGGACGTCGCGCACCCGCAGCAGCCGCAGGGCCACCCCGACGAGGAGAAGGCCGCCCGTCGCCGTCAGCGCGCTCACCGCCGGGTCCGGCAGGACGTCACCGAGCAGGAGACCGACCGCCGTCAGCCCACCCTGCACCACCGCCACGGTGACCGCAGCGGCCATCACGCCGACGCCGAAGCTCGCCGCGAAGGCGACGGCGGCGAAGCCGTCCAGCGTCGACTTCAGCGCGAGCTGCTGGATGCCGTGCCCGAGGCCGTCCTCGATGCTGCCGAGCACGGTCAGCGGCCCCACGCAGAAGACCAGCGAGGCCGTCATGAACCCGTCGGCGAACCGCTGGCGGCTCGGGTGGGCATCGCCGACGTCCTCCCTGGCGAACCGGCGGTGCAGCCGCGGCCCGAGCGCCGCCAGGCGCTCCTCCAGGCGCAGCAGCGACCCGATGATGCCGCCGACGAGCAGCGCACCCAGCACGACGAGAACCGGCCCGCCGCGTCCGACCGCGGCACCGAAGGGCCGGTCGAGCACCGCCGCGGCCGACAGTGCTGCGGCCATCAGCGTGAGCAGCCCCAGGCCGTCGGTGACCACGTCACGGGTGCGCTGCGGGAACCGGTGGCCGAGGAGCATCCCCAGCCCCGAACCGACCACGACGGACGCCACGTTGAGCGCCGTCCCCGCACCACGGATCACGCGCTCGAACCCCCGCCTCGATGTCGAATTGCCAGGAGGCTACCGTCAGAGGGTAAAGAAGTCGTAAGGTCTGCTCCGGATCGCGACGAACTCGCGACCACCATCGCAAACCTCGGGTGGGGGCCCCGCGGACGCCGTCAGGAGGATACGTGGCCCCATCGCAGGTCAGCGTTCGAGTGGTGGACGCCGAGTCGCTGGCCGACGTGGCCGCCCTCGCCGAGCTCTGGGCGCAGTCCCGTCCGGCCCCTCGCGGCCACAACCGCGACGTCGTCGACGTGGTGGACGCGCTGTCCCAGGCACTGCGGCGAGATCGGGTCGACGCCTTCCTTGCGGCGGTCGACGGTCTGGACGTCGGCTTCGTCGTGCTCTCGCGAGGCCCGCTCCTGCCGCTGCTCGACGAGCCCACTGTGGCGATCGAGCACCTGTTCGTGCGCGAGGAGTGCCGCCGACAGGGCGTCGGACGCGCCCTCATCGCCCGCGCGACGACGTTCGCCGAGCAGGGGGGCGCTGGGCAGATTTCGACCAGCGTGCCGGCGACCGGACGTGACGGTCAGCGCTTCTTCGCCCGGCTCGGCTTCAGCCCCTTCGTCGTCCGCCGCGTCGCCTCGGTCGCGGCGCTGCGCCGGCGGCTGGTGCCCGAGCCGTGCCTGGCCCGTGACGCCACCGTGCTACGCCGCCGCTCGCTGCGCGCACGCAGCCGGGCCATCTCGCTGCGCGCCTCCAGCGGCGTCTAGCCGTACTCGGCCGCCCGAGGGCGACGCCCGGTTGTCGGCGGGCGGCTCTAGGGTTGGCGCGTGACTCCCGCTGCCCCCGCTGACACCGCGTCCGACGGCGCCACGCCTCGCCTGCTGCTGCTCGACGGCCACTCGCTGGCCTACCGGGCGTTCTTCGCGCTGCCGGTCGAGAACTTCTCGACCTCCACGGGGCAGACCACCAACGCGGTCTACGGCTTCACCTCGATGCTGATCAACCTCCTGCGTGACGAGCAGCCAACGCACCTGGCGGTGTCGTTCGACGTCTCGCGGCAGACGTTCCGCACCGAGCAGTACGCCGAGTACAAGGCCGGCCGGTCGTCGACGCCCGACGAGTTCCGCGGGCAGGTGTCGCTGCTGCACGAGGTGCTCGCCGCGCTGCGCATCCCGGTGATCGAGAAGGAGGGCTACGAGGCTGACGACGTCATCGCCACTTTGGCCACGCAGGCCCGAGAGCAGGGCATGGAGGTGCTCATCTGCTCGGGCGACCGCGACACCTTCCAGCTGATCTCCCCGTCGACCACGGTGCTCTACCCGGTGCGCGGTGTCTCCGACCTGTGGCGCATGACGCCAGACGCGGTGGTCGAGCGGTACGGCGTCCCGCCCGAGCGCTACAGCGACCTCGCCGCGCTGGTCGGCGAGTCCAGCGACAACCTGCCGGGCGTGCCCGGCGTCGGCCCCAAGACCGCCGCGAAGTGGATCACCGCGTACGGCGACCTGCACGGCCTGGTAGCCAACGTCGACCTCATCAAGGGCAAGGCGGGCGAGAGCCTGCGCGAGCACCTCGAGGGCGTGCTGCGCAACCGCCGGCTCAACGCGCTCGTGTGCGACCTCGACCTCCCCCTCGGGCCGGCGGACCTCGCCCGCCAGCAGTGGGACCGCGACCAGGTGCACCAGGTCTTCGACGGCCTGGAGTTCCGCGTACTGCGCGAGCGGCTCTTCTCCACCGTCGACGCACCCGAGCCCGAGGCCGAGGGCGGCTTCGACCTTGCGACGTCGCGGCTGGTGTCCGACGAGGTCGCCGACTGGCTGGGGCAGCACGCCGGTGTAGGGGTCCGCACGGGCGTGCACGTCGTCGGTTCTTGGGGTCGGGGCACCGGAGACGCCCACGGCATCGCGGTGGCAGCTGCTGACGGCTCCGCCGCCTACCTGGAGCTGGCCGAGCTCGACGCCGACGCCGAGCGCGCGGTGGCCGAGTGGCTCGGTGACGTCGACCGCCCGAAGGCGCTGCACGACAGCAAGGGCCCTGGGCACGCCCTGTGGGCGCGTGGGATGCCCTTGCGCGGCGTGGTGAGCGACACGGCGCTGGCCGCGTACCTCGTGCGGCCCGATCAGCGCTCCTACGATCTCGCCGACCTCGTCCTGCGGCACCTCGGACGCGAGCTGCGGCTGGAGACCGAGGAGGAGTCCGGCCAGCTGACGCTCGACACCGGCGACGGGGGAGCGGAGCACGACAGCGCGATGGTGCGGGCCCGAGCCGTGCTCGACCTCGCCGACAAGCTCGACGCCGAGCTGGCCCAGCGCGGTGGGGGCGAGCTGCTGCGCGACGTCGAGCTGCCTCTCGTGCGGGTGCTGTCGGAGATGGAGCGGGTCGGCATCGCGGTCGACGACGAGCGACTGGCCGATCTGGAGGCCAACTTCGCCGGTGAGGTCAAGCGCGCCGCCGACGAGGCCATGGCCGCGTTGCCGCCGAACGCTGACGGCACCCCCCGCGTGCTGAACCTCGGCTCGCCGAAGCAGCTGCAGGCCGTGCTGTTCGACGAGCTGGCGATGCCCAAGACCAAGCGCACCAAGACCGGCTACACGACGGACGCGGACGCGCTCACCGATCTGTTCGCCAAGAGCCCGCACCCGTTCCTCGAGGCCCTGCTGCGCCACCGCGACGTCTCGCGGCTGCGCCAGACCGTCGAGGGCCTGCGCAAGACCGTGGCGGACGACGGCCGCATCCACACGACGTACCACCAGACCATCGCGGCCACGGGTCGGCTGAGCAGCACCGACCCCAACCTGCAGAACATCCCGATCCGTACCGAGGAGGGGCGGCGCATTCGTGAGGCCTTCGTGGTCGGGCCGGGGTTCGAGGACCTCATGACGGCCGACTACAGCCAGATCGAGATGCGCATCATGGCGCACCTGTCGGGTGACGCCGGGCTCATCGAGGCGTTCAACACGGGGGAGGACCTTCACCGGTTCGTCGGGGCCCGCGTCTTCGGCGTCGAGCCCGAGGACGTCACGCCGGCCATGCGCAGCAAGGTGAAGGCCATGAGCTACGGCCTGGCGTACGGCCTGTCCGCTTTCGGTCTCTCGCGCCAGCTGCGCATCGACGTCGACGAGGCGCGGGGGCTGATGCAGGAGTACTTCGAGCGTTTCGGCGGCGTCCGGGACTACCTCACCTCGGTGGTCGACGAGGCCCGCCGCACCGGCTACACCGAGACGATGCTGGGGCGTCGCCGATACCTGCCCGACCTCACGAGCGACAACCGTCAGCGGCGGGAGGCCGCCGAGCGGATGGCGTTGAACGCGCCGATCCAGGGGTCCGCCGCCGACATCATCAAGGTCGCCATGCTGCGCTTGGCTGCTGACCTCGACGACGAGGGCCTGCGCTCGCGCATGCTGCTGCAGGTGCACGACGAGCTGGTGTTCGACGTCGCGCCTGGTGAGCACGACGCGCTGGAGGCGCTCGTACGCCGGGCCATGGGCGAGGCGGCCGACCTCGCGGTGCCGCTGGAGGTCTCCGTGGGCGTCGGCCCCTCATGGGAAGCCGCTGGTCACTGATGCGCGGTCGGCCCGTCGCTGGGCTCGTCGTCGCCGTCGTCGCTGGTCTGCTGGCGGCGTGCACCGGATCCTCGAAGGCCGCGGACGCTCCGAGCGAGCAGCCGGTCGCCGCCAAGAGCTGCAGCCAGGTCGCGTGCGAGGGAACGCTCCAGGGGGCCCGCTACCGCATCGTGATGCCGGCACGGTGGAACGGCACCTTGCTGCTGTACTCACACGGCTACCGCTTCGCTCAGCCGGTGCCACCCGACTTCGCCAAGCCATCGACTGACGCCGTGCCGGCGCCGGGCGAGGACGTCGCGAAGGCCTTGCTCGACGACGGGTACGCCCTCGCCGGCTCCTCCTACTCGCGCAATGGTTGGGCCGTCCGCGAGGGCGTCGCTGCCGACGAGAAGCTCTACGACTACTTCGCTGCCACGATCGGGCGGCCGCGCCGGGTGTATCTCTGGGGTGACTCGCTGGGTGGCTTGGTCACGCAGACGCTGGCTGAGAAGCAGCTGCCCTGGGTCAGGGGCGCGGCTGCGCTGTGCGGCGTTCTCGGGGGCACGAACGAGAACCTCGACGTCGCAGTCGACGTCGCCTACGCCGTCAAGGTCCTGCTCGCGCCCACCCTGCAGCTCACCGGCTACGCCAGTCACCAGGCGGCGGTCGCCCAGTGGCAGGTCGGCCAGCGGGCGGTCGTGTCGGCCGCTGCGCGGGGCGGTGCGTCCGCGGCGCGCCTGGCCCTGGTGGCGGCGCTGGTCGACGCGCCCGACCAGACGTCCCGCTTCGACGGCTCGACCCCCGACTCTCGCATCGGTGCGGCTGCGGAGGCCGTGATCACGGGCCTCGGCTACGGCACCTACGGGCGCTACGAGATCGAGCAACGGGCGGGCGGCAACCCGTCGTCCAACGTCGGGACCGACTACCGCCCACGCGTCTCGGACTCCGAGCGGGCGGCCATCGACGCGCTGGGCGGCGCGGGCGCGACCGATCGGCTGCTGCGCCTGCTCGACGCCGGGCGGCGCGTCTCGGCGTCTCCCGCGGCGCGCGAGAAGGCGGCCGCGCTCGGGGAGCCCAGCGGCGACCTGCGCGTGCCGACGATCACCATGCACACCACGGACGACCCCCTCGTGCTCGTGCAGAACGAGCGGCTCTTCCGCGACCGCGTGGGCTCGCGCGGCCGCACGGCGCAGCTCCTCCAGCTCTACGTGGAACCGCCGAAGACCTACGCGGCGCCGGCTCCGTACGGCGCCGGTCACTGCAACTTCACGGTGGCCCAGCGGCTTGCCGTCGTCGACCTGCTCGACTCCTGGGTGCGCACGCGCGCCCGGCCTGACGCCGCGCGTCTGGCCGTCGCTCTGTACGACGCCAGAGGGGTCACGAAGGACTTCGTCCCGCCGCCGTGGCCCGTCGTAGCGGATTCGTGACGTCCTGATACGCCGTAAGTCCTGTTCTCGCAAGTTACCGTGTGGTAGATATTCACGGCCGTGGTCACTCACCGGACGTGACCGTCATGACGGCTTCGCCCTGCTCAGAGGTGGACATGACGAAGAATGTCGTCGGCGGGCTCGTGCTCGCTGTCATGGCGGCGCTGGTGGTGGGCTTGGGGGAGTTCCTCGGCCTCGACCTCCAGCACGTCGCGCTGCTCGGCGCGGCGCTCGGGGGAGTCATCGGCCTCGTGCCTGATCGCGCCCCCTGGGAGCGTCTGGTCGGTTTCGGGGTCGGCTTCGTGTTCGCGTGGATCGGCTTCGCCGTCCGCGCCGCGGTGCTGCCGGACTCCTCCGGTGGCCGTGCGGTCGCCGCGTTCCTGGTGCTCGCCGCCTGCTTGGTGGTGTCCGCCGCGACACTGACCCGCCTGCCCCTGTGGAGCATGCTCGTGGGGGCCGCCGCCATCGTCGGCGCCTACGAGGAGACCTACACCAACGCCCCCTCGCAGTTCGTGCACGAGTCGCCCACCGCGGCGACCACCGTGCTGCTGGCCGCTGCGCTCGGCTACCTCGCCACCGCCTTCCTCGGCCCCCAGATCGCGGTCAACCGCAGGGCCGAAGCCGCCCAGACCCGCCACGACGAGACCGTTTCGGAGACCGCGCCGTGACCCTTCGCCACTCCACCGCCTTCCGCCTCGCGCTGGCCGGTGCCGCGGCTCCCGCCGCCCTGCTGCTCGGTGCCGGCCCGGCACTGGCGGCGACCGACGTCACGGTGTCGAACACCGAGACGATCCAGGCCCATCTCGACGCCTCGGGCAAGGTCAAGGACAAGCGCGTCTACGAGCAGCTGGCCTTCACCGGCCAGGGCCAGGTCGACGTCGCCAACCCCGTCTCCACCGACGGCCTGCGCAACCTGGACGGCTTCGGGGGCTTCGACGTCAAGGACGGCAAGCTCGTCACCAAGGTCGACGTCAGCGGCGAGAAGCGGCTGCGCACCGTCAGCAACTTCACCAAGGACCTCCCGCTGAAGGTCGAGATCACCTACACCCTCGATGGCAAGCAGGTGAAGCCCGGCGACGTCGTCGGCAAGAGCGGCATCCTCGAGGTGCACTACAAGGTCACGAACGTCACCGGCAAGAGCGGCTCGGTGAGCTTCGACGACGGCACCGGCACGCAGATGACCAAGGACGAGCAGGTCGTCATCCCGATGGTCGGTTCGCTCTCGACCACGCTGCCGTCCACCTTCACCGACGTGCAGTCCGACCAGGCCAACATGGCCGGTGACGGCCGCGGCGGCACCAAGCTGTCGTTCACGATGACGCTGTTCCCGCCGATCGGGTCGGACACGGCGGAGTTCGGCTACAAGGCCAAGATCAGCGACGGCGTCGTGCCGGCGGCCTCCATCTCGGCGCTGCCCGTGAACCCGCTGCAGAGCCCGTCGTTCAAGGGCGGAGCCGACAGCTACAAGGGCGGCGCCGACACCGGCGCCCAGCTCACCGACGGTGCGATCCAGATCGACGAGAACCTGCTGAAGCTGCGCGACGGCGCCAGCACCCTGCTCGCTGGTCTGCTCAAGCTCAAGGACGGCGCCAACCAGCTCAATGCCGGTCTCGCCGGTCAGGCGGCCCCGGGTGCCGCCAAGCTCGCGGACGGCGCCGGCCAGCTCAAGGCCGGCACCGGTCAGCTCTCGTCGGGTCTGAACGGCAAGCTCGCACCGGGTGCGAAGCAGCTCGCCGACGGTCTGAAGACCCTGCGCGCCTCTCTCAAGGACCTGCCGACGACGATCGGTCAGGACCCCGACTTCCAGACGCTGATCGGCACCATGGACCTGCTGATCCAGGGCATCGGCAACACGACGTCCAATGACAGCGACACGGTCATGGGCGGCCTGAAGCAGATCGCCGCCGGTCTGAAGCAGATCGACGACAACCTGCCGCTACTGCAGGGTGGCCTGTCCAACCCGGCGTGCAACACCGCTGACCCGGAGAATGCCACCAACCCTTGTGGCATCCAGCAGGTCGCTGCGCTTCTCAAGGGGCAGCTCAGCACCGGGTCGGCCCCGTCGACCGCTCCGGCGCTGCTGAGCCTGTCGACGATTCAGACACAGCTCGGCTCGGTCGGCGCGAAGGAGGCCGTGCAGTACCTGCGTGGCCCAGCGGTCCTCGACTGCGGCAAGGCATCGCCGCTGCGGGCACTGGCCCCTGTCAACCCCGCGCTGGCGTCGATCACTTACTGCGCCAAGGTTGGGCGCACTACCAACACCATCGCCGACTTCCCGGCCCCGTCCACGTTCGCGACCACGGTCGAGCCGGAGCTGGTGGACGCCGTGTTGGGCGGCCTGTTGCAGAAGATCGGCGACCGCGATGCACCCGCGCCGGGAACGGCGATGCGGGCGCTGATCGGCATCAACAACGGCATCGGCAGTGCCGCGACGGCTGACACCCTGCTCTACGGCCTCGACCAGATCGACAAGGGCCTGGGTAGCCCCACGGTGCAGGCACCGACGCTGCAGTACGGCGTGGCGGCACTGCGTGCCTCGCTGTACTCCGAGTGCTCGCCGAAGGACAAGAACTTCCCGGACAACTGCGGGTTCTCGCAGGTGCTGCAGCTGGTGCAGGGCGGCATGTTCTCGCTGGTCGACGGCATCGCCGCGGGGATCACGGGCGACGCCGACTTCAAGCGACTGGTCGCCGGTGGCTCCGACCTGGCCAAGGGTGCGGGTGACGCGGCCGCTGGGGCCAAGCAGCTGGACGACGGCGCCGGTCAGCTCGCCAGCGGAGCCAACCAGCTCCAGAGCGGCCTGCAGGACGCCGCCACCGGCTCCGGTCAGCTCGCGGACGGCCTCGACCAGGCCGCCGCGGGTGCGCCGAAGATCAAGGACGGCGCGCAGCAGCTCTCCGATCAGGGCACCAAGGTGCTCATCGGCAAGGGCAAGGACACCGCCCAGCAGTTCGGCGAGAAGTACGCGCTGATCAAGGCCGGTGCCGACCGCGCACAGACCGAGGCCATGGCCTACGGCGCTCCCGAGGGTGCGACGGGTCAGACCGCCTACACCCTCGAGATCGCAGGCGAGGACGGCGAAGGCGGCCGCAACTGGGCCCGCGGCCTCGGCGCGCTCGCGGTCTTCGCGATCGGCGGCGGCGCGGCCGCAGCCGTCCGCCAGCGGCTGGTCTGAGAACGCCTGACCTGACGGTCACGAAGGGGCACCGAGCGCATGCTCGGTGCCCCTTCGGCGTCCGGCCGAACGAGCGCAGCAGGAATCAGGCTCGCCGGCACACGAAGATCGCCGTCCCCGGGATGAGCCGCCCGCGCAACGGGCTCCACCCGCCCCACACCTGATCGTTGGTGTCCGGCCACTCCGGCTCCACCAGGTCCTCGAGGACGAAGCCGGCGGCCACGAGCTCGCGCACCCGGTCGCCCAGGGTGCGGTGGTGCTCGACGTAGATGGCCGCGCCGTCCTCACCCTCCTCGACGTACGGCGTCCGGTCGAAGTACGACGAGCGCACGACCAACCCCGCCTCGCCCGGGTCGTCGGGCAGAGCCCACCGCATCGGGTGCGACACCGAGAACACCCACCGGCCCCCCGGCCGCACCACCCGAGCGACCTCGCGCATCAACGCCGCGCTGTCGGCCACGAACGGCACTGCGCCGTAGGCCGAGCACGCGACATCGAACGACGCGTCGGTGAACGGCAGCCGGCTCGCATCGGCCTGCACCAGGGGCACCGCGGCGGCACCGAACCGCCGTTCGATCTGCTGACCTTGCCGCAGCATGCCGATCGACAAGTCGGTGGCCGTGACGCGCGCACCGTGCTTCGCGAGCCACCGCGAGCACTGCGCCGCGCCGGCGCCCACCTCGAGCACCTGCCGTCGGCTCACGTCGCCCAGCAGTCCGACGTCCGCCTCGTCCACACCCTCAGGACCCCACACGAACCGCTCGTCTCCGAGGAAGCGGCCGTGCTCGGTGTAGTAGTCGGGGGCCTCGGCGTCCCACCAGTGGCGG
Organism: Angustibacter sp. Root456; assembly: GCF_001426435.1. NCBI lineage: Bacteria > Bacillati > Actinomycetota > Actinomycetes > Kineosporiales > Kineosporiaceae > Angustibacter > Angustibacter sp. Root456. The sequence goes on along the minus strand of NZ_LMER01000014.1, from coordinate 248,964 downwards.
TTGGCGCGAGCGGTCTCCGCCGTGTCGGCATCGCGTCGCCGGACGTCGTGGACGGGTTCGTGGGACATCCCGACAGCGTCTCGCAGGACGACGATCACCCGGAATGGTGGGGCGCCGCGGCACGGTGCATGGCGGGGAGGAAGCGCTGGGAACGTCCGATATGGGCTAGATCACATCACTACTGAGAGTGAGGATCCGCGCAAGGCGCTGATCATCCGCAGCACGCGCAGACGCGAGGGGCTGACTCGAGTGGTGATCCTGTGTCACCATTTTGTGGGCTCGTACCGGGTGCGCGCCGCTGTCGTGCACTGACCGTCACAGGGGGCTAGCCGCGCATGTCGACCCACGAGCTGACCCGCGCCCAGTTGCGGGCCCGTCATCGCGCCAAGCGCTCCCGGCACCGCGCGCGTACCGTCGCGGGGCTGGTGACACTGCTCGTGGTCGTGCTGGGGACCACCGGCCTGGCCTGGTGGGGCTACCAGGCGCGAGGCGCGGCGTCCTGCAGCGGCAGCCCGGTGCGGTTGCGCGTGGTCGCCTTGTCGTCGGTCGCGGCCGCCGTGACGACGGAGGCGGCCGCCTTCGAGCGGACGCACCCCCAGGTCGACACCGGCTGCGTCAGCGTCGACGTCACGGCCCGGTCGGTCGACCAGGTCGGCGCCGACCTCCTGCGGGCCGCCCAGAGCGGGCGCGACCCCGGCATGGACGTCTGGATCCCCGAGTCCTCGACCTGGGCGAAGGTGCTGTCGCGTCGGCCTGAGGTCGACCGGCTGCTGCCCGACGTCTTCCCGATCATCGCCTACTCACCCGTCGTCGCCGCCATGCCCGAGCCGATGGCCGAGGCAGTCGGCTGGCCCGACCGCGCCGTCGAGCTCGACGACCTGGTCACGCTGGCGAAGGACCCCGCTGGCTGGGCGAGGTTCGGACACCCCGAGTGGGGCCGCGTCCGGGTGGGGTGGCAGTCGCCGCAGGAATCCTCGGCCGGCCTCGATGGGCTGATGACGCTCTTCGCGCGTCTCGACAGCGACTCGGCCACGCCGGCGCAGCTGCGTGGCGGCATGCTGCGCGTGCAGAACGCGCTCAGCACGCTCGACGTCACCGACAAGCTGGCGGTCGCGAGCCTCACCGACCCCGCACGGTCGAGCGCGGAGGCGCTGCGCGACTCGATGATCACACCGTCGACCGAGCGCGAGGTCCGCGCGTTCAACACCACTCGCCCGACCGTCCCGCTCGCCGCCGTCCCCGTGGGCGTGAGCGGCTCGGCGTCCAAGGTGGGCTACCTGCCGCTCTACGGGACCTCGCTCGACCGGGTGCGCGCCATGACCGCCGCCGACATGTTCCAGAACTTCCTGCTGACCGCAGCCGGCAACCACGCGTTCGCCGCCGACGGGTGGCGCGTGCCGGGCGCACCCGCCGGCACGCCGACCGGGCCGGCCACCGTCGGCGTCGGCGCCAGCGCTCGCCAGGTGCCGGTGCCGACACTGGAGCTCTCGCAGCCCAGCCTGCAGTCCATCACCCGTGCGCTGCAGTCGTGGTCGGCCCTGGAACGGCGGGGGTCGGTGCTGCTCGTCGTGGACGTCTCGGGCTCCATGAAGCAGCAGGTCCCCAAGCTCGGCCTGTCCCGACTGCAGCTGGCTCAGCAGGCCCTGCGCTCAGCGGTGACCTCCTTCTCCGACCGGTCGTCGCTCGGCCTGTGGCAGTTCTCCCGTCGGCTCGACGGTGCCAAGGACTACCGGGTGGTCGTGCCCCTCGGTGGCACGGGCGAAGCCGTCAGCGGGACCACCCGCCGCGAGGCCGTGCTGAGCGGCATCACCGCCCTGCGGGCCGGCGGCGACACCGGCCTGTACGACACGACCTTGGCCGCCGTGCGCGAGATGCGGTCGAAGTGGCAGCCCGACACCGACGTCGTCGTGCTGCTCAGTGACGGCAAGAACGACGACGCCGGCAGCCAGTCCCTGCAGCAGCTGGTGAAGACCCTGACGGCGGAGCGCAGCACGAGCCGGCCGGTGCGAGTGTTCACGATCGCGTACGGCGAGCAGGCGGACGCCGCGGCGCTGAAGGCGATCGCCGCCGCCACGGGTGGGGCCACCTTCACGGCGCGCAGCCCCGCGGACATCGAGCAGGTGCTGCTGGCTTCGCTCACGGACTGACGGACTGACGGCCGAACGAGCCCGCGGACACGCCGAGGGCCAGCGCGACACGCCTCTGCCGGTGTGCTGAGATTCCCTCCGTGCCCGCGTCCGATCCGCTCCGTCTTGCCGCGAAGGTCCTTCATGACGCCCGCGCGGCCGACGGGGGGTACAGCAGCGAGACGTTCGTCGGCACCTACTTCCGGGAGCAGGCCTACTTGCGGCTCTACCTGCGCGAGCCGCGTCGGGCGGTCATCGACCTCGCCGTGATGCGACGCCTGCACGGCCTGGTGCCGCAGCCTCAGGTGCTGGCCGCGGAGCCGCGTGGCGTGTCGGGCCTGCCGCCGTACATCGTCACCGCCGGCGTCGAGGGCCAGCGGGCGGACGTGCTGCTCGACCGCGGCCTGCCCGTGCCCGCGGCCAACGCGCTGGGTCGTCAGTGCGCGCGGCTGGTCTCGGTGCTGCGCGGGGTCCGGTCCGACCGGCCGGGCCCCTGGCTGGACGCCGACCTGCGGGTCGGTGAGTGGCCGGATCACCTGCGCACCCTGCAAGCCTGGTTCGAGCACCTCGAGCCCGGCCTCGCCGCGGCGGGTCTCGGCCGGCGGTCGACCCCGGGACTGCGCCCGCTCGTGCGCGCGGCGTCCCACCGGCTCGCCTCGGCGGGGGAGCGGCCGGTGTCGCTGGTGCACGGCGATCTCAACGGCAAGAACCTCGTCGCCGACCCCAACACCGGCCGGCTGCGCGCCGTGCTCGACTGGGAGTACTCCCACGCTGGCGACTGGGCCGAGGACGTCGGCAACCTCCTGCGCGGCGCCGACCAGGGGGCGGCGGCCGGCGGGGCCGGCGCGGCATCGTGGACGGCCTTTCGCCGCGGGCTGGTCGACGCGCTGCACGCCGGCCTGCACGAGCGCGGCACCACGTCGACGGCCGGCTTCGACGACGACTGGCTGCACCGCGCCGTCGACCTCGACCTGTTCGCGGTGCTCGAGCTGGCCGCACGGCCTGAGCGTGGCGCCTCGGCGCCGGCTCCGGTCGCCCTCGCCCGGCAGCTGCTGCGGGCGCGAGCGCAGTCGCGTTCGCCCCGCTGACGGCCATCCGGCCGCGACGAGCGGGACGGATCACCGACCCGCGTTGACCAGCGGTGGACCGCATCGTTAGGGTAGAACGTCGCACACGTGTGCGGTCTCGCCTGCCTTCAGGGGGTGACCGGCCACGGCGACGTCACATCCTGTCCACCTCTCAACTCATTGTCCGCATCGGAGCCCCCACTACATGACTGCCAGCACCACCGAACGCGCCAGCGCACCTCAGGTCGCTGTCAACGACATCGGTTCGGCTGAGGACTTCCTCGCCGCCATCGACGAGACGATCAAGTACTTCAACGACGGCGACATCGTCGAGGGAGTCATCGTCAAGGTCGACCGGGACGAGGTCCTGCTCGACATCGGCTACAAGACCGAGGGGGTCATCCCCTCCCGCGAGCTCTCCATCAAGCACGACGTCGACCCGAACGAGGTCGTGTCGGTCGGTGACGAGGTCGAGGCCCTGGTTCTCCAGAAGGAGGACAAGGAGGGCCGGCTCATCCTGTCCAAGAAGCGTGCGCAGTACGAGCGCGCCTGGGGCACGATCGAGAAGGTCAAGGAGGAGGACGGCATCGTCACCGGCACGGTGATCGAGGTCGTCAAGGGTGGTCTGATCATCGACATCGGGCTGCGCGGCTTCCTGCCGGCGTCGCTGGTCGAGATGCGTCGCGTCCGTGACCTCCAGCCGTACGTCGGCAAGGAGCTCGAGGCCAAGATCATCGAGCTCGACAAGAACCGCAACAACGTCGTGCTGTCGCGTCGGGCGTGGCTCGAGCAGACGCAGTCCGAGGTGCGCCAGACCTTCCTGCAGACCCTGCAGAAGGGTCAGGTCCGCTCCGGCGTCGTGTCCTCGATCGTCAACTTCGGTGCGTTCGTCGACCTCGGCGGCGTCGACGGTCTCGTGCACGTCTCCGAGCTGTCCTGGAAGCACATCGACCACCCGAGCGAGGTCGTCGAGGTGGGCCAGGAGGTCACCGTCGAGGTCCTCGACGTCGACATGGACCGCGAGCGGGTCTCGCTGTCGCTCAAGGCGACGCAGGAGGACCCCTGGCAGCAGTTCGCGCGCACTCACGGCATCGGGCAGGTCGTGCCCGGCAAGGTCACCAAGCTCGTCCCGTTCGGTGCGTTCGTGCGCGTCGACGAGGGCATCGAGGGTCTGGTGCACATCTCCGAGCTCGCCGAGCGCCACGTCGAGATCCCCGAGCAGGTCGTGCAGGTCGGCGACGAGATCTTCGTCCGCGTGATCGACATCGACCTCGAGCGTCGCCGGATCTCGCTGTCGCTGAAGCAGGCCAACGACGCCGCTTCGGGGCAGGTCGCGGAGTTCGACCCGACGCTCTACGGCATGGCTGCCGAGTACGACGAGCAGGGGAACTACAAGTACCCCGAGGGCTTCGACCCCGAGACCAACGAGTGGCTCGAGGGCTACGAGGCACAGCGCGAGGTCTGGGAGAAGCAGTACGCCGAGGCGCACGCTCGCTGGGAGGCCCACAAGAAGCAGATCGAGGACGCCGCCAAGGCCGACTCGGAGGCTCGGGCGTCCGGCGACACCCCGACGTCCTACTCCTCGGAGTCGGGCTCGGCGGAGTCGGCCAGCGCCACCCCGGCCGACGCCGTGCAGGCGTCGGGCGGCGAGGGCACGCTGGCCTCCGACGAGGCGCTCGCTGCTCTGCGGGAGAAGCTCACCGGCAACTGACCCACGCCGGCTCGACGGCCCTCGCACCTTCTCGGTGCGGGGGCCGTCGCACGTTCCCGACGTTGATCACGTTCAGTGGGGGACATGCCGCTTGCCGAGGGTTGCACCCCTCGAGAAGCGGCCAGAAGCCTCGGGAACTGTCGGCGCCGCTAGAGTCGCGGCGTGCTGAGGATCGGGCTCACCGGCGGGATCGGAGCGGGCAAGTCGACGGTGGCGGCGCTGCTGCGCGACCTCGGCGCCCTCGTCGTGGACGCCGACGTCCTGGCCCGCGAGGTGGTGGCGCCCGGTAGCCCCGGGCTGGCCATGGTGGTGCACGAGTTCGGCACCCAGGTGCTCGATGGCGACGGCGCCCTGGACCGCCCCGCTCTGGCCCGGCTGGTCTTCGGGGACGTCGCCCGTCGGCGCGCCCTCGAGCAGATCACCCACCCGCTGGTCGCGCAGCGCACCGCGGACCTGGTGGCCGCCGCGCCGTCGGACGCGATCGTCGTCCACGACGTGCCGCTCATCGTCGAGAAGCACATGGGCGCGCTGTACCACCTGGTCGTCGTCGTCGACGCGCCGCAGGACGTGCGGGTCCGCCGGCTGGTCGCCTCTCGGCCCATGACGGACGACGAAGCCCGGGCCCGGATCGCCGCCCAGGCCACGACCGAGCAGCGACGGGCTGCGGCCGACGTCTGGGTCGATACCCACCGAAGCCGCGAGGTGGTCGCCGAGGAGGTGCGTCGGCTCTGGGACGAGCGCCTGGTGCCGTTCGAGCGCAACGTCCGCACGCGCACCGTCGTGCGACGTCCCGAGCGCGTGGTGCTGGCCCGCGACCACGAGGCGTGGGCCGCCACCGCGGCCCGGCTCGCCGAGCGCGTGGCGCGGGCGGCCGGCGACCTGGGCCGCGGCGTCGAGCACATCGGCTCGACGGCCGTACCCGGCCTGCCGGCCAAGCCGGTGATCGACCTCCAGCTGGCGGTCGCCGACCTGCACGCGGCCGACACCCTGGCCGACGCGCTGGCGGAGGCGGGCTTCCCCCTGATCGGTGCGAAGCGTGACACGGTCGTGCCGGACGTCGACGCCGACCCCGGCCACTGGGTGAAGCGGATGCACGGCGGCGCCGACCCGGCCGTCGTCGTCCACCTGCACGTGCGTGAGGTCGGTGGGCCGGGGTGGCGCATGGCCTTGCTGCTGCGCGACTGGCTGCGCGCCGAGCCGGGCGAGCGTGACGCCTACGCGGCGCGCAAGCAGGCCCTCGCCGCCTCGGGTCTGGGTGCCGGGGACTACGCGGAGGCGAAGGAGAGCTGGTGGGCACCGGCGCACCAGCGTGCCCTCGCCTGGGCGGCGGCGAGCGGGTGGTCCGCCGGCTGACGGACGTCGGTGCCGCAGCCGGGGGAGTGGCGCTGTCGGTGGGGACGCTTACGGTGGTGCCATGAGACCGGTCACCGATCTGCAGCGTCGCGTCGCGCCCTTCCGCGTCGAGTCGGACTTCCAGCCGTCCGGCGACCAGCCGCAGGCGATCGCCGAGCTCACGCAGCGCGTGCAGTCCGGCGAGAAGGACGTCGTCCTGCTGGGCGCCACGGGCACCGGAAAGTCCGCCACCACGGCCTGGCTGATCGAGAAGCTGCAGCGACCGACGCTGGTGCTCGCACCGAACAAGACGCTGGCCGCGCAGCTGGCGAACGAGTTCCGCGAGCTGCTGCCGCACAACGCGGTCGAGTACTTCGTGTCGTACTACGACTACTACCAGCCCGAGGCGTACATCGCCCAGACCGACACCTACATCGAGAAGGACTCGTCGATCAACGACGAGGTCGAGCGGCTGCGGCACTCGGCCACCAACTCGCTGCTGACTCGCCGTGACGTCGTCGTGGTCGCCTCGGTGTCGTGCATCTACGGCCTGGGAACGCCGCAGGAGTACGTCGACCGCATGGCCCGGCTCAAGGTCGGCGACGAGATCGAGCGCGACGAGCTGCTGCGCCGGTTCGTGCAGATGCAGTACACGCGCAACGACCTGGCCTTCACCCGCGGCACCTTCCGAGTGCGGGGCGACACGGTCGAGATCATCCCGGTCTACGAGGAGCTCGCGATCCGCATCGAGTTCTTCGGTGACGAGATCGAGCGCATGTACACGCTGCACCCGCTCACCGGCGAGGTGATGCACGAGGAGCAGGAGATGTACGTCTTCCCGGCGACGCACTACGTCGCGGGGCCGCAGCGCATGGAACGGGCCATCGCCGGCATCGAGAACGAGCTGGCCGACCGGCTCGCCGAGCTCGAGCGGCAGAACAAGCTGCTCGAGGCCCAGCGGCTGCGCATGCGCACGACCTACGACATCGAGATGATGCGCCAGGTCGGCTCCTGCTCCGGCATCGAGAACTACAGCCGCCACATCGACGGCCGCGGCCCCGGCACAGCGCCGAACACCCTGCTCGACTACTTCCCCGAGGACTTCCTGCTCGTCATCGACGAGTCGCACGTGACGGTGCCGCAGATCGGCGCGATGTACGAGGGAGACATGTCGCGCAAGCGCGCGCTCGTCGACCACGGGTTCCGCCTGCCGAGCGCCATGGACAACCGCCCGCTGAGGTGGGAGGAGTTCCTCGAGCGGATCGGCCAGACGGTCTACCTCTCAGCCACGCCCGGGCCCTACGAGCTCGCCAAGGGCAAGGGCGTCGTCGAGCAGATCATCCGTCCGACCGGGCTCGTCGACCCCGAGGTGGTGCTCAAGCCGACGAAGGGCCAGATCGACGACCTGCTGCACGAGATCCGCGAGCGGGCCGAGCGCAACGAGCGCGTCCTGGTCACGACGCTCACCAAGAAGATGTCCGAGGACCTCACCGACTACTTGCTCGAGCAGGGCGTGCGGGTGCGCTACCTGCACTCCGAGGTCGACACCCTGCGCCGGGTCGAGCTGCTGCGCGAGCTGCGCATGGGGGAGTACGACGTCCTCGTCGGTATCAACCTCCTGCGCGAGGGTCTGGACCTGCCCGAGGTCTCGCTGGTGAGCATCCTGGACGCCGACAAGGAGGGCTTCCTGCGCTCGGGCACCTCCTTGATCCAGACCATCGGACGCGCGGCCCGCAACGTGTCGGGTCAGGTGCACATGTACGCCGACACGATCACCCCGTCGATGCAGCACGCGATCGACGAGACCAACCGCCGTCGCGAGAAGCAGGTCGCCTACAACCGCGAGCGCGGTGTCGATCCCATGCCGCTGCGCAAGAAGATCGCCGACATCACCGACCTCATCACCCGCGAAGACGCCGACACCGCCGAGCTCCTGGGCGGCTCGGGCCGCAACCAGTCGCGGGGCAAGGCCCCCGTGCCCGGCCTCGGTTCGCGTCAGGGCGACGACCGTCGGCGCCTGGCGAGCATGCCGGCGGCCGACCTGGCCGATCTGATCCAGCAGCTGTCCGACCAGATGCACTCGGCCGCCGCCGAGCTGCAGTTCGAGCTGGCCGCTCGGCTGCGTGACGAGATCGGTGACCTGAAGAAGGAGCTGCGCGCCATGCAGGGCGCGGGGCACGCGTGAGGCCACGGGCCCGCTAGACTGGTCCGGTTCGACGGAGGGGAGTATCCCCGCACGGCGTCCTCGTCACCACGGACCAGCTCGCTGGTCCCGGGGAGCCGGCCCGCTCGCGGGTGGGAGAGACCTCCGGCAGCAGCGCACGCCACCAACGGGTAGCCGTGCGCCTCGACTGACCGGAGGACTCGCTCGTGAACGTCCCTACGTGGGTGTGGCTGTCGACCGTCGGCGTGGCCCTGCTCTTCCTGCTCGTCGACGTCTTCGTCATCGGCCGTCGCCCGCACGAGCCCTCGATGGGCGAGTCGGCGCGCCACCTGGCCTTCTTCGTGGTCGCCGCGGTGGCGTTCGGCCTCGGGGTGTGGGCCTTCGCCGGCCCCCGCTACTCGGCCGAGTTCTTCGCGGGCTGGCTCACCGAGTACAGCCTCTCGGTCGACAACCTGTTCATCTTCCTGATCATCATGGCCAAGTTCGCCGTGCCGCGGCAGCTGCAGCAGACGGCGCTGCTCGTGGGGATCATCCTGGCGCTGGTGTTCCGGGGCGTCTTCATCGGAGTCGGCGCAGCGGCGATCAACAACTTCAGCTGGATCTTCTACCTGTTCGGCGCGTTCCTCGTGTACACCGCGATCCACCTGGCGCGCGAAGGCCAGTCGGACGAGGACGACTACGACGAGAACGCCCTGATCCGCTGGACGCGCAAGCACCTGAGGGCGACGAACGACTACCACGGCGTGCGCCTCACCGTCATGCAGGAGGGCAAGCGGGTCGTGACCCCGATGCTCATCGTGCTCATCGCGCTGGGTACCACCGACCTGCTGTTCGCGCTGGATTCCATCCCGGCGATCTACGGGCTCACCAAGGAGCCCTACCTGGTGCTCATGGCCAACGTGTTCGCGCTGATGGGACTGCGGCAGCTCTACTTCCTCATCGGCGGCCTGCTGCAGCGCCTGGTGTACCTCAGCCTGGGGCTGGCCGTCCTGCTGTTCTTCATCGGCGTGAAGCTGATCCTGCACGCGTTGCACGAGAACGAGCTGCCGTTCATCAACGGCGGGGAGCCAGTGGGCTGGGCGCCCGACATCCCGATCTGGCTCTCGCTGGTCGTGATCGTCGGCACGCTGGCCGTCACGGCGGCCGCCAGCCTCGCCAAGACCCGGCGTGACGGGCGGCAGGCCGCCGTCAACGGCTGAGGTCACCCGATGAGGTCACCTCGCGAGATCACCCGCGGCTGATCACCACCCGCGGGCGCGCCACTCGGCCAGGTGCGGACGCTCCGCACCGAGCGTGGAGTCCTTGCCGTGCCCGGGGTAGAACCACGTGTCGTCGTCCAGGGTCGCGAACACTCGCTGTTCGACGTCGTCGACGAGCGAGGCGAACGCGACGGCGTCACCGAACGTGTTGCCGACGCCGCCGGGGAAGAGCGAGTCACCGGTGAACAGGTGCGCGGGGCCTTCGGGGTCGCGGTAGAGCAGCGCCACCGAGCCGGGAGTGTGCCCTCGTAGCTGGATCACCTCGAGCTCGACCTCGCCGAAGGTGACGCGGTCGCCGTGAGTCAGCCGTTCACCGACCGGCACGGGCAGCTCGTCGGCGTCCTGCGCACCGGCCAGGACGCGCGCGCCGGTGTGCTCGACGACGTCGGCCAGCGCGCGGTGGTGGTCCCAGTGCCGGTGCGTCGTGACGACCGCGTCGAGCCAGCCCGTGCCCTCGTCGACCAGCGCCCGCAGGCGGTGGGGGTCGTCGGCGGCGTCGATGAGCAGCTGCTCACCCGTCGCGCGGCAGGTGAGCAGGTAGGCGTTGTTGTCCTGCTCGCTCACGCTCGCCTTGCGGATCGTCAGGTGCGCCAGCTCGCGCACGTCGCTCGGGCCGCCGTGCACCACCTCACCGGTGTACTCGCTCATGCTCCGACGCTAGCGCGGTAGGCGTCGACGGCGCTCACCAGCGCGAGGTGGCTCAGCGCCTGAGGCATGTTGCCGAGCATCCGCCGCTGCGCCGGTTCGTACTCCTCGCTGAGCAGCCCGACGTCGTTCACCAGGGCGCACAGCCGGGTGAGCAGCGCGTGCGCGTCGTCGGTGCGGCCAGTGCGCGCGTAGGCCTCGGCGAGCCAGAACGAGCAGGCGAGGAACGCGCCCTCACCCGGCGGCAGGCCGTCGACGTCGCGCTCGGTGCGATAGCGCAGCAGCAGGCCGTCGACCAGCAGCTCGTCCTCGATGGCCCTGATGGTGCCGACGACGCGCGGGTCGTCGTGGGGCAGGAACCCGACCTGCACCATCTGCAGCAGCGAGGCGTCGGTGTGCTTGGCGCCGTAGTACTGCACGAACGTGCCGAGCTCGTCGTCCCACCCCTGCTCGAGCACCTCCGCCTTCACGGCGGCGCGCAGCGCCCGCCATCGCTCGAGCGGCCCGGGGAGGCCGAACCGCTCGACGGCGAGCACCGCTCGGTCGAACGCCGCCCACGCCATGATCCGCGAGTGGGTGAAGTGCTGACGCTGCCCGCGGATCTCCCAGATGCCGTTGTCGGGCTGCTGCCAGCGCTCACCGAGGGCGTCGACGAGGGTCCGCTGCAGTGCCCACGCGTCCTCGGACTCCTCGAGGCCGCAGACCCGTGCCGCGTGGAGGGCGACCATCACCTCGCCGAGGACGTCGGTCTGCTGCTGCTCCGACGCCGCGTTGCCGATGCGTACGGGCCGGGAGCCCTCGTAGCCGGGCAGGTGGTCGAGCTCGCGTTCGAGCAGGTCGCGGCCGCCGTCCACGCCGTACATGATCTGCAGGTCCTCGGGGTCGCCGGCTACGGCGCGCAGCAGCCACAGCCGCCACTCCTGCGCCTCGGCGGTGTAGTCAGCGTCCACGAGGGCCTCGAGGGTCAGCGCCGCGTCACGCAACCAGCAGAACCGGTAGTCCCAGTTGCGCTCACCGCCGAGCTGCTCGGGAAGCGACGTGGTGGGAGCGGCGACGATCCCGCCCGTCGTGCTGTCGGTGAGCAGCCGCAGGACGAGCAGCGAGCGCAGGAACGGCTCCTGGAACGCTCCCGTGACGTCGCAGCGGGCGGCCCACTCGCTCCACCGCTGCCGCGTCGCCTCGAGCCGCTCCACGACGTCGAGGGGCTCGGGGACGGCCTGCCAGCCGTGGAACCAGGTCGTCGACCAGTCCATGGTCTCGCCGCCGCCGACGTCGAACGTGTCGACGTGCCGGCCGTCAGCCGCGGTGGGCAGGCGCGAGCCGCGCAGCACGAGCATGTCCGGACCTGCTGTCGCGTGCAGGGCCGCGTGACCGTGCGGGTCGACCATGCGGTGGATCCACGGGCGCACCTTGCCGTAGCCGAACCGCACCACCCACTCGTGACGCATGCGCACGCTGCCGGTGACGCCCTCGACCCGCCGCACGATGTCGGCTCGGCCGTCGCCGACGGGCATGGCGTCGAGCACCCGGACGACGCCGTCGTCGGTGGTGTAGGTGGACTCCAGCACGAACGAGTGGTCGACGTACCGCCGGGTCACCGTGAACGGTACGTCCGGTGCGAGCAGCCAGCGGCCGTTGCGCGGGTCGCCCAGCAGCGCGGCGAAGCAGGCGGGGGAGTCGAAGCGGGGCAGGCAGGTCCAGTCGATGGAGCCGTCACGGCCCACGAGCGCGGCGGTGTGGGTGTCGCCGATGATCGCGTAGTCCTCGATGGGAGAGGGCACGTCAGCCCCAGCTGGGCAGGGTCGGCAGCGGCTGGCCGTCGGTGTCGAGTGACGACCCGTCCCCGCGCCCGGTGAGCCAGGCCAGGACGTCGGCGGCCTGCCCGCGCACGGGTACGGCGCCGTCGCCGACGGTGAGGTCGAGCAGCTCGCCGTCCGCGAGGGTGCAGGTGATCCGGGCTCCGGGTGCCGCGTCCGCGAGGCGCGGCGGGCACTCGAGCAGGCCGGCGCGCAGCAGCACGTCGGGGACGTCGGCGAAGGTGAAGCCAGCGTCGAGGTCGACGTGGTGGTAGACGACCTCGCGCGTGCGGGTCCACGGCACCGTGGCGACCGACACGTCCGGCCCGCGACCCGACGGCACCTGCAGGTCGAGGTGCTCGGCGGGGACGGCGGCCAGCTGCACCAGCAGTCGCTCGGCGCTGCTCTCGACGTCCGCCTCGAGGTCGGCCGCCGGCCGGTCGGCGCCGGCCTCGATGTCGGCGTCCCGCGCCTCGACGGACAGGTACATGGGGGTGATCCGGCCCGTGACGGCCGAGCCGGCCACGTTGGCGAAGCCGTCGGCGTTGCGGGCGAGGTGGCTGAGCACGTGGCCGCGGGTCCAGCCCGGCAGGCGCGAGGGGCCGCGGACGGCGTGGTCGTCCAGCGTCCGGATCGTGCTCAGCAGCAGGTCGGTCTGGGTACACAGGTGCGTGAGCATCGGGTCGTCAGCGAAGGCCGTCATGCGGTGAAACTACTCTGCGCGGGCGTTGTCGGTGGTGCCACCTAGCATGGTCTGGACCCTCCGGGAGCGCCCGGACTGCCTTCGACCCTGCGGGAGCGAGCCCATCGTGGCTGACAGCCTGATCGTGCGCGGCGCGCGCGAGCACAACCTCAAGGACGTCTCGCTCGACCTGCCGCGTGACGCGATGATCGTCTTCACCGGCCTGTCCGGTTCCGGCAAGTCGTCCCTCGCCTTCGACACGATCTTCGCTGAGGGGCAGCGGCGCTACGTCGAGTCGCTGTCGGCGTACGCCCGGCAGTTCCTGGGGCAGATGGACAAGCCCGACGTCGACTTCATCGAGGGCCTGTCTCCGGCCGTCTCGATCGACCAGAAGTCGACCTCGCGCAACCCCCGCTCGACGGTCGGCACGATCACCGAGGTGTACGACTACCTGCGCCTGCTCTTCGCGCGCGCCGGTCGCCCGCACTGCCCGGTCTGCGGTGAGGCCGTGACGCGGCAGACCCCGCAGCAGATCGTCGACCGCTTGCTCGAGCTCCCCGAGGGCACCCGGTTCCAGGTGCTCGCGCCCGTGGTGCGCGCGCGCAAGGGCGAGTACGCCGACCTGTTCCGCGAGCTGCAGGCCAAGGGCTTCTCTCGGGCACGCGTCGACGGCGAGGTGGTCGGGCTGGCCGAGCCGCCGACGCTGGAGAAGAAGCTCAAGCACTCGATCGACGTCGTGGTCGACCGGCTCGTGGCGAAGGCGTCCGCGAAGCGCCGGCTGACCGACTCGGTCGAGACGGCGCTCGGTCTGGCCGGCGGCATCCTGGTCGTCGAGCTCGTCGACGCCGACCCGAAGGACCCCGCCCGTGAGCGGCGGTTCTCCGAGAAGATGGCCTGCCCCAACGACCACCCGCTGGCGATGGACGAGATCGAGCCGCGCTCCTTCTCCTTCAACAGCCCCTTCGGCGCCTGCCCCGAGTGCACCGGTCTGGGCACGCGGCTGGAGGTCGACCCGGAGCTCCTGGTGCCCGACGACGAGCTGACCCTCGCCGAGGGTGCCATCGCGCCCTGGACGCAGGGTTCCGCGGAGTACTTCCAGCGCCTGATGACGGCGCTCGCCGACCAGCTCGGCTTCTCGATGGACGTGCCGTGGCGCGCCCTGCCTGCGCGGGCGCGCGAGGCGCTGCTGCACGGTGAGGACTACCAGGTTCACGTGCGCTACCGGAACCGCTTCGGTCGCGAGCGCTCGTACTCCACCGGGTTCGAGGGCGCCATCCCGTTCGTGCAGCGGCGACACTCCGAGACCGAGTCGGAGTGGAGTCGCGAGCGCTACGAGGGCTACATGCGCGAGGTCCCCTGCCCCGTCTGCGGTGGCGCCCGGCTCAAGCCGGAGTCGCTCGCCGTGCTGCTGGGCGGCGCGTCGATCGCTCAGGTCTGCGCCAAGCCGATCGGCGAGTGCGCGGCGTTTCTCGGTGCGCTCGAGCTCACCGCGCGGGAGAAGCAGATCGCCGAGCGCGTCCTGAAGGAGATCCAGGCCCGGTTGGGGTTCCTGCTCGACGTCGGGCTCGACTACCTCTCGCTCGACCGCGCGTCGGGCACGCTGTCCGGTGGCGAGGCGCAGCGGATCCGGCTGGCGACGCAGATCGGGTCCGGGCTGGTCGGCGTGCTGTACGTCCTGGACGAGCCGAGCATCGGTCTGCACCAGCGCGACAACCACCGGCTGATCGCGACGTTGACGCGGCTGCGCGACCTCGGCAACACGCTCATCGTCGTCGAGCACGACGAGGACACCATCCGCGAGGCCGACTGGATCGTCGACATCGGCCCTGGCGCCGGCGAGCACGGCGGCCACGTGGTGCACTCCGGCCCGGTCCAGGGACTGCTGAAGCACCCGGACTCGCTCACCGGTCAGTACCTGTCCGGTCGCCGGCAGATCGCCCTGCCGGCCGAACGTCGTCCGATTGACCGCGACCGTCAGGTGACGGTCGTCGCAGCGCGCGAGCACAACCTGCGGGGCATCGACGTCTCGTTCCCGCTGGGGTGCTTCGTCGCGGTCACAGGGGTGTCCGGGTCCGGCAAGTCGACGCTGGTCAACGACATCCTCTACAACGTGCTGGCCAACAAGCTGAACGGCGCCCGGCACGTTCCCGGCCGCCACCGCACGGTGCGCGGGCTCGAGCACCTCGACAAGGTCGTGCACGTCGACCAGAGCCCGATCGGGCGCACCCCGCGCTCGAACCCCGCGACGTACACCGGCGTCTTCGATCACATCCGGCGGCTGTTCGCCGAGACCACCGAGGCCAAGGTGCGCGGCTACCTGCCGGGCCGGTTCTCGTTCAACGTCAAGGGCGGCCGCTGCGAGAACTGCTCGGGCGACGGCACGATCAAGATCGAGATGAACTTCCTGCCCGACGTCTACGTGCCGTGCGAGGTCTGCCACGGCGCGCGGTACAACCGTGAGACGCTCGAGGTGCACTTCAAGGGCAAGACCATCTCCGACGTCCTCAACATGCCGATCGAGGAGGCCGCCGAGTTCTTCGCAGCGGTCCCCGCCATCAGCCGCCACCTCACGACCTTGGTCGACGTGGGTCTGGGTTATGTGCGTCTGGGTCAGCCGGCGACCACGCTGTCCGGCGGTGAGGCGCAGCGGGTGAAGCTGGCCAGCGAGTTGCAGAAGCGCTCGACGGGTCGCACCGTCTACGTGCTGGACGAGCCGACCACGGGCCTGCACTTCGAGGACATCCGCAAGCTGCTTCTGGTGCTGCAGGGACTGGTCGACAAGGGCAACACGGTCATCGTCATCGAGCACAACCTCGACGTGATCAAGAGCGCCGACTGGCTCGTCGACATGGGTCCAGAGGGCGGCTCCGGCGGCGGCATCGTGGTGGCCGAGGGCACCCCGGAGGTCGTCGCGGCGATGCCCGACAGCTACACGGGACAGTTCCTGCAGCCGGTGCTGGCCCAGTCGCGTGCGGTACCCGTCGGCGGTGCACGTCCGGTGGCGGCGGCACTGACGAGCGCGGCCGGTGCCCGGGCGACCGCCTCGACGAAGCGCGCGACCGCGAAGAAGGCGACCGCGAAGAAGGCGACCGCGAAGAAGGCGACCGCGAAGAAGGCGACCGCCAAGAAGGCGACCTCCAAGCAGACGGCGATGAAGCCAGCCGCGAAGAAGACGGCGACGAAGGCTGCCGGCGCGCGAGGTTCGCGGTGACGGCCTCGACGCCGAGTCGCCGCACGGTCCTGCAGGCCGGGGGAGTAGCGGTCGCCGGCGGGCTGACCGTGGCGGCGTGCGGCGCGGCGTCGACGCCGCAGGCTGCGCCGAACACGGTCGTGACCGGTCCGGTCGGCACACCCGACCAGGTCCCCGTAGGGGGTGGGGCGATCTTCCCGAAGGCGGCGGTCGTGGTGACTCAGCCGGTGCAGGGACAGTTCCGCGCGTTCTCCACGCGGTGTCCCCACCAGGGGTGTGCGGTCGCCTCCGTGAGCGACGGCTACATCGTCTGCCCGTGCCACAACAGCCGGTTCGCCGTCGCGACCGGCGCGCCCACCCCCGACAGCCCGGCGCAGCAGCCGCTGGCCCCACGCCAGGTCGCCGTCGAGGGTGGCTCGTTGGTCATCGAGGGCTGATCGGTGGCCGATCCGTCCACCTACCGGCCGGCGCCGGGGGAGATTCCCGTCGAGCCCGGGGTCTACCGGTTCCGCGACAGCCACGGTCGCGTGATCTACGTGGGCAAGGCCAAGAGCCTGCGGGCTCGGCTGTCGTCGTACTTCCAGGACCTGTCGGCCCTGCATCCGCGCACCCAGACCATGGTCACGACCGCGGCCAGCGTCGAGTGGACCGTGGTGGCCACCGAGGTGGAGGCCCTGCAGCTGGAGTACTCCTGGATCAAGGAGTACGACCCGCGGTTTAACGTCAAGTACCGCGACGACAAGTCCTACCCCTACCTGGCCGTCACCATGGGTGAGGAGTTCCCGCGGGTCCAGGTGATGCGCGGCGCCAAGCGCAAGGGCACGCGGTACTTCGGCCCCTACGCGCACGCCTGGGCGATCCGCGAGACGGTCGACCTCCTGCTGCGCGTCTTCCCCGTCCGCACGTGCAGTAGCGGCGTGTTCAAGCGCGCCGCCCAGGTGGGCCGCCCGTGCCTGCTCGGGTACATCGGCAAGTGCTCGGCGCCGTGCGTCGGACGCGTGTCACCGCAGGAGCACCGCGACCTGGCCGAGGACTTCTGCGACTTCATGGCCGGCAACACCGGCCGCTTCGTCCGCCGGATCGAGGCCGAGATGCGCCAGGCGTCGTCCGAGCTGGAGTTCGAACGCGCCGCCCGGCTGCGCGACGACCTCGGTGCCCTGAACCGCGCCCTCGAGAAGAGCGCCGTCGTCCTGGCCGACGCCACGGACGCCGACGTCTTCGGCCTCGCCGACGACGAGCTGGAGGCCGCCGTGCAGGTCTTCCACGTCCGCGGTGGGCGCATTCGTGGCCAGCGCGGCTGGGTCGTCGAGAAGGTCGAGGACGTCAGCGCCGCCGACCTCGTGGAGCACCTCCTGCAGCAGGTCTACGGCGAGTCGCCGGACGCCGTCCCCCGCGAGGTGCTCGTGCCCGAGCTTCCCTCGGACGCCGACGAGGTCGCCGAGTGGCTGAGCAGCTTGCGCGGCGCCCGGGTCGACCTGCGCGTGCCGCGCCGCGGTGACAAGCGCGCGCTGCTCGAGACGGTGGAACGCAACGCCGGCCAGGCGCTCAACCTGCACAAGACGCGACGTGCCGGCGATCTCACGACGCGCTCGCTCGCCCTCAAGGAGCTGCAGACCGCCCTCGACCTCGCCGACGCGCCGCTGCGCATCGAGTGCTACGACGTCTCGAACCTCCAGGGCACCGAGGTGGTCGCCTCCATGGTCGTGTTCGAGGACGGCCTGCCGCGCAAGTCCGAGTACCGCCGCTTCGCCATCCGCGGCAGCGAGGGCCAGGACGACACCGCGTGGATGTACGAGGTGATCACCCGGCGGTTCCGGCGGTACCTCGACGAGCGGTCGGAGGCCAGCGACGTCGAGCTGGGCCAAGGCATCGACCCCGAGACGGGGCGTCCGCAGAAGTTCGCGTACCCGCCACAGCTCGTCGTCGTCGACGGCGGCCCCCCGCAGGTGGCTGCAGCGGCGCGGGCGCTCGCCGACCTGGGCATCGACGACGTCGCGCTCGTGGGCCTGGCCAAGCGGCTGGAGGAGGTGTGGTTGCCGGGAGACGACCACCCCGTCGTCCTCCCTCGCTCGAGTGAGGGCCTGTACCTCCTACAGCGCGTGCGCGACGAGGCGCACCGGTTCGCCATCACCTACCACCGTCAGCGCCGGTCGAGGTCGATGACGGCCAGCGCGCTCGACGGCATTCCCGGACTCGGCCCTGGTCGACGCACCGCGCTGCTCAAGCACTTCGGGTCCTTGAAGAAGCTGCGCCAAGCCGACGCCGCGGCAGTCGCCTCCGTGCCGGGGATCGGCCCGGCGACCGCCGAAGCCGTCGTGGCGGCGCTGGCTGCGCCGAGCGAGAGCGCGCCGTCGGTCAACCTCACGACCGGTGAGCTGCTCGACGACTGAGCTCCCGAGCGGGCCGCTCAGGTACCGGGCCGAGCGCGTCGCGAGCGGTGGAGCAGGCCCGCGACGGTTAGGCTGGCTCCACAGCCGACGAGGAGCATGGTGAGCGCGAGCAGCGAGCAGATGACGTCCGATACGCCCACGTCGAAGCCCTCGTGGCCCGAGCTGGTCATCGTGACGGGGATGTCGAGCGCGGGGCGGTCGACCGCCGCGAACGTGCTCGAGGACCTCGGCTGGTACGTCGTCGACAACCTGCCGCCCCAGATGCTCAACGAGCTGCTCGACCTCGCCGCGCGAGGCGGTGGGACCGGCAGCGGCAGCCGGCCGACGGCCGGGATCGCCGCGGTGGTCGACGTCCGCAGCCGGTCGTTCTTCCAGGCCCTTCAGGACGCGCTGTTCGAGCTGCGCACGCGCGGCGCGAACCCGCGCGTGGTCTTCCTGGACGCCGCCGACGACGTGCTCGTGCGCCGTCAGGAGTCCGTGCGCCGGCCCCACCCCCTGCAGGGTGACGGGCGCATCCTGGACGCTGTGCACCAGGAGCGTCTGATGCTCGAGTTCGTGCGAGAGAACGCTGACGTGGTGATCGACACCAGCGGGCTCAACGTCACCCAGCTGCGGTCCAAGGTGTCCCAGGTCTTCGACACCGGGGCACTGCCGGCCCTGCGTGCCACGGTCATGTCGTTCGGCTTCAAGTACGGCGTGCCGCTCGACGCCGACTTCGTCCTGGACATGCGGTTCCTGCCCAACCCGCACTGGGTCGAGGAGCTGCGACCGCAGACCGGGCTCGACGCGCCCGTCAGCGAGTACGTGCTCGCCCAGAGCGGGGCGGACGTGTTCCTCGACCGCTTCGTGTCGAGCCTCGAGCCGGTGCTCGTGGGCTACGAGGCCGAGAGCAAGCGGTACATGACCATCGCCGTCGGCTGCACCGGCGGCAAGCACCGTTCGGTCGCGATGACCACCGCCCTGGCCACCCGCCTGGCGGCGCTGGGCGTCCAGGTGGGCACGCTGCACCGAGACCTGGGTCGGGAGTGAGCGCGCCCGCCGTCGTCGCGCTGGGTGGAGGGCACGGGTTGGCGGCCTCGCTGGGGGCGCTGCGCCACCTCACCGACCGGCTCACCGCGGTGGTCACCGTCGCCGACGACGGCGGCTCGAGTGGGCGGTTGCGCCGCGAGCTCGGTGTGCTCCCGCCGGGCGACCTGCGCATGGCACTGGCTGCGCTGTGCGCCGACGGCGACTGGGGCACGACCTGGCGTGACGTGCTGCAGCACCGGTTCGCCAGCCAGGGCGAGCTGCACAACCACTCGGTGGGCAACCTGCTGATCGTCGCGCTGTGGGAGCTGCTCGGGGACTCGGTGCAGGGCCTGGACTGGGTGGGGCGCCTGCTCGGCGTCCAGGGACGCGTGCTGCCGATGAGCTCGGTGCCCCTCGACATCGAGGCGACCGTGGTGGGGCTCGATCCGACGTGCCCCACCGACGAGCAGGTCGTGCGTGGTCAGTCGCAGGTGGCCCGAGCCCGCGGCGACGTGACCGCGGTGCGGCTGGTGCCGCAGGATGCGCCGGCCTGCGCCGAGGCGCTCGAGGCGGTGCGCGCCGCCGACTGGGTCGTGCTCGGCCCGGGATCGTGGTTCACCTCGGTCATGCCGCACCTGTTGGTGCCGGAGCTGCGGGACGCCGTGTGCGACACCCCCGCGAAGCGCCTGGTGACCCTCAACCTCACGGCGGACGACGAGACCGGCGCCCTGAGCGCGGCGGACCTGCTCGACAGCCTCAGCCAGCACGCACCGCAGTTCCGCGCCGACGTCGTCCTGGCCGACCCGGCCGTGGCGTTCGTCCGCCACGAGCTCGAGGAGGCGGCGGCCCGCCTCGGCGCCACCTTGGTGGTCTCGTCCGTCGCCCACCCAGGTCGTCCGGGCGTTCACGACCCGCTGCGGCTCGCGGCGGCGTACCGTGACGTGCTGCGCTGACTGCCGTCGCCCGGGCGGGCAGCGCACCGACGAGGAATGGCAGGATGGCGTAATGGCGATGACGGCGATGGTGAAGGACGAGCTGAGCCGCCTGCAGGTGACGAAGACGTGCTGCCGCAAGGCCGAGGTGTCCTCGACGCTGCGGTTTGCGGGCGGGCTGCACATCGTCGCCGGACGCATCGTCGTGGAAGCCGAGCTCGACACCGGGCAGGCGGCACGTCGACTTCGTCGAGACATCTCCGACGTCTACGGGCACGCCAGCGACATCGTCGTCCTGGCGCCGGGTGGCTTGCGCCGCGGCACGCGCTACGTCGTGCGCGTGGTGAAGGACGGCGAGGCCCTGGCCCGCCAGACCGGGCTGATCGACGGTCGGGGACGCCCGGTGCGCGGCCTGCCGCCGCAGGTCGTGTCAGGGGCCGTCTGCGACGCGGAGGCCGCGTGGCGCGGAGCGTTCCTCGCGCACGGCTCGCTGACCGAGCCCGGGCGCTCGTCGGCGCTGGAGGTGACGTGCCCGGGGCCGGAAGCGGCGCTGGCGCTGGTCGGCGCTGCCCGCCGGCTGGGGATCGCGGCCAAGGCGCGGGAGGTGCGCGGCGTCGACCGCGTCGTCATCCGCGACGGCGACGCCATCGGCGCGATGCTCACCCGGCTGGGGGCTCACGACGCGGTGATGGCGTGGGAGGAACGGCGGATGCGCCGCGAGGTCCGGGCCACGGCCAACCGGCTCGCGAACTTCGACGACGCCAACCTGCGTCGCTCGGCGCGGGCCGCCGTGGCGGCCGGCTCGCGGGTCGCGCGAGCGCTGGAGATCCTCGGCGACGACGTGCCCGACCACCTGCGCGAGGCCGGCGAGCTGAGGTTGGCGCACAAGCAGGCCAGCCTCGAGGAACTGGGCCACCTGGCCGACCCGCCCATGACCAAGGACGCCGTCGCCGGGCGGATCCGGCGCTTGCTGGCGATGGCCGACAAGCGGGCCGAGTCCGAGGGGGTTCCCGGCACCGAGGCCAACCTCACGCCGGACATGCTCGACGCCTGAGACCGCTGCCTGCGTCTGCACCGGGGGCGATAGGGTCGGGATCGACGCAAGGGACGTCTCGACGTCCGGCCCAACCGAACGCGTCCCAGGGGGACGCGACCGTTCCAGGAGGCAGCGCAGTGACCGTTCGTGTAGGCATCAACGGCTTCGGCCGCATCGGCCGCAACTTCTTCCGCGCCGTGCAGGCGTCGGGCGCCGACATCGAGATCGTGGCGGCCAACGACCTCACGGACAACGCGACGCTGGCGCACCTGCTGAAGTACGACTCGATCCTCGGCCGCAACCCCGCTGAGGTCGTCGCCACCGACGACGGCATCACCGTCGACGGCAAGCTGATGCGCGTCTTCGAGGAGCGCGACCCGGCCGCCCTGAAGTGGAGCGAGGTCGGCGCCGACGTCGTCATCGAGTCCACCGGCTTCTTCACTGACGCCACCAAGGCCAAGGCGCACCTCGACGGAGGTGCGAAGAAGGTCATCATCTCGGCGCCGGCCAAGAACGAGGACGTCACGGTCGTGATGGGCGTCAACGACGGCGACTACGACCCCGCTGCGCACACCGTGATCTCCAACGCCTCCTGCACGACGAACTGCCTGGCGCCCATGGCGAAGGCGATCCACGACGCCTTCACCATCGAGCGCGGTCTGATGACCACGGTCCACGCCTACACGGGCGACCAGAACCTGCAGGACGGCCCGCACCGCGACCTGCGCCGCGCCCGAGCCGCCGCGATCAACGTCGTGCCGACCTCGACCGGCGCCGCGAAGGCGATCGGCCTCGTGATGCCCGAGCTCAAGGGCAAGCTCGACGGCTACGCCCTGCGAGTGCCGATCCCCACGGGCTCGGCGACCGACCTCACCGTGAACGTCTCGCGCGAGACGACCGTCGAGGAGGTCAACGCCGCGGTGAAGGCCGCCGCCGAGGGCGCGCTGAAGGGCTACTTGCGCTACACCGAGGACGAGATCGTGTCGTCCGACATCGTCACCGACCCGGCGTCCTGCATCTTCGACGCCAAGCTGACGAAGGTCATCGGCAACCAGGTCAAGGTCGTCGGCTGGTACGACAACGAGTGGGGCTACTCCAACCGGCTCGTCGACCTGGTCAAGCTCGTCGGCGCCTCGCTCTGAGGCGCCCGTGCTGACCATCGACGACCTCGGTGAGCTGAAGGGCCGGCGGGTTCTGGTCCGCAGCGACCTCAACGTCCCGCTCGACGGCACGACGATCACCGACGACGGGCGCATCCGCGCCTCGGTGCCGACGATCCGGCAGCTGCAGGAGGCCGGCGCGCGCGTCGTCGTGTGCGCGCACCTCGGCCGCCCCAAGGGCACGCCGGATGCCAAGTACTCGCTGGCTCCCGTCGCCCAGCGGCTCGGCGAGCTGCTGGGCGCGCCGGTCGCCTTCGCCACCGACACCGTGGGTGAGTCGGCGCGCTCGACCGTCGACGGCCTGGCCGACGGCGAGGTCGCCCTGCTCGAGAACCTGCGTTTCAACGCGGGCGAGACCAGCAAGGACGACGCGGAGCGCGGTGCCTTCGCCGACGAGCTGGCGTCGCTGGCCGACGCCTACGTCAGCGACGGGTTCGGCGTGGTGCATCGCCGCCAGGCGTCGGTGGTCGACGTCGCGGAGCGCCTTCCGCACGCGGCCGGCGGGCTGGTCCTGGCCGAGGTCGACGTCCTGCGCCGGCTGACCCGTGACCCAGAGCGCCCGTACGCCGTCGTGCTCGGCGGTTCCAAGGTCTCCGACAAGCTGGGCGTGATCGAGAACCTGCTCGGCACCGCCGACCGGATCCTCGTGGGTGGCGGCATGGTGTTCACCTTCCTCAAGGCCCAGGGGCACGAGGTCGGCCAGAGCCTGCTCGAGGACGACCAGCTCGACATCGTGCGCGGGTACCTCGAGCAGGCCGAGCAGCGCGGCGTGGAGATCGTGCTGCCGGTCGACGTGGTCGCGGCCACCGCGTTCGCCGCAGACGCCGAGCACGACGTGGTGGGGGTCGAGGCGATCCCGTCCGACCGGCTCGGCCTCGACATCGGACCCCGATCGGCTGCCCTCTTCGCCGAGCGCCTCGCCGACGCGCGCACGGTGTTCTGGAACGGCCCGATGGGCGTGTTCGAGATGGAGCCGTACAGCCACGGCACCCGAGCCGTGGCCCAGGCGCTCGTCGACAGCGACGCGTTCACGGTGGTGGGCGGCGGCGACTCGGCCGCCGCCGTGCGCACCCTCGGGTTCGCCGACGACGCCTTCGGTCACATCTCGACCGGTGGCGGCGCCAGCCTGGAGTACCTCGAGGGCAAGACCCTGCCCGGCCTGACCGTGCTCGAGAACTGAGAGGTACCCCGACGATGGCACGCGCCACCGCGACCGGCCGCACGCCGCTGATGGCGGGCAACTGGAAGATGAACCTCGACCACCTGGCCGGGGCGCACCTGGTGCAGAAGCTTGACTGGACGCTCAAGGACGCCAGGCACGACTTCGCGGCGGTCGAGGTGGCGGTGCTGCCGCCGTTCACCGACCTGCGCACCGTGCAGACGCTCGTCGAAGGCGACCGGCTCGACATCCGGTACGGCGCCCAGGACCTGTCGCAGCACAGCGAGGGCGCCTACACCGGTGAGGTGTCGGGCGCGATGCTCGCCAAGCTCGGCTGCACGTACGTCGTCGTGGGGCACAGTGAGCGTCGCGAGTACCACCACGAGGACGACGCGCTCGTGGCCGCCAAGGTGAAGGCGGCCTACCAGCACTCGCTCGTGCCGATCCTGTGCGTCGGTGAGGGGCTCGACGTGCGCCAGGAGGGCCGACACGTCGAGCACACTCTCGCCCAGCTCGACGCCGCGCTGGAGGGCGTGAGCGCGGCGCAGGGTCGCACCCTGGTCGTGGCCTACGAGCCGGTGTGGGCCATCGGCACCGGTGAGGTCGCCACCCCCGAGGACGCCCAGGAGGTCTGCGGTGCGCTGCGCACCCGCCTCGCCGAGCGCTGGTCGGGGGACGTCGCGGACGCCGTGCGGGTGCTCTACGGCGGCTCGGTCAAGGCGGCGAACATCGCCTCGATCATGGCTCAGCCGGACGTGGACGGCGCTCTCGTCGGCGGCGCCAGCCTCAAGGCCGACGAGTTCGCGAGCATCTGCCGCTACCGCGACCACCAGGTCGGCTGACCGCAGCCCAGGCGACCGCGTACCCTGTTCGAGTCACACCCGACCCATCCGACGGACGGAACCTCTTCGTGAGCGCTGTACGAATCAGCCTGCAGGTGCTGCTGGTCATCACCAGCCTGTTCCTGACCCTGCTCATCCTGCTGCACAAGGGCAAGGGCGGCGGCATGTCGGACATGTTCGGCGGCGGTGTGAGCTCGAGCCTGGGTGGGTCGTCGGTCGCGGAGAAGAACCTCGACCGCTTCACCATCGCGTTGGCCCTGGTGTGGACCGCCGCCATCATCGGCATCGGGCTGATCGAGCGGTTCTCCACCAGCTGACTGCGGCCGAGCCGGTTCAGCGCAACCACGACGTACACGACACAGGAGAGTCCTCATGGCAGGCGGTAACGCGATCCGGGGCAGCCGGGTAGGCGCTGGCCCGATGGGCGAGGCCGAGCGCGGCGACGCGGCACCGCGCATCGTCCAGTCGTACTGGTGCGCCAACGGGCACGAGACGCGACCCAGCTTCGCCGACGAGGCTGGGGTCGCACCGCCCGAGACCTGGGACTGCCCGCGCTGCGGCTTCCCGGCCGGTCAGGACCAGGCGAACCCGCCGGCGCCGCCGAAGGTCGAGCCGTACAAGACGCACCTGGCGTACGTGAAGGAGCGCCGCAGCGACTCCGACGGTCAGGCGATCCTCGACGAGGCGCTGCAGCAGCTGCGTCAGCGTGGCCTCATCCGCTGACCCGGCTGGGGGAGTCGGGCGCCGCAGCCCTCACGTCGTAGGGCGGCCATCGATCACGTCGAGGTCGCGCACGGCGTAGCGGTGATGCTCCCACTCCTCCTCGAGGATGGTGTGCAGGCACGACAACGTCGTCTCCTCGTGCTGCGGTGACCACGGGTTGCGGCGCGGCACGCGCAGGTCGGCGTCGGTGATGTGGGCGAACAGCTCGCGCACCATCGTCACCCGGCTCTCGCGGGCGGCGAGCACCGCAGCGAAGGGCGGTAGCTCGGTCGTGAACACTGATGTGTCGTAGCCGTCGGTGGCGTACTCCGCGTTCGGCTGGCCCAGCGGGTGGTACGGCTGCGGCTGCTCGAGGATCGCGCGCCCCAACCAGGTGTCGGTGGCCATCACCAGGTGCCGCAGAGTCTGCGCGAAGCTCCACTCGCCGTCGACCGAGAGGTCGGTGGTGCCCGGTGGCATCGCCGCGACGCGCGCGAGCGTCGTGGCCCAGCTGCGCTCGACGGCGGCCCAGGCTCGGCGCAGCCCGTCGGGGTCGGTGGCCCGCCGTTGCTCGCGTCCGGGAAAGCGCCGGTTGAGCTCGGCGTCGACGTAGGGCGTGACGTCGACCCCGTTGACCAGCAGCGCGGTGCCGCCCTCGAGGAGCCAGGGGGAGTCGATCTCGACGCCGGCGACGTCTCCGCCGCGCACCACCGCACCCGACAGGTCGCACCGTACGAACCGGACCCCGGACAGGTCGCGGTCGGTGAAACGGCGGTCAGGGTCGGCGGCGGCGTCCGAGGTCGTCATGTCGGCGACCGTACTCGCGGCCGCCGACAGCCGTCACGGGCTCGCGATGCGCACGAGCGCGGGTGGCACCGTGGTCGCCGCGGCCCGGTCAAGCAGCCAGGCCGTGACGCGACGGCCGCGCACCGCGGCTGCGGGCGCCTGCACCGGCCCGGCACCGCTGAGGCTGAGTCCCACGGCCTGCGCCTTCTCAGCACCTGCGGCCACCAGCCAGACCTCTTGTGCCCGGGCGATCGCGGGCAGGGTGAGCGTCACGCGCAGCGGTGGCGGCTTGGGCGAGCCGTGAACGCCGACCACCAGCCGCTCCTGCTCGTGCACCGCCGCCTGCTCGGGAAAGATCGAGGCGACGTGGGCGTCTGGACCGACGCCGAGCATGAGGACGTCGAAGGCCGGGGTACCCTCACGCCCCGCGCCCTCGTGGTCGGCCACTCGCGCCAGCTCGTCGGCGTACCGGGCGGCGGCGTCATCGACGCCGCCGACGCCGGGGGTGTCGCTCGCGGGTACGGCGTGCACGTGGCGGGGGTCGAGTGGCAGGCGGTCGAGCAGCGCCTCGCGTGCCTGCGTCTCGTTGCGATCCGGGTGGCCACTGGGCAAGAAGCGCTCGTCACCCCACCAGACGTGCACCCGGGCCCAGTCGACGGCGTCGCGTCCGGGGCCCTCCCCGAGGGCGCTCAGCACGGCGCTGCCCATGCCACCGCCGGTGAGCACGACGTGCGCCCGGCCGCGGTCGGACAGCGCCTCGACCAGCCGGGTCACCAGGCGGTCCGCGACCGAGCGGGCCAGCAGGTCGGCGTCCGCGTGGACGACGACCAGGGGCGCGCTGCTCATGCCCCGGCCCCGGCGGCCGGCTTCGCAGCGGCCTTCTTGCGAGCCGCCTGGCTCGCGGTCTTGGCGGCTGTTTTCTTCGCTGTCTTCTTGGCTGTCTTCTTCGTGGTCTTCTTGGCGGTCTTCTTGGCGGTGGCTGACTTGGGCGCCGCGTTCTCCGCCGGCTGTGCCTCGCGAATCTTCCGGGCGTGCGTCGCCTCCCGGCGGGACGCCACCTGCGCCTGCTTGCGCGCCTCGGGCAGCGACATGCTCTCGCCCTGGGCAGCCGCCTCGCCGGCGGTCAGCGAGCGACCGGCCTTGAGCCGGTCCATGCCCTGGGTGAGCGCGGCCTGGTAGACCTCGTCGGGGTCGAGCCGGCGCAGCTCCTCGGCCAGGCACTCGGCGAGGTCACGGCGCGGCAGCGAGATGCGGCGATCGGGCTGCCCCGACTGGGTCAGCGTGGCGATCGCGCCGTCAGCGCGGACGAGGTCGATCGGGCCGCTGCGGCGCTGCAGCCGGACGGCCTGCATGCCGGTGCCGGCGCGGGTTCGGCTGCGCACCACCGGGCAGCGCAGGGTCTGCGCGAGCCAGGCCGCGAGCAGGTCGGTGCTGGGGCTGTCGCTCGCGCCGGTCACCGTCACCCGCTCGACCGGTTCGTACGGCGGCTGGTCGAGCGCCGCCGCCAGCAGCCCCCGCCACTTGGTGACACGCGTCCAGGCCAGGTCGGTGTCGCCCGCCGCGTAGGTGTCGCGGCGGCGCTCGAGCGCCTTGCGCGGGTTGGGTGCGGCCGCGGCGTCGGTGATGCGCCGCTGGGCCATCGAGCCGATCGGGTCCTGGGCCGCGTTCGGCGGGGCCTGGTCGGGCCACCAGACGACCAGAGGGGAGTCGGGCAGCAGCAGCGGAGTGACGACGCTGTCGGCGTGCGCGGTGAGCTGGCCGTACAGGCGCAGCACGATCACCTCGCTCGCCCCGGCGTCGCCGCCGACGCGCACCTGGGCGTCGATCCGGTCGGCGCCGCGGCGGTTGCCCTGCACGATGACGATCACGCGACACGGGTGCTCGCGGCTGGCGTCGTTGGCCGCCTCGATGGCCACCTCCGCGCCCTGCTCGTCGGTGACGATCACCAACGTCAGCACCCGGCCCAGGGCGACGGCGCCCCCGGTGTCGCGCAGGTCGACGAGCTTGCGGTTGACCGCCGCCGTCGTGGTGCTCGGCAGGTCGATGATCACGGGAGCCTCCACTGGCGGCCGTCGCGGGCCATCATCTCGTCGGCGGACGCCGGCCCCCACGTGCCGGCCGCGTACTGCTCCGGCCGCCCGTCACGGGCCCAGTGCTTCTCGATGGGGTCGAGGATCTTCCACGACAGCTCGACCTCCTCGTGCCGGGGGAACAGCGGCGGGTCGCCGAGCAGGACGTCGAGGATCAGCCGCTCGTAGGCCTCCGGCGAGGACTCGGTGAAGGCATGGCCGTAGCCGAAGTCCATCGTGACGTCGCGCACCTCCATCGCGGTGCCCGGCACCTTGGACCCGAAGCGCATGGTGACGCCCTCGTCCGGCTGCACCCGGATCACCAGGGCGTTGCGCCCGAGCTCCTCGGTCGCCGTCTTCTCGAACGGCAGGTGCGGCGCCTGCTTGAACATCACCGCGATCTCGCTCACCCGCCGCCCGAGCCGCTTGCCGGTGCGCAAGTAGAACGGCACGCCGGCCCAGCGGCGGGTGTCGATCTCGAGCTTCACCGCGGCGTAGGTCTCCGTGGTGGAGCTGCGGTCGATGCCGTCCTCCTGCAGGTAGCCGACGACCTTCTGGCCCCCTTGCCAGCCGGGGCCGTACTGCCCGCGCGCCGTGGCGGCCGACAGGTCGTGCGGGAGCCGGACGGCTGACAGCACCTTCTCCTTCTCCGCTCGCAGGTCCTGAGCGTCGAACGAGACCGGCTCCTCCATGGCCGTGAGCGCCAGCAGCTGCAGCAGGTGGTTCTGGATGACGTCGCGGGCAGCGCCGATGCCGTCGTAGTAGCCGGCGCGGCCACCGATGCCGATGTCCTCGGCCATGGTGATCTGCACGTGGTCGACGTAGTGGGCGTTCCAGATCGGCTCGAACATCTGGTTGGCGAAGCGCAGCGCCAGGATGTTCTGCACCGTCTCCTTGCCGAGGTAGTGGTCGATGCGGAACACCGCGTCGGGCGGGAAGACCTTGGAGACGATGTCGTTCAACTCGCGAGCGCTGGCCAGGTCGTGACCGAACGGCTTCTCGATGACCACGCGCCGCCAGGTGTCGGGCGCCGGGCTCGACAGGCCCGAGCGGTCGAGCTGCTCGCAGACGAGGGAGAAGAAGCGCGGCGGGATCGACAGGTAGAACGCGTGGTTGCCGCCGGTGCCGCGCTCGGCGTCGAGGCTCTTGACCGTCTCAGCCAGCCGGTCGAACGCGTCGTCGTCGTCGAAGTCGCCGGGCACGAACCGGAAGCCCTCTGCGAGGTGCTTCCAGACGCTCTCGCGAAAGGGCGTGCGAGCGTGCTGCTTCACCGCGTCGTACACGATCTGGCCGAAGTCCTGGTCGGCCCAGTCGCGGCGCGCGAAGCCCACGAGGGAGAACCCCGGCGGCAGCAACCCGCGGTTGGCCAGGTCGTAGACCGCCGGCATGAGCTTCTTGCGCGCGAGGTCGCCCGTGACGCCGAAGATCACCAGGCTGCAAGGCCCGGCGATCTTCTGCAGCCGCTTGTCACGCGGGTCGCGCAGGGGGTTGCGGTCGGCGGTGACCCGGGCTGGGCTCACTGCAGGACCTCCAGGAGTCGGCGCACGCCCTCGGTGCGGTCGGTGAGGTGCAGCCGGAGCACCGGGCGCCCGTGGTCGGCGAGCACCTGGGCGTCGCCCGCCGCCTGGGCGGCGATGAGGTCGCCGAAGGTGAACTGCTGCCCCGGAACGGCGAGGTCGCCCGCCGGGGAGCCGGTGACCTGCAGGTAGACGCCGGTGGCCGGCCCGCCCTTGTGGTACTGGCCGGTGGAGTGCAGGAAGCGCGGACCCCAACCGAAGGTCGTCGGCCGGTGCGTGCGCCGCGCCAGTGCGGGCCGTACGTCGGCCAGGTCGGCCTGGTCGGCACGGTCGAGGTAGGCCATGACCGCCAGGTAGCCCTGCTGGGGGTCGAGCCGGCCGAGCAGGGCCGCGACGGCCCCGGGGAGGTCGCTCACGCCGTCGAGCAGACCCTCGGTGGCGCGCACCTCGATGCCGCCGTCGACGAAGACCGGTGCCGTCGTGTCGGGGGAGCCCT
Source organism: Angustibacter sp. Root456 (assembly GCF_001426435.1). Lineage (NCBI taxonomy): Bacteria > Bacillati > Actinomycetota > Actinomycetes > Kineosporiales > Kineosporiaceae > Angustibacter > Angustibacter sp. Root456. The sequence goes on along the minus strand of NZ_LMER01000014.1, from coordinate 218,895 downwards.
CGAGCAGGCCGCGGGCGGCCTTCTTGGCGCTCTCGACGTCGGGCTGGTCGAAGGGGTTGATGCCCAGCAGGCGGCCGGCGACGGCTGTGGCGGCCTCCCAGAGCAGCATCATGGCGCCCAGGGAACCGCCGACGGTGACGCTCGCGGCGACGTCGCCTCCAGCGTCACCGGTGGTCGCCTCGCCTGCGGCACCGTGTGTCGCGTCCGCGCCGCCGGCGGCGTCGTCGGCCACCGCCACGAGGTGCACGGGCAGGACGTCTGGCGCTGGGTCGCGCAGCTCTGGCGCGTCCGGCCCCTCGACGGCCACCGGCAGCAGCCCGGTGCCCTGCTTGCCGGTGCTCTCGGCGATGAGCTGCTCGGCCCAGTCCGAGAACCCGTCGATCGGGGTGCCGTCGGGAACGAGCACGATCTTGTCGCGGCGGCCGGAACCTGCCGTCGGTTCGGCACCGGCGATCGCCGCACCGAGGACGAGAGCAGGATTGCCCTCGCCGTCGTCAGCGAGCAGGTCGGTGACGGCCTCGGCGTCGTCGAGGAGGGCTCCGACGTCGACGCCGGCCAGGCCGCTCGGCACGAGCCCGAACGCCGTGAGCGCGGAGTACCGCCCGCCGACGTCCGGGTCGGCCAGGACGACGCGCTGGCCGGCCTCGCGCGCGCTCGCCTCCAGAGGAGAGCCGGGGTCGGTGACGACCACGACGCGTCCGGCCGGGTCGATGCCGGCGTCCGTGAAGGCCTGGGTGTAGGCGCGGCGCTGGCTGTCGGTCTCGACCGTGCTGCCGGACTTGCTCGACACGACGACGACCGTGCGGTCGAGGCGGTCGGCGAGCGCGGCGCGCACGTAGTCGGGGTCGCTGGAGTCGAGCACCGTGAGCGGTCGCCCGGCCGTGGCGCAGATGACCTCGGGGGCCAGGGACGAGCCGCCCATGCCGGCCAGCACGACGTGGTCGACGCCCGCGGCGGTCAGCTCCTCGCGCAGCGCCGCGATCTCGCCCACGAGCGGGCGCGAGGAGCGGCCCAGGCCCACCCAGGCCAGCCGCTTGGTGGCCTCGGCCTCGGCGTCCGGACCCCAGAGGGTGGCGTCCTGCGCGAAGAGCCGCGAGGCGAACGACTCCTCGACGAGCACCGGCACGTGCCGGCGGACCGCCTCGGCCGCCTCACCCGTCGCGGCGACCTCGATGACGCCGGACGGCGTGCCCTCACCGCCGCCCGCCCACGCCATCACCGCGCCCGCGGGACCGTCGTCCGGCGTGTGGTCGCTCACCTCGTCGGTCACTGGCGGGCCTCCTCGGGGGAGTCCGACGACGCCTGGTGGGCGAGCTCCTCGTTCACGGTGGCCATCAGCTCGTCCCAGCTCTTCTCGAACTTCTCGACGCCCTCGCGCTCGAGCACCGAGGTGACGTCGGTGTATGAGATGCCGAGACGCTCGAGGGCGTCGAGCACCTGGCGCGCCTCGTCGTACTGCGAGCGCACGGTGTCGCCGTGCAGCTCGCCGTGATCGGCGACGGCGTCCATGGTCTTGCTGGGCATCGTGTTGACGACCCCGTCCGTGACCAGCTCGGTGACGTACATGGTGTCGGGGTAGGCCGGGTCCTTGACGCCGGTCGAGGCCCACAGCGGGCGCTGAGGGTGCGCCCCCTCACCGGCGAGCACCTCCCACCGCGGGGTGCCGAAGACCTCTTCGAAGGCGTGGAAGGCCAGCCGCGCGTTGGCGATGCCAGCCTGACCGCGCAGCGCCTTCGCCTCGTCGGTGCCGAGCGCGTCGAGTCGCTTGTCGACCTCGGTGTCGACGCGCGAGACGAAGAACGACGCGACCGAGCGGATCGTCGACAGGTCCAGGCCCTTCTCGCGCGCCTGCTCCAGGCCGGTGAGGAACGCCTGCATCACGCCGCGGTAGCGGTCGAGGGCGAAGATCAGGGTGACGTTGACGCTGATGCCCTCGCTGATGGCCTGGGTGATGGCCGGCAGACCCTCGACCGTCGCCGGGATCTTGATCATGACGTTGGGCCGGTCGACCGTCGCCCAGAGCTTGCGGGCCGCCTCGATCGTCTGCGTGGTGTCGTGGGCGAGGCGCGGGTCGACCTCGATGGACACCCGGCCGTCCTGGCCGTCGGTGCGGTCGTAGACGGGCCGCAGGACGTCGCAGGCGTCGCGCACGTCAGCGGTGGTGATGTCGAAGATCGCGGTGTCGACGTCCTTGCCCTGGGCGGCGATCTCGCGCAGCTGCTCGTCGTAGGCGTCACCCTTCGACAGCGCACTGGCGAAGATCGTGGGGTTGGTGGTCACCCCCACGACGTGCTGGTCGGAGACGAGCTTGCCGAGGCTGCCGTCGTTGAGCAGCTCGCGCGAGAGGTCGTCGAGCCAGATGGACACGCCAGCATCGGACAGCTGGGCGAGACGGTCGGTCATGAGTCCTCCAAAGAGGCTGGGGTCAGGGTGTGGGGTCGGGGGACGGCGTCGCTCAGGGGCGGTCGCCGGTGCCGCCCTGGGTGGGGGCGGAGGTGTCGTGCTCACCGCCGGGGCGCACGTCGGCGAGGTCGCCGCGGGCGGCGGCCAGGCTCTCGCGGGCGGCCTGGGCGACGGCCTCGGCGGTGATGCCGAACTCGCGGAAGATGGTCTGGTAGTCCGCCGAGGCGCCGAAGTGCTCCAGCGAGATGGTGCGACCGGCGTCGCCGACGACGTCGCGCCACCCTTGCGCCACACCGGCCTCGACGCTCACCCGAGCGCGCACGGACGGGGGCAGCACCTCGTCGCGGTAGTCCTGCGACTGCGCCTCGAACCACTCGCGGCAGGGCATCGAGACGACGCGCGTCGGCGTGCCCTCGGCCTGCAGCTGCTCGCGCGCGGCGACGGCGAGCTGTACCTCGGAGCCGGTGGCGACCAGGATCGCCTGGGGCGTCCCGCCGTCGGCCTCGGCCAGCACGTAGCCGCCGCGGGCGACCCCGTCTGCGGGAGACATCCCGCCCTCGCCACGGTCGAAGACGGGCAGGTTCTGCCGGCTCAGCACCAGCCCTGCCGGCCGGTCGTGGTGCTCGAGGATCGTGCGCCACGCCCACGAGGTCTCGTTGGCGTCGGCCGGCCGGACGACGTCCAGGCCGGGAATGGCCCGCAGCGCCGCCAGGTGCTCGACCGGCTGGTGCGTCGGGCCGTCCTCACCCAGGCCGATCGAGTCGTGCGTCCAGACGTAGGTGACGGGCAGCTTCATCAGCGCCGCCAGGCGGACCGCGGGGCGCATGTAGTCGCTGAACACCAGGAACGTGCCGCCGTACGGCCGCGTCAGGCTCTGCAGCGCGATGCCGTTGAGGATCGAGCCCATGGCGTGCTCGCGGATGCCGAAGTGCAGGGTGCGGCCGTACGGCCCGCCCTGCCAGTCCTTGGTCTGGCGGTCGGCCGGGATGAAGGACGGCTCGCCCGCCATCGTCGTGTTGTTGCTCTCGGCGAGGTCGGCCGAGCCGCCCCACAGCTCGGGCAGCACGGGCGCGAGGGCGGACAGCACCTCGCCGGAGGCCTTGCGCGTCGCCATGCCCTTGGGGTCGGGCTCGAACGTCGGCAGCGCCTCGGCCCAGCCCTCGGGCAGCTCGACGGCGCTCAGCCGGTCGAGCAGCTTGGCCCGGTCGGGGTTGTCAGCGCGCCACTGGTCGTAGGCGCCCTGCCACTGCTCGTGCGCCGCCCGGCCGCGGTCCTTCACCTCGCGAGCGCGAGCCAGCACGTCGTCGTCCACCTGGAACGTGCGGTCGGGGTCGAAGCCCAGCGCGCGCTTGGTGGCCGCCACCTCGTCATCGCCGAGCGCCGAGCCGTGGGCCTTGCCGGTGTTCTGCTTGTTCGGCGCCGGCCAGCCGATGATCGTGCGCAGCGCGATGAACGACGGGCGGTGGGTCTCGGCCTTGGCCGCCTCGACGGCGGCGAGCAGCGCGTCGACGTCCTCGACGTACTCGCCGGTCGTGGTCCAGTCGACGGTCTGCGCGTGCCAGCCGTAGGCCTCGTAGCGCTTGGCGACGTCCTCGCTGAACGACACGTCGGTGTCGTCCTCGATCGAGATGTGGTTCTGGTCGTAGATGACGACGAGGTTGCCGAGCTGCTGGTGCCCAGCCAGCGAGCTGGCCTCCGAGGTGACGCCCTCCATGATGTCGCCGTCCGAGCACAGCACGTAGACGTGGTGGTCGAACGGGCTCTGGCCGGGGGCGGCGTCCGGGTCGAGCAGACCGCGCTCACGGCGGGCGGCCATCGCCATGCCGACCGCGCTGGCCAGGCCCTGCCCGAGCGGGCCGGTGGTGATCTCGACGCCGCGGGTGTGGCGGTACTCGGGGTGGCCCGGCGTCTTGGAACCCCACGTGCGCAAGGCTTCCAGGTCACTGAGCTCCAGGCCGTAGCCCGACAGGAAGAGCTGGATGTAGAGGGTGAGGCTCGAGTGGCCGCACGAGAGCACGAACCGGTCGCGGCCGAGCCACTGGTCGTCGGCCGGGTCGTGGCGCATGACGTTCTGGAACAGCAGGTAGGCCACGGGGGCCAGGCTCATGGCCGTGCCGGGGTGGCCGTTCCCGACCTTCTGGACGGCGTCGGCGGCCAGGACGCGGACCGTGTCGACCGCGCGAACGTCGGTGTCGGTCCACCCCGTGCGGGCCACGACCGGCGCCGAGAGCTCGGCGGAACGGCGCCCGGGGGTGTGGTCGGCGCCGGGCTGGGTCGTGGGGTCGCTCACGAGGGGTCCTCTCGTCGGTGGGATGAGGGGTGCGGGGGCTCCGGACAAGATCAGGAGCGGGCGGGAGCGCCTCATTGCGCACCAGGTCGAGCCTAGTCCGGTGCGTGCCGAGCGCATCCGGTGCCCGGTCAGCGGACGGCCGCCGCTAGCATGGTCGGGTCGAGTACGTCGCGCAGATGACGTCCGACGCCTTGCCGTCCAGCGCATCTGAGGACCTCGTGACCGCGACCGACTCCCACCCCACCCTGGTGGCGACCTCGCGTCGCTCGGTGGGACGGACCGTCCGGGCGTACGTCGCGTTGACCAAGCCGCGCATCATCGAGACGCTGCTCGTCACGACGGTGCCCACCATGTTCCTCGCGGCTGGCGGTCTGCCACCCGCCTGGCTCGTCGTCGCGACCCTCGTCGGCGGCACCATGGCGGCCGGCAGCGCCAACACGCTGAACTGCTACATCGACCGCGACATCGACCAGGTCATGCACCGCACCCGCCGCCGTCCCCTCGCGACGGGCGAGGTCACGCCGCGCGAGGCGGTCGTGTTCGGCGTCGTGCTGGGTGTGCTGTCGGTGCTGTGGCTGGGGCTGCTCGTCAACTGGCTGGCCGCGGGGCTGGCGCTCGCGGCGCACCTGTTCTACGTCTTCGTCTACACGCTGCTGCTCAAGCGGCGCACTCCGCAGAACATCGTGTGGGGCGGCGCCGCGGGGTGCATGCAGGTGCTCATCGGCTGGGCCGCCGTCACCGGGTCGCTGGCCTGGGCGCCGTTCGTGCTGTTCATGGTGATCTTCCTGTGGACGCCCCCGCACTACTGGCCGCTGTCGATGCGCTTCGAGGACGACTACGCCACGGCGGGCGTCCCCATGCTGCCGGTCGTCGCGTCGGACGTGTCGGTGGCGCGTCAGGTGGTGCTCTACTCCTGGGGCATGGTGCTGGCGTCACTGGTCCTGGTGCCGGTGGCACCGACGGGCCCGGTGTACGCGGTCAGTGCCGTGGTGCTCGGCGGGGTGTTCCTGCTCGAGGCGCACCGGCTGCTGAGCCGCGCCAAGGCCGGCGTCGTCGGGGCGAAGCTCAAGCCGATGCGGCTGTTCCACTACTCGATCACGTACGTCAGCCTGCTCTTCGTGGCCGTCGCGGTCGACCCCTTCATCCGCTTCTGAGTCTCGGCGGCCGGCGTACGCTCCGGCTGTGCCGCTCAGTGAGCGGGACGCGTCCGGCGCTCGGACCGCCCTGCGTGGTGCGTGGGCATCGCCGGTGATGCGCCGCCACCACGCGACGGCGAGGTCAGGCCAGCGGAGCGCGCTCGCGGAGCGTCATCAGCAGGCGCGTGACCACGACGACGAGCAGGCTGGCGCCCAGCATGTGCAGCATCACCGCCACGACCGGCAGGCCGGTGAGGTACTGCACGTACCCGATGACGCCCTGGAGGACGCCGACGGCGAGCACCCAGAGGGCGGCCCGCTGCGCCGGCTGCGGCGCGGCGGTCAGGCGCAGCGCCACGAGGATCGCGAGCAGGACGCCGAACCAGAGCAGCACCGAGTCCGAGTGCAGCCAGCTCATCGCCCGGGGGTCGAGGCCGAAGCGGGCCGGTGCGACCGCGTCACCGGAGTGCGGGCCCGAGCCGGTGACCACCGTGCCGAGCAGCAGCACCACGAACGTCAGGGCCGTGAGGGTCCAGGCCAGCAGGGTGATCTCGCGCCGCACGACCGGGTGCGGGGCGCCGTCCGGCTCGGTGAACCGCCACAGCAGGTAGCTGGACGCCGCGATGAGCCCCATCGACACCAGGAAGTGCGCCGCCACCGTGGCGGGGTGCAGGTGGGTCAGCACGGTGATCCCGCCGAGCACCGCCTGGACGACGACGCCGACCAGGGGTAGGGCGGCGACCGCCAGGAGTCGGCGGGGCCGGCGTCTGCGCCACACGACCGCCGCGACGAGTGCCAGGGCGACGAGCGCGGCGATCCCGACGACGCCGGTCAACGTGCGGTTGCCGAACTCGATGTACTTGTGGATGCCCTGCGGCTGGTGCACGACGGGCGTGTACGAGCCGGGCACGCACTGCGGCCACGTGGGGCAGCCGAGACCCGAGCCGGTGAGCCGGACGAGGCCGCCCGTGACGACGATGCCGACCTCGACCACGAGGTTGGCGATGAGCACCGGACGCACGAGCCGTTCGAGGGCCACCCAGCGCGGGTCGGCGTCGGGGGCCGGTGGGGTGGTGGGGCGCGAGGACACGGCGGTCACGCCGTCCAGCGTACGGCGCCCCGACCGCCCGCCCCCGCGACGCCCCCGCCGCCGCGACGGCCCCACCCGGGCACAGTGGATCCGAAGTGCACGAGGGGGCAGGGGCGGGTGGGGCAGCTGGTTCGGGTCAGGACCAGCGGAAGAGGCGGCGGGCGGCGACGGTGCCGACCGCGCCCCACAGCGTGAGCGCCAGCAGCGCGCGCAGGTCGACCCCGCCGTGGGTCAGGGCCGCCCGCAGACCCTCGCCCAGCGCCCCGGACGGCAGCCACGAGGCCACCGCCTCCAGGCCGGCCGGGAGCGTGCGCGCGGGCACCACCACGGCCCCCGCCGCGAGCAGCAGCACCCACACGAGGTTGGCCACGGCGAGCACGGCCTCGGCGCGCACCGTGCCGGCCAGCAGCAGAGCCAGCGCCACGAACGCCCAGGTGCCGAGCACGCCGATGAGCAGCGCCACCGGCACGCCTGCCCAGTGCGGGTGCCAGCCGAGCGCCAGCCCGAGGCCTCCCAGCACCACCACCTGGATCGCCTCGACGACGAGGACGGCCAGCGCCTTGCCCACCAGCAGGCCGCCGCGGCCGAGCGGGGTGGTGCCGAGCAGCCGCAGGACGCCGTACCGGCGGTCGAAGCCGGTCTGGATGGCCTGGCCGGTGAACGCCGTCGACATCACCGCCAGGGCCAGGACGCCGGGGGACACGACGTCGATCCGCCGCCCCCCGCCGAGGTCGGGGACGTGGGCGAGGGTGAGCCCCACCAGCGCGAGCGCGGGTAGGACGATGGCCACGAGGAGCTGTTCGCCGTTGCGCAGCAGGACGCTGGTCTCGAACCGCGCCTGGGCGAGCACGCGCTGCGGCGCGGGCGCCGGAGCCGGGCCGGTGGCTGACGGCGCGCTCATCGAAGGGTTCGTCCGGTGAGGTCGAGGAACACGTCCTCGAGCGAGCGGCGACCCACGGTGAGCCCTTGGGCCATGAGGCCGTGGGCGGCGCACCACGAGGTCACGGTCGACAGCACGCGCGGGTCGACGTGCCCGCGCACGACGTACTCGCCGGGCCGTGGCTCGCCGACCTCCACGTCGGCGGGCAGGGCCGCGCGCAGGCTCGACAGGTCCAGGCGCGGCACCGAGGTGAAGCGCACGGACTCCCCGTGCTCGGTGCCGCCGGTGAGCTCGGTGGGCGTGCCGGCTGCGACCACGCGGCCGCCGTCGACCACGACGACGTCGTCGGCCAGGCGCTCGGCCTCGTCCATCAGGTGCGTGGTGAGCACCACGCACGCGCCGCCGTCGCGCACCTCGGCGATGAGGTCCCAGACGGCGAGCCGGGCGTGCGGGTCGAGGCCGGCGCTCGGCTCGTCGAGGAACACGACCTCGGGGCGGCCGACGACGGCGCAGGCCAGGGCGACGCGCTGGCGCTGGCCACCCGAGAGCCGGCGCACCGCCGTCCCCGCGAAGCCGTCGACGCCGAGTCGCTCGGCCAGCTCGCCGACGGGCAGCGGGTGCGCGTGCAGCCGGGCGACGTGCTCGAGCAGCTGCAGCGCGCGGGCGCCCATCGGCAGGCCGCCGTCCTGCAGCATGACCCCCACGTGGGCCCGGTGGTGCGCGTCGGCGGTGAGGGGATCGGCGCCGAGCACCCGCACGGTGCCGGCGTCCGGGCGCCGCAGACCCTCGCAGCACTCGACCGTCGTGGTCTTGCCGGCGCCGTTGGGCCCGAGCACCGCGGTGACCGCACCCCGGCGGGCGGTGAGGTCGATTCCGTCGACGGCGCGCACGCGTCCGTAGGAGCGCTCCAGACCACGGACGACGACGGCGTCGTCGGGTCGGGCGGGCATGCCCCGGAGTGTAGGTCGGGGCGCAGAACGCGCCGTCGGGCACCCCGCGTTTGAGGCGCGCGCCGAATTAGGTCACAATGGCGTTGTGCAATTGCAGGACGCGACGACCCAGACCCGCGACCGCGTCGCGCGGGCCGTGCTCGAGCACGGTCCGGTGACGGCCGCGGAGGTCGCCTGCACGCTCGGCCTCACGCCGGCCGCCGTCCGCCGCCACCTCGACGCGCTCGAGGAGGCCGGGCTGGTGCTCGCTCGCGAACCTCGGCCGTCGGCCGTGCGAGGCCGGGGGCGTCCGGCCCGGGCCTACGTCCTCACCGACGCCGGGCACGCGTCCATGACCACCGCGTACGACGACCTGGCCGCCTCGGCTCTGGCCTACCTCGCCGAGCAGCTCGGCCCCAGCGCGGTCGAGGGGTTCGCCGCCCGGCGCGTCGCCGACCTGGAGCACCGGTACGCCCCCGTGGTGGAGGCGGCCGGTAGCGCCGTCGCCGACCGCGCCGAGGCGCTGGCCGAGGCTCTCGCGGCCGATGGTTATGCGGCGTCCACCCGCCCCGTGACCACCCCCGCAGGGGACGTCGGTGCGCAGCTGTGCCAGGGTCACTGCCCGGTGCAGCACGTCGCCGAGCGGTTCCCGCAGCTGTGCGACGCCGAGACCGAGGTGTTCTCCCGCCTGCTGGGCGTGCACGTCCAGCGTCTGGCCACGCTGGCCGGCGGCGCTCACGTCTGCACCACCCACGTCCCCACCCGCAGCACCCTGCCCGACTCACCCGAGGGAAGGACCACCCCATGACCACCACCCCCACGAGCGGCGCGCAGACCTCGCACGTGCCCGAGGCCACCCAGCGCGAGATCGAGGGCCTGGGCCGGTACGCCTTCGGCTGGGCGGACTCCGACACCGCCGGCGCCACCGCGCAGCGCGGTCTGTCCGAGGACGTCGTCCGCAACATCTCGGCGCTCAAGAACGAGCCCGAGTGGATGCTGAAGATGCGGCTCAAGGGCCTGCGGCTGTTCGGCAAGAAGCCCATGCCGGCGTGGGGCAGCGACCTCACCGGCATCGACTTCGACAACATCAAGTACTTCGTGCGCTCCACCGAGAAGCAGGCCCAGAGCTGGGAGGACCTGCCCGAGGACATCAAGCGCACCTACGACAAGCTCGGCATCCCCGAGGCCGAGAAGCAGCGCCTCGTCGCCGGCGTCGCCGCGCAGTACGAGTCGGAGGTCGTCTACCACCAGATCCGTGAGGACCTGGAGGAGAAGGGCGTCATCTTCGTCGACACCGACACCGGCCTGCGCGAGCACGAGGACATCTTCCGCGAGTACTTCGGCTCCGTGATCCCGGTGGGCGACAACAAGTTCGCCTCGCTCAACACCGCGGTGTGGTCGGGGGGCTCGTTCATCTACGTCCCGCCGGGCGTGCACGTCGACATCCCGCTGCAGGCCTACTTCCGGATCAACACCGAGAACATGGGCCAGTTCGAGCGCACGCTGATCATCGCCGACGAGGGCTCCTACATCCACTACGTCGAGGGCTGCACGGCGCCGATCTACTCCTCGGACTCGCTGCACAGCGCGGTCGTCGAGATCATCGTCAAGAAGAACGCCCGCGTGCGGTACACGACCATCCAGAACTGGTCGAACAACGTCTACAACCTGGTCACCAAGCGGGCCACCGCCGCCGAGGGCGCCACCATGGAGTGGGTCGACGGCAACATCGGCTCCAAGGTGACGATGAAGTACCCGGCCGTCTACCTGCTCGGCGAGCACGCCAAGGGCGAGACCCTGTCGATCGCCTTCTCCGGCGAGGGCCAGCACCAGGACGCCGGCGCCAAGATGGTGCACGCCGCGCCGCACACGTCGTCCTCGATCATCAGCAAGTCGGTCGCCCGCGGCGGTGGCCGCACCTCCTACCGCGGGCTGGTGCAGGTGCTCGAGGGCGCTCACCACTCGGCGTCCACCGTGCGCTGCGACGCGCTGCTCGTCGACACGATCAGCCGCTCCGACACCTACCCGTACGTCGACGTCCGCGAGGACGACGTGTCGATGGGCCACGAGGCCACGGTGTCGAAGGTCAGCGAGGACCAGCTCTTCTACCTCATGTCGCGCGGCATGGCCGAGGACGAGGCGATGGCGATGATCGTGCGCGGGTTCGTCGAGCCCATCGCGCGCGAGCTGCCCATGGAGTACGCCCTGGAGCTCAACCGGCTCATCGAGCTGCAGATGGAGGGCGCGGTCGGCTGACGCCGCGCACCCCCACCTGCCCTTCACCACGACCAGAAGCGGAGCACGAGCACCGGCATGACCGAGACGATCACCAGCCAGGCCGACGCGCCGGCGCAGCACGGCCTCAAGGCCCACTCGCACGGCGCGGGCACCTACCGCAGCGACGTCGTTCCCGAGACCTCGCGCGCTGAGCGACGCACGTCGTTCGACGTCGCCGACTTCCCGATGCCCGTGGGGCGCGAGGAGGAGTGGCGCTTCACGCCGATGGACCTGCTGCGCGGGGCCCTGGAGGAGCGACCGTCCACCGACGGCGCCCTGCAGGTCGAGGTCGCGGGAGCCGACGGCGTCCAGGTGGGCACGCTGGCACCGGGCGAAGGCGCTCGCGGCACGGCGCTGGTTCCCGGTGACCGCGCGGCGGCGCTGGCCTCCGCCGGCACGCCGGACGCCCGGCACCTGCTGATCCCCGCCGACGCCGACCTCACCGAGCCGGTGCGCGTGACGCTGAGGGGCGCCCACGGTCGCGCCAACAGCCACCTGGTGATCGAGGCCGGCCGCCACTCGCGGGCCATCGTCGTCGTCGACCACGTGGGCACCGGCGAGCACGTCGGCAACCTCGAGATCGTCGTCGGCGACGGTGCGGACCTCACCGTGGTGAGCCTGCAGCGCTGGGACGACGACGCGATCCACCTCGGTCAGCAGGACGTCCTCGTCGGCCGCGACGCCCGCGTCAAGCACGTGGCCGTCACGCTCGGTGGCAAGGTCGTTCGCCTCAACGCCACGGTGCGGTACGCCGGCCCGGGCGGCGACGCCACCCTGCTCGGTGTGTACTTCGCCGACGCCGGCCAGCACCTCGAGCACCGCTCGTTCGTCGACCACACGGCCCCCCACTGCCGCAGCCGCGTCACCTACAAGGGTGCGCTGCAGGGCGAGACCGCGCGCACGGTGTGGGTGGGCGACGTGCTGATCCGCGCGGCGGCCGAGGGGACCGACACCTACGAGCTCAACCGCAACCTCGTGCTCACCGACGGTGCACGCGCCGACTCGGTGCCGAACCTCGAGATCGAGACGGGCCAGATCGAGGGCGCGGGCCATGCCAGCGCCACGGGTCGCTTCGACGACGAGCAGCTCTTCTACCTGCAGGCCCGGGGGATCAGCGAGTCCGAGGCCCGACGACTGGTCGTGCGCGGTTTCTTCGCCGACCTGATCCACCAGATCGGTGTGCCGGACGTGCAGGACCAGCTCATGGCGGCCATCGAGGCCGAGCTCGAGAGCGCGATGGGGCCGGCGGAGGTGCTCGCATGAGCTTCGAGCCCGCCGTCCACCTCGACGACCTGCCCGACGTCGGCGCGGTGCAGGTGGTGATCAACGACCAGCCGGTCAGCGTCGTGCGCGCCGAGGACGGCTCGATCCACGCCATCGACGACGTGTGCTCGCACGCGGAGGTCTCGCTGTCGGAGGGCGAGGTCGAGGACTGCACGATCGAGTGCTGGCTGCACGGGTCGCGCTTCGACCTGCGCACCGGCCAGCCGACCGCGCTGCCCGCGACCCAGCCGGTCGACGTCTACCCCGTGCGGATCGAGGGCGACGTCGTGCACGTCGACGTCACGGCCCCCCTGAACGCCCCCACCGCCGGCAGCGACGCTGCCGCCACCACGAGCAAGGAGCACTGACGCATGGCCACTCTCGAGATCCGCGACCTGCACGTCAGCGTCGACACCGAGCAGGGCACCAAGGAGATCCTGCGCGGCGTCGACCTGACCGTCCGGTCGGGTGAGACCCACGCGATCATGGGCCCCAACGGTTCGGGCAAGTCGACCCTCGCCTACTCGATCGCCGGCCACCCGAAGTACACCGTCACCTCCGGCTCGGTCACCCTCGACGGCGAGGACGTGCTGGCCATGTCCGTCGACGAGCGGGCTCGGGCCGGGCTGTTCCTCGCGATGCAGTACCCCGTGGAGGTGCCGGGGGTCACGGTGTCGAACTTCCTGCGCACCGCCAAGACGGCCATCGACGGCGAGGCGCCGAAGCTGCGCACCTGGACCAAGGACGTCAAGGCCGCGATGGCCGAGCTGCGCATGGACCCGGCGTTCGCCGAGCGCAACGTCAACGAGGGCTTCTCCGGTGGTGAGAAGAAGCGGCACGAGATCCTGCAGATGGAGCTGCTCAAGCCGAAGTTCGCCGTCCTCGACGAGACCGACTCGGGCTTGGACGTCGACGCGCTGAAGATCGTGAGCGAGGGCGTCAACCGCGTGCGCGAGGGCGGCGAGGTCGGCGTCCTGCTGATCACGCACTACACGCGCATCCTGCGCTACATCACGCCCGACCACGTGCACGTCTTCGTCGACGGCCGCATCGCCGAGGAGGGCGGCCCCGAGCTGGCCAACCGGCTCGAGAACGAGGGCTACGACCGGTTCCTGCCGGCGAAGGCCTGACGATGAGCGCCGTCACGGCTGCCCCTGCCGTCGTGCCGGCCTCGGCGTTCATGGCCGACGAGGTCGCGCGCCTGCGCGCGGACTTCGCGATCCTGTCGCGCACGGTGCGCGGTGGCCACCCGCTGGTCTACCTCGACTCCGGCGCGACGTCGCAGAAGCCGCGCCAGGTGCTCGACGCCGAGCGGTCGTTCTACGAGCAGCACAACGCCGCTGTGCACCGCGGCGCGCACCAGCTCGCCGAGGAGGCCACGGACGCCTTCGAGGCGGCGCGGGCCGCGGTGGCCGGGTTCGTCGGGGTGCCCGCTGACGAGGTGGTGTTCACCAAGAACGCCACGGAGGCGATCAACCTCGTCGCGTACGCCATGAGCAACGCGGCGACAGCCGGCCCCGACGCTGCGCGCTTCGTCGTCGGCCCGGGCGACGAGATCGTGGTCACCGAGATGGAGCACCACGCGAACCTCGTGCCCTGGCAGGAGCTGTGCCGGCGCACCGGGGCGACGCTGCGCTGGCTCGGCCTGGACGACGAGGGCCGGCTCGCGCTCGACGACCTCGACGAGGTGGTCACCGAGCGCACGAAGCTCGTGGCCTTCGTGCACGCCTCGAACGTCCTCGGCACGATCAACCCAGTCGCACCGATCGTGGCCCGAGCCCGGCAGGTGGGCGCCCTCGTGCTGCTCGACGCCTGCCAGTCGGTGCCGCACCTGCCGGTCGACCTCGCCGGCCTCGACGTCGACTTCGCGGCGTTCTCGGGCCACAAGATGCTCGGCCCGTCCGGGGTCGGGGTGCTGTGGGGCCGCAGCGAGCTGCTGAGCGCCATGCCGCCGTTCCTCACCGGCGGGTCGATGATCGAGATCGTGCGCATGGAGGGCTCCACCTACGCCCCGCCGCCGCAGCGCTTCGAGGCCGGCGTGCCCATGGCGGCCCAGGCGGTCGGCTTGCACGCCGCCGTCGACTACCTGCGCGGTCTGGGGCCGGACGGCACCGGGATGGCGCGCGTCGCCGCGCACGAGCACCTGCTCACCGAGACGCTGCTCGCCGAGCTCGCGCAGCGGCCCTGGGTGCGCGTCATCGGGCCGACGTCGACGCACGAGCGCGGGGGAGCGGTGTCGTTCGTCGTCGACGACGTGCACGCCCACGACGTGGGTCAGGTGCTCGACGACCTCGGAATCGCCGTCCGCGTGGGCCACCACTGCGCCTGGCCGCTGCACCGGCGCTACAGCGTCGCCGCCACGACGCGGGCGTCGTTCGGGCCGTACTCGACCCTCGACGAGGTCGGTGCGCTCGTGCGCGGCCTCGACCACGTCCGCACCGTCTTCGGAGCGGCCTGATGGACCTGTACCAGGAGCTCATCCTCGAGCACTCCAAGCGCCCCCACGGGGCCGGGCTGCGCGAGCCGTTCGACGCCGAGGTGCACCACGTGAACCCGACGTGCGGCGACGAGGTGACCCTGCGCGTGCACGTGGCTGACGTCGACGGCGTGCCCGTCGTCCAGGACGTGTCGTACGACGCCATGGGCTGTGCCATCAGCACCGCCTCGGCCTCGGTGCTGCACGACCTCGTGGCGGGACAGCCCGTGGCCGAGGTCGAGCACGTGCACGAGGCCATGCGCGCCATGCTCACCAGCCGCGGCGCCGACCCCGGCGACGAGGACGTGCTGGGCGACGGCGTCGCGCTCGCCGGCGTGGCGCAGTACCCCGCTCGCGTCAAGTGCGCCCTGCTCGGATGGATGGCGTTGCAGGACGCGTTGCACCGAGCAGCTGACCGACAGCCGCAGCCAGCAGAGGAGATCGTCCGATGACCGACACCGCCACCAGCACGACCGGCGGCACCCCGCCGACCGTGGCCGACGTCGAGGAGGCGCTGCACGACGTCGTCGACCCCGAGCTCGGCATCAACGTCGTCGACCTCGGACTCGTCTACGGAGTCACCGTCGACCACAACGCCCACGCCGTCATCGACATGACGCTCACCAGCGCTGCCTGCCCGCTGACCGACGTCATCGAGGACCAGACCGCGCAGGCGCTCGAGGGGCTCACCACCGGGTACCGCATCAACTGGGTGTGGATGCCTCCGTGGGGTCCCGACAAGATCACCGACGACGGCCGCGAGCAGCTGCGCGCGCTGGGCTTCAACCTCTGAGCGCACCGCAACCGGCGCCCCGACGCGTCGAGGTCGCTCCCCAGAGGGTGCGGCGCTGGGTCGACGGCTTCGTCGAGCGGCACGGGCCCGCGCAGAGCCGGGTCACCGGCGGGGCGGTGCACCTGCTCGCCGCCGACGGGTCGACCGCCGTGCTGTCGCCGCTGCTCCCGCTCGTCCCTGGCGCGCTCGAGCCGGACGCCGTCGCCGTCCTGGTGCAGCACGTGCAGAAGGCGCCGTCGCCACTGGTCGTCGTGCTCGTGCGCCGGGGCGGTTACGCGGTCGGCGTCGTGCGAGAGGGCCGGCTCACGGCGTCGAAGGTGGGAAGCCGCTACGTGCAGTCGCGCACCGCCGCAGGCGGGTGGTCACAGCAGCGCTTCGCCCGGCGGCGCGACAACCAGGCGGCCGCCTTGCTGGATTCCGTGGCCGACGTCGTGGTCCGGCTCGCGCTGGGCGACGACGGCCGCAGCGTCGAGACCGGCACCTGCCTGGTCACTGGCGGCGACCGCACGCTGGTCGATCAACTGCTCGCGCAGTCGCGCCTGAGTGACCTGGCGGCCGTTCGCGCGCCGCGCCACCTCGACGTGCCTGATCCGCGGGCCGACGTGCTGCGCGCGGCCGTCGACCGCGCCCTCGCCGTCGAGGTGCTCGTCACCAACGCCTGAGCCGGACGGTCGAGCGGCCCGGCGCCGCCTCAAGCCTGCGTGCCGCTCTGTCGATGTCGCCAGCGTGCCACCGCCGCAACGAACCGTGCCTCAGGTCGTCGGCTGGGTCGCCGCCGTCATGGCCGTCGCCCTCATCACCGGATGCGTAGACTCCGGTCCCGTGGTCTCCGCCGACCGGCGGACGTCAGCAACGCAGGGGGCGTCGATGTCCGATGATGAGCAGCTGCCGGAGGCGGTGCCGGCCTTCACGGCCCACTTCTCCGATCCCGTCTACGAGGACCCGGCCGGGGAGTTCGCGCCGTTCGGCACGGACGAAGGCTCCGACATGCTCTACGAGTGGGACGAGCGTCGCGGTGAGCTCGGCCCCGACACGACGGTGGCGGACCTCATCGAGGGCGCCGGGATGTCGGAGGTCGCCGCCGGGCTGGGCACTCCGGAGGAGAGCCCGGTCCCGCGGGCGGGCGGGCCGGTCGACGCCGCAGTGACGATCGTCGCGGCGGCCTTCACCCTGCTTCGGCTGTCGGGTCACATCGACGACGCCGGGAAGCGGCTGACGCTCGAGGCCCTCGACGCCCTGATCGGTTACTACGACTCACCGCCCGAGCTCGTGCGACAGCGGGCCGATCTGGAGTCCTGGCAGGGCTGAGCGCCCTCGCTACCAGCCGCGCGTGCCCGGGCCGCCCTTGAAGGGTCCCGTGACCCTGCTGGTGATCCAGCCGCCGTAGAAGTCGCCAGGTTGGGCGACGACCAGCTCGTCGTCGACGGTGCAGCGGTCCATCAGGCCGGGGTAGAAAGCGACGTGGCCGATCAGGGTCTCGTAGCCCGCGGGGGGTCGGGGGTAGTGCCAGGCCGCGCGGGGGATCACCCGACCGCTCGCGCACACCACGTCGAAGTAGGACGCCGAACCCTTGAACTCGCACCACGTGGTGCCGGTCACCGGCCGCAGGACGCCGGGGGCGACGGCGTCGGTGGGCAGGTAGTAGACCGGTGGGTGGCTGGTCTCCAGCACCCGCAGCGACCGGCTGGTTTCGGCCACGACGTGGGACTCCACCTCGACGACCACGCGCTCGTGCGAGGGCACGACGACGGGCGGGCGGGGGTAGTCCCACACGGACTCCGTCCGGCGGTCCAGGTCGTCTGCCACGCGTCCATGGTCGCTGCGTGGTGCAGCGGCCGCCGAGGTCGCAACGATCCGGTATCGCCTCCACACAGCATCTCCACCGCTGGTGGTTGCCGTGCCCGCGGCGGTGACGGACAGTGGAACCATGCTCGGTCTCTCAGCGCGCCACGCCCGGTGGGCCGCCCCTGTCGTGATCGCGGCAGCGGTCGCGGGCGGCGCTCAGGTGAGCGCCCAGGCGGCGAACGACCGCCCGCACCTGCCGTCGCTCACGGCGCGCGACCTGCTGGTGAAGGTGCAGACGGCGAGGGTCTCGACGCTCAGCGGCACGGTGCGCTCGACGACCGACCTCGGCGTGCCCGCGCTGCCGCAGCGGGGCGGCCTCGACTGGTCGTCGCTGCTCACGGGAACCCAGACGCTGCGCGTCTACCTCGACGGGCCGCAGCGCCAGCGCGTCGACCTGGTGGGCCCGCTCACCCAGGCCAGCCTCGTGCACGACCGGTCGACCCTCTGGACCTGGAACAGCACGACGCGCACGGTGACGCGCACGGTGCTGCCGTCGTCGTCGCAGGCCACGGCCCTGCCGGATGTGCCGGGCGCTCCTGGCGACCTGGCGATGCACCTGCCCTTGACGCCGCAGCAGGCGGCCGAGCGGGCACTGGCCGCGGTGTCGCCGACCACGAAGGTCTCGGTGGGTCGTCCGGCCACCGTGGCGGGGCGCGACGCCTACGACCTGCGCCTGCAGCCGCGGGACGCGGTCAGCCTGGTCGGGTCGGTCGACGTCTACGTCGACGCCCGCACCGGGCTGGTGCTGCGTACCGTCGTGACGCCGCGCAGCGGCGGGGCCGCGGCGGTCGACATCGGCTTCACTCGCCTGAGTCTGCGCAGCCCGGCGGCGTCGACGTTCCGGTTCAGCCCCCCTCCGGGCTCATCGGTGCGGGACGTCACGATGCCCACGCACGATGCCCAGAGGTCGGCGCCGTCCGGCGCCGCGCCGGTGCGGACGTTCGGCAACGGCTGGACCACCGTCGTACGGTCGACGGCGCCGCAGCCCTCGGCGTCGGGCGGATCCGAGCAGCCCGCGAGTCCCCTGCTCGCGACGCTGCTGCGGGCCTCGCGGCCGGTGCCGGGCGACCGGCTGCCCGGTGGGGGCCGGCTGCTGACCACCCGGCTGGTGAGCGTGCTGCTGACTGCCGACGGGCACCTGTACGTGGGTGCCGTCACCCCGGACGAGCTCATCCGCACGGCGCGCGCCAGCGGATGAGCGCGATCTCGACGACCGCTCTCACCAAGCGGTTCCGCGGGGGGCAGATCGCGGTCGACCAGCTCGACCTGGACGTGCCCGAGGGCACGGTGTACGGGTTCCTGGGGCCGAACGGCTCCGGCAAGACCACGACGATCCGCATGGTGCTGGGGCTGATCGCGCCGACGTCCGGTGAAGTGTCGCTGCTCGGGGCGCCCATGCCTGCAGGGTGGCAGTCGACGCTGCCGCGGGTGGGGGCGCTCATCGAGGGGCCGGCCTGCTACCCCTTCCTCACCGGAGCCGAGAACCTCGAGCGGCTCGACGCGGCCGACGCCACCGCGGCGCCTCGCACGCGGGGCGCCCGCATCGACACCGCGCTCGAGCGCGTGGGGCTGACCGCCGCGCGCGACAAGCGCTACCGCGCGTACTCCCTGGGCATGCGCCAGCGGCTCGGTATCGCAGCGGCGTTGTTGCGCCCGCGCGACCTGCTGGTGCTCGACGAGCCGACCAACGGCCTGGACCCCCAGGGCACCCGCGAGGTGCGAGCGCTGGTGCGCGAGCTCGCGCACGAGGGCACCACGGTGTTCGTGTCGAGCCACCTGCTGGCCGAGGTCGAGCAGATCTGCACGCACGCCGCCGTCCTGTCACGCGGCCGGCTCGTCGCGGACGGCGAGGTCGAGCGGCTGCGGGCAGCCGTCAGCAGCCGGCTCGTGGTGACCACGCCTGACGCCAGCGTGGCCGGGCAGACCCTTGAGCGCCTGGGGTTCGCGGACGTCGTCCGGCTCGACCACACGGTGAGCGCACCGGTCGGGGCGGTGGAGGTCGACCAGGCGTGCGCCGCGCTCGTGGCCGCCGGCGTCCGGGTGCAGGGGCTCGTGGTCGAGCGTCCGTCGCTGGAGGACGCCTTCGTGGCGCTGACGGGGGAGGGCTTCGATGTCGCGGGCTGAGGCGACTTCGGCGGTCGGCTCCGGATCACCCGTCGGCGCCACGTGGCGGTTGCTGCGCAGCGAGCTGCGCCTGCTGCTCGGCCGTCTGCGCATCCGAGCCGGACTCGTCGTGCTGGCGGCGGTGCCGGTGCTCATCGGCGTGGTCGTGCGCTCGTTCGGCGGCCCGTCGAGCCCCTCCGAGGGGCCGCCGTTCCTGTCGGACGTGACGCAGAACGGCCTGTTCATCGCCTTCACGGCGCTGACGGTCGAGCTGCCGCTGTTCCTGCCTTTGGCCATCGGGGTCGTGGCGGGCGACAGCATCGCGGGCGAGGCCCAGATGGGCACGTTGCGGTACCTGCTCGTGGCGCCCGCCGGCCGCGCCCGGCTGGTGCTGGTGAAGCTCGTGACCGCGCTGGTGTTCGGGGTGCTCGCCGCGTTCACGGTGGCCGTCGTCGGTGGTGTCGTCGGCGCGCTGCTGTTCCCGCTGCGCGACGTGGCGCTGCTGTCGGGCGGCACCATCACGGCCGCCGACGCGCTCGTCCGTGGCCTCGGTGTGGCCGCGTACGTGGGGCTGTCGCTGGCCGGGCTGAGTGCGATCGGCCTGTTCGTGTCGACGCTCACCGACGTGCCGATCGCCGCCATGGCCACGACCGTCGGCCTGGCGATCACGAGCCAGATCCTCGACGCCATCCCGCAGGTGTCGGCGATCCACCCGTGGCTGCCGACGCACTACTGGCTGGCGTTCGGTGACCTGCTGCGCCAGCCGGTGGAGACGTCGGTGATGCTGCAGGGCCTCGGTCTGCAGGCCGTCTACGTCGCCGTGTTCGGCGCGGCCGCCTGGGCGCGCATGACCACGCGCGACGTGCTCGCCTGAGCGATCAGTCGTCGACGCCGCGGGCGGCGAGTGCCTCACCCAGCCGGTCGGCGTGCCGCAGCGTACGCAGCACGAGGGGCACGAGCAGGGCGCGCGGGCTGCGCTCGAGACCGCGCGCACGGCGGGCGTCGCGCGCCTGGGCGAAGGTGTCGGCCAGCACGGGCACGGCGCGCACGGTGAGCGCGAGGGTGAGCCCGACCCGCTCGGGGTCGACGCCGAGCCGCCGTGTCGGGCCCAGCACGCGCACGCAGACGTCGAGCATGTCCGACACCCTCGTGGTGAGCGTGACCAGCGCGGCGGCCGCGACCGTGACGAGCATGGTGCCGACCACGACCACCACCTGGCGCCACCCGCCCGACCACCACTGCAGCGGGACCAGCAGCACCACGAACCAGCGCATCGGCCACAGCTGAGCGAGCGCCACGGACGGCGGGACCGCTGCGAGCGCGTAGCCGACCACGACCACGCCGGCTGCCACCGCGACGGCGAGCGGGCGCCGGGCCACGACCAAGGTGGTCGTCCCCGCCAGGAGCAGCCCGAGCAGCAGGCCGGCCGGAGCGCGGTGCAGGAGCGACGAACCGGGTCGGTACAGGCCGATCATCGCCCGGCCGCCTGCATGAGGCCGCGATAGCAGCTGATCGCCTCAGCCGGCGCGCCGTCGAACGCCACGCGTGCCTGGTCGACGACGATCACGCGGTCGTAGTCGGCCAGCAGCTCGAGCTGGTGCGTCACCATCACCACCTGCTGCGGCAGCGCGGCGATGAGCTCCGCGACGCGCAGGCTGTTGCGTAGGTCGAGCAGCGTCGTCGGCTCGTCGCAGACGAGCACCGAGGGCTCGGTGACGAGTACGGCGGCGAGGGCGAGCAGCTGCTTCTGGCCGCCCGAGAGCAGGTGCGCCGGGCGGTCGCCGAGGCCGGAGAGGCCGTAGCGCTCGAGAGCGTCGGCGACGAGCGCCTGCCGTTCACCTCGGCTGAGCTGCTTGCGGCGCAACGAGAACTGGATGTCCTCGGCCACCGTGGGCATGACGATCTGCGCGTCGGGGTCGGTGAAGACGAAGCCGACCTGCCGGCGGACGGCGGCGCCGTCGCGCCGGGTGTCGAGACCGTCGACCGTCACCGAGCCACTCGAGGGCAGGACGAGACCGTTGAGCAGGCGCGCCAGCGTCGACTTGCCCGAGCCGTTGGCACCGACGACGCCGATGCGCTGCTCGGTGAGCGCGAGGTCGATGCCGTCGAGCACCACCGTGTCGCCGTACGCGTGCTGGACGCCGGACAGCCGGATCATCCGACCCGCTCCACCAGCAGGGCCACACCCTGGCCGCCGCCGACTGCACACGTCGCCACCCCGTACCGCGGGCCGTCCTGGCGCACCATGCGGCTGAACAGCCGCACGACGAGCAGGGCGCCGCTGGCACCCCAAGGGTGCCCGAGGGCGATGGCACCGCCCTGGGTGCACACGACCTGCTCACCCGGGCCGCCGAGAGGGTCAAGACCCCAGGCGTCGGTGCTGGCGAGCACCTGCGCGGCGAAGGCCTCCGTGATCTCCAGGGCGCCGACGTCGGCGATCGACAGCCCGCAGACGTCGAGCACCGCCTGCACGGCTGGCACCGGCCCGAGTCCGGGCAGGCGCGGGTCGACGCCGATGGCTGCGACGGCCCGGACGGCGAGCCCCGGCAGACCGAGGTGCGCGCGCGTCGCCTCGTCGACCACGGCGACCGCTGCCGCACCGTCGCTGATGCCGCAGGAGTTGCCGGCGGTGGCGGTGCCGTCCGGGGTGAACGCCGGCCGGAAGCGGGCCAGCCGCGCGCCGTCCAGCCCCGGTCGCGGGCGCTCATCGGCCTTGACGGCGCCGACCGCGACCAGCTCCGGCTCGAAGACGCCTGTCGCCTGCGCGGCCACCGCGAGCGCGTGCGAGCGGGCGGCGTAGGCGTCCTGTCGCTCCCGCGTGATCCCGCGGGCGGTCGCGAGCGCGTCAGCGGCCTCGCCCATGCCGGGGTCGCCGTACTCGTCCGGGGCGAAGCGGGCGCGGTCGTACGGCTCTCGCCTGCCGTCCGGCAGCAGCGCCAGTCGGGTGGGCGCCGTGCTGGCGCTCTCGACGCCACCGGCGAGCACGACGCCACCGGCGACGGCGACGTGGGTGGCGGCCTGGGCGATCGCCTCGAGCCCGCTGCCGCACTGCCGGTCGAGGGTCACGCCGGGCACGTTCAGGCCGAGACCGGCAGCCAGCGCAGCCACGCGGGCCGGGTCACCGCCGGGGCCCATGCAGTTGCCGAGCACCACCTCGTCGACAGGCACGTGGCCTGCCGCATCGGCCGGGTCACTCGCCAGGTCACTCACCAGGGCTCGCAGCACCGGCACGCTGAGGGCGGTGACGTCGTACGCCGCGAGCGAGCGACCGGCCGTGCCGACCGGGGTGCGACGCGCCGCAACGACGACGGGGGAGCGGGCGTCGCGGACGTCGTCGCACAGGGTGAAGGAGGCGGGGGGCATCGGCTGCCAGCGTAGACGGACGAGAGGGGGTGCTCCGTCTCAGGACGACGGGCCTGGACGCCGGGCGATGATGTCGAAGACGTGCCAGTGCTTGGGTCCGCTGAATGCCATGCCGTCCTCGTCCTCGACGTCGAAGCGGAGAATCTGCAGGCCGTCGAGCAGCGAGAGGCACTGCGCCTCGGCCAGGAACGTCCCGGTGCCTGAGTTCGCCCACGAGTCATGGTCTCCGAAGACGTTGACCGCAAGGACCCCTCCCGGTGCGAGCGCCTCCCTGACCCTGCGCCACATCGCGCCGAAGTGCGCGGGATCGGTGAACGGCAGCGCGTACCCGGAGTAGACGAGGTCGGCGGTGGGCAGACAGGGGAGGTCATTGAGATCCACGACCGACGTGCGCAGGCGCTCACGCGTCCCAGCCGGGGCGACGGTGCGGTTCAACGCGTCCAAGGACTGCTGGTCGGCGTCGAGGGCGTGCACCGTCCAGCCGTTCTCGAGCAGCCATCGCGTCTCGATCCCGGCACCGCAGCCGATGTCGAGCGCCACCCGGCCCGGGCCGCCTCCCGCATGAGTGAGTGCGTCGACCAGCAGCGGCCGCACGGCCCTTCGGGCCTGCTTCGCGTTGTAGCGGTTCCAGTGCGACGGGTCGTGATCGGCCATGGTTCGAGTGTCCCGTCAGGCAAGCGGTGGCAGTGTGCGGGCGGCGGAGGCGACGTCCGTCCGCGCCAGCTTGCCGGTCGATGTGCGAGGCAGGTGCTCGGCGCGCAGCCAGTGCACCGGACGACTCCACGAGGGCAGGGGCCGCAGCCCGGACACCAGGTCGGCTCGCCGTACGCCCGCGGCGACGACGACCACGGCCGCCACGACCTGGCCCAGCCGGCCGTGCGGGAGGCCGACGACCGCGACGTCGCGGACTCCCGGAAGCTCGTGGATGGCGGCTTCGAGCTCCTCGGCCACCACGGTGTGGCCGCCGGTCGCGACGGCGGCGTCGCCGCGGCCCAGGACTCGCCAGCCCTGGCCGTCGCGGTGTGCGCGGTCGCCGACAGTGCGCCACTCGCCGTCCGCCCGCAACGGCCCGGTGTGGGCGGGGTCGAGGTATCCGAGGCACGCGTAGGGCGAGCGGACCCACAGCTCGTCGTCGGCGACCCGCACCTGCGCGCCGGGGAAGTCGTGCATGGGCCCGTCGTCGCGGCGCCAGCCGACGAACGACAGCTCGGCGGCCCCGTAGTACTCCAGGACGTCGAGTCCCGCGCGTTCGGCCCGCCGGCGCAGGGCGGGCGCGAGCGCAGCGCCTGCCACGATCGCAGTGCGCAGCCGGCTGGTGCCACGCTCCACCGCGTCGCAGACGTCCGACAGCATCGCGGGGACGACGTGCGTCAGGGTCGCCTCAGGGGGTACCCCCCGGTGGACGGGGCTGGTCACCACACCTGCGCCCACGGCGCGCGCGTGCACCCCGCCGTACAGCGACAGCCCGGACGTCAGCGGCAGGGGCAGCCAGACGACGTCCCGGTCGGTGGCGCCGGTGAGCCGGGTCAGGGGCTCCAGGCTGGCCCGCCACGACTCGACGGTGCGCACGACGCCTTTCGGCCGCCCGGACGAGCCCGAGGTGAAGAGCACCAGGTGGTCGTCGCCGACCCGTCCATCGCGCAGGGCGGTGCTCAGGTCGGTCAGGGCGCGCTCGCGCAGGGGCGGCGGCCACGTGGGGTCGAGCACCGCGAGCGGGGCGTGCAGCCGGCCCTCGAGCCGGATCTCGAGCCGCTCGAGCAGCCGATCAGGCTCCGGTGTCTCGACCACGGTCGGCCGACGAGGTCGTGGTGCCAGCCAGCGGCCGCTCGCGCCGCGCGGGGGGCGGCACCGGGTGACCGCGGTGGACGCCGGCCGCCACGAGCGTCGCCACGATGGCCTTCGCGATGTCGCCGGGCAGGAACACCGTGGCGGCGACCGCGGTGGCCACGACAGACGAGGTTCCCGTGATGGCGGCCTGCACCGGCACGCCCACGAGGTAGACGACGCCGATGCCACCGACCACGTTGGCGAGCAGGCCCCACCACACCGGGTAGGCGGGGAGTCGTCGCTCGACGAGCCATCCGACGACAGCCGCACCGAGCGGCCAGCCGATGAGGTAGCCGACGCTCGGGCCCGCGAACACACCGAGTCCCCCGCGTCCGCCGGCGAGCAGGGGCAGCCCGGCGGCCACGAGCGCCAGGAACGTCAGCAGCGCGAGCAGGGCGCGTCGCCAGCCGAGCACGGAGCCGGCGACCATGACGCCGAGCGTCTGCAGCGTGATCGGCACCGCGTTGCCGAACAGGCTCACCGAGCCGGGCAGGCCCAGTACGGCCACGAGAGCCGCGAACGAGGCGATGAGGGCGAGGTCTCGAGTTGCTGACGGCCGCGTCGACATGGCGCGAAGGCTAGCGCGGACGTATCAGGAGACCGAATCGCGTCCTCTGTCTGGACATGGAGACCTTGCGCGCCGCGGACGTGGCCCTTGTCGGCCGGGTGCCGTGGCAACCACAATGGCACTGGTCGCGTACCAGGGGGTCTTCGATGAGCACGGGTGTCACGCCCGAGGGCCGCGTGTCCGGCGACGTCGCCGTCGCCGAGCTGCTGGAGCGCGCCGCGGCCGGCTCACAGGACGCGTGGAACGAGATCGTGCGCCGCTACGAGCGCCTGGTGTGGTCGGTGGCGCGCGCGCACCGGCTCGACGCCGCCGACGCCGCCGACGCCGTGCAGACGACGTGGCTGCGGCTGGTGGAGCACCTCGGAGCCATCCACGAGCCCGATCGTCTCGGGGCGTGGCTCGCCACCACGGCGCGGCGCGAGTCGCTGCGCCTGGCGGGCCGGCGTCGACGCGAGCAGGGCCAGGGCGACGACGACGAGCTGGCGACCATCGCGGACGACGCCGTCGACGTCGAGGCGTCGCTGCTCGCGACCGAGCGCGACGCCACGCTGCTGCGGGCCCTGCGCCGCCTCGACGACCGCTGCCAGCGCCTGCTGCGGGTGCTGTCAGCCTCACCTCCGCCGCGTTACGACGCGGTGGCGGAGGCCTTCGGCATGCCGATCGGCAGCATCGGACCCACGCGCGGGCGCTGCCTGCAGCGGCTGCGGGGCGCCTTGACCGAGCTGGGGTGGTCGTCATGACGGCGCACGACGCGCAGGAGACGCAGGACGCCCGCGACCCGGTGCTCGACGCCCTCGCGGCACTACACGATCAGCTCGACCCCGTGCCGGAGGTCGTCTCCCAGTCGGCGCGAGCGGTGTTCGAGCTGCGTGACCTGGACGCCGAGCTCGTACCGCTGGTCGAGAGCATGGCGACCACGCCGGTGCGCGGTGGCGAGGACTCCTGGCTGTCGTTCGCCCTCGACGGGCTCGAGATCGACCTCGGCTCCCGGCGCGAGCGCCACGGCTGGCAGCTCGTCGGTCAGGTCACCGGCCCGGTGCGCGAGCTGGCCGTGCACACGCTCGCGGGCACCGAGCCCGTCGCTCTCGACGCCCACGGGCGCTTCCGCGCGGCGGTGAGCGCTCGGACCCTCAGCCTGCGCCTCACGACCCCCGACGGCCGTCGGCTGCGCACCCAGTGGGTCAGCCTGTGACGCTGGCCCCGGACGCAGTCGGGGCCACCGCGGCGGAGCTCGCCGAGCAGGCCATGGAGCTGGTGGGATCGGACCCTCTGGCGGCGATCGAGCACGCTCAACGGGCGTTGGCCGCCGCGCGCGGTCCGCAGCAGGCGCCGACGCGCACCCTCGCGTGGCGGGCGGTCGGCCTGGCGGCGCGGGCCCGCGGTGACCTCGCGCACGCTGATGACGCCTTACGGCGTGCCGTGCGGGCGGCGACGCTGGCCGGTGACCGGGCGGCGGCCGCCGAAGCCCAGATGACGCGCTCGTTCGTGCTGCTCGACCAGGGCCGCGCGGCCCTGGCGCTGCGCCTCTCGGCGCGCGCCGCGAGTGACCTGGAGGGGCTGGCCGCGGCGCGGCTGCAGGCGCAGCGCGCGTTGATCCTGCAGCGCTGCGGCCGGCTCACCGACGCTCTCGACGTGTACGACGCCGTCATCCCGCACCTGGTCGAGGCCGGCGACACGGTGTGGGAGTCGCGGGCCCGCAGCAACCGCGGGATCCTGCACGCCAACCGCGGTGACCTCCTGCGTGCCGACGACGACCTCAGCCGGGCCCGCGAGCTCCTCGAGGCCGACGGCCGCGAGCTCGACGCGGCGGCGGTGCTCTGGAACCTCGGGTGCCTGGCCCGCGAGCGCGGTGACGTCGTCCTGGCGCTGCGTCGCTTCGACGCCGCGGACCCGGTCTGCGACCGTCACGGCTTCATCGAGGGGCTGCGGCTGGTCGACCGCGCGTCGTTGCTGCTCGCCGTCGGTGCCGTCGGGGAGTCGCGCGAGGTCGCCGAGCGCGCCCGGGCCGCCCTGGCCGCGGCCGAGCAGGCCGCCGACCTGCTGGAGTGCGAGGCGCTGCTCGCGCGCATCGCCCTGCTCGACGGTGACGAGCCGGCCGCGCTCGAGCACGCGCGGGCCGCCCATCGGGCCGCGACCGAGCAGGGCCGCCCCGGCTGGGCCCTGCAGGCGCGGCTGCTCGAGCTGCTGGCGCAGGAAGGCGCCGGCGACCCGGGCCTGGTGCGGCGTGCGACCGAGCTCGCTCGGGCGCTGGACGACGCGTCGTGGCCGGACGCTGGTGCCGAGGCGAGGCTGCTGGCCGCTCGAGCTGCGGCCTCGTGCGGGAGGCACGAGAGGGCCGCCGAGCTGCTGGCGGCCAGCCGGTCGGTGGCGGCTGCCCCGTCGGCGGTGGCGCGGCTGCGTCAGGCGCACAGCGAGGCGATCGTGGCCTACCGGGGCGCAGACGCTGCGGGCGCCGTACGCGCTGTGCGCACGGGCATGACGGTGCTGGCGCAGCACCGGGCCGGTCTCGGGGCGAGTGACCTGCAGGCGCACGTGCCGGCTCTGGCCGAGGGATTGGCCGGCGTCGGCTTGCGGGTCGCGCTCGAGGCCCGCTCCGCACTGCGGGTGCTGCGCGAGATCGAGCGCTGGCGCGGTCAGGACGTGCGGGCCCGGCCGGTGCGTCCGCCTCGCGACCCCGAGCTGTCGGCGGCCATCGCGGCGCTGCGTCGGGCCAGCAACGAGGTGCAGCAGGCTGCGGTGGCGGACGGCGCGGCGGCCCCGCGGGGTCGGTTGGCGGCGCTCGAGCGCGACGTCGTGCGCCTCAGCCGGCGCACGGCGGGCGGCGCCTGGCGTCCGTCGACCGGGCCGGCGTCCGCCGCCGAACTGCGGCGAGGGCTCGGACGCCACGTGCTGGTGGAGTACCTCGCGCTCGACGGGCGGCTCCACGCGGTGACCCTGGGGGGTGAGGAGTCGTCGCTCGACCCCGCCCCACGGCTGCACGAGCTGGGCCGGGTGGCCGACACCGAGGCGGCGCTGGAGCACCTGCAGTTCGCCCTCGCCCGCCTGGCGACCGGCCGCGGCAGCGAGCGGTCGCTGCAGACGGCGCTCGACGGCGCTCGAGCGGGCGGCGCCGAGCTCGCCGCGCTGCTCGTGGAGCCGCTGGTCGATCGCATCGCGCCGGGCTCACCGGTGGTCGTCGCACCGACCGAGAGCCTGCACGCGGTGCCGTGGAGCGTGCTGCCGGGCCTGGCCCACACCCCCGTGCACCTCGTGCGCTCGGGAACGAGCTGGCTGGCAGCCCGCGCTCACCGCTCGCACCGGCCACCCAAGAGCGTCGACCAGCGCGAGGTGTTCGTGACCGGGCCTGGCGTCCGCGCGGTCAAGCAGGCGCTGGAGCACCGTGACCGCAGCCCGCAGGTGGCGTTCGGTGCCGACGCGACCGTCGCGCGCACCCTGCAGCTGCTCGACGGCGCAGCGGTGGCGCACGTCGCGGCGCACGGCACGTTCCGCAGCGACAACCCCTTGCTGTCGTCGTTGCGCCTGCACGACGGCGACCTCACGGTGTACGACCTGGAGGCTCTCGACGAGCCGCCCGAGCTGGTCGTGCTGGCGGCGTGTCACTCCGCCGCCGCCCAGGTGCTTCCCGGCAACCAGCTGCTCGGCGTGGCTCACGCGCTGCTGGGTGCCGGCACCGCCGGCGTGGTGGCCACGACGTTGCCCACGCCGGACGCCGAGACGGCGGTGCTCATGGAGTCCCTGCACGCCCACCTGGCCGACGGCCTCGACGCGGGCACGGCGCTGCTGCGGGCGCGCGACGCGCTCGACCTCGACACGCCCGCGGGGTTCGCCACGAGCGCGGGCTTCGACGTCTACGGCTGCTGAGCGCGCAACCGCACGTCGGTGCCGGGTCGGTAGCGCCGGCCGTAGCCGTCGCCCGGTGCGGCGTCGAGCTCGGCGAGCAGCTCGTCGGCGACCTCGCGTGCGGTGCGGCCGGGGCTGGCCGCCGCGCGGCGCGCGATCTCGGCGGCCACGAGCGGTGCCGCGAACGACGTGCCGCTCCACGCCGCCCACCCGGCGAACGCCGCGTCGTCCGGGTCGCTGCTGCGCCGGCCGTCGACGTAGCAGCTGTGGAGATCGACGCCGGGTGCGCAGACGTTCACCCACGAGCCGTAGTTGCTGAAGTCGGCGGCGCTGTCGTCGGCGCTGTCGTAGGCCGCGACGGCGATGACGCGTTCGAACGCCGCCGGCCAGAACGGCCGGTCGTGGCCGTTGTTGCCCGCGGCGGCCACCACGACCCGGCTGGGGTCGAGTGCGCCGAGCGCCTCCTTCAGCGCCTGCGGGGGTCGGTTGTGCCGGGTGTAGCCACCGAGTGACAGGTTGATCACCGGCGCCGTGGTCTCCGCCACCCCGAGTGCGACGCTGAGGTCGTCGCCGAACCCGCTGGGGGAGAGCACCTTTCGCTGCTCGAGCGCGAGCCCGGGGGCGACGCGTTGCACGAGGCCGCAGATGAAGGTGCCGTGGCCGGCCTCGGTGTCGAGCACGTGGTTGCCGTCCTCGTCGAGGACGTCGACGTCGTCCGGCTGCTGGTCGAGCAGCGTGGGAGCGAACAGCTGGTGCGCGGGGTCGGCGACCCCGGTGTCGAGCACCGCCAGGTCGGGTGTCGGCGACAGCAGCGCGACGTTCTGCGGCACCGGCAGGGCCGTGGCCTGCACCGGCTCGGTGGCCGGGCCCCCGAGGTAGACCCATTCGCCGGTGAAGACGTGGTTGAGCTCGACGTGCGAGCGGCGGGCCCGCGCTCGACCCTCCAACGCGTGCTGCAGGGGACCGACCTTGATGTCGGGCGGCACGACCCAGCGCTGGACGTCGACGCCGTGCCGGGCGAAGCGCTCGTTGACCTGCTCGTCCGGCCGCACGCGCGAGGACTGCGTCTCGGCGCGCAGCTCGTCGACCGCGCCCCGACCGAGCAGCAGCTCGCCCGGACGGTAGAGGTAGCCCTCGTCGACGTCGTCCTGCGCGACGGCGCCGTGCAGCGCAGGCTTCGCCGCGGCGCGGTGAAACGCGAGCTGCCTGAGTTCCTGCCAGCGCACTGATCGGGTCACGGTGCGTCCTTCACGTCGGTGTGGGTGGGGCGATTCGTCGATGATCTTCGTGGGGGTCGGGGGCAGTCTGCTCCCGACCCCCACGGGTCAGCCACCGTTTCGCGCAGGTCCGTCCCCCACGGGGTCCTGCGGGTCCCACCCCCACGGTGGCGGTGTGATCATCAGCCGGACGTTCACGCCCCCTGCGCGTGCACGTCGCCGGGCGGCGACGACCTGCGCGCGCCGGCGGATCTCCTGGGCTCGCCGAGCCCTCCGCTCGCGTTCGCTCGCAACCATCACCCGCTCCGTTCGTCGGCCGGTGCCGGGCTGTCGCCCGTCACGACCTACCAGAGCGGCGTCCGGCGTCCCTGATACACCCCAGTCCCCAACGTTTCGTGCACTTCGGATCCGGAGTGCACGCAGGGGGAGGGGCTGTCCTGTCAGAGGGAGGCGGCGTCCAGGGTGTTGCACTGGTTGAGGTCGCCGCTCTGGTAGCCGCGGGTGAACCACCGCTGGCGCTCCTCGGACGACCCGTGGGTCCACGTCTCGGGGTTGACGCGCCCTTGCGCCTGCTTCTGGATCCGGTCGTCGCCGACGGCGGCAGCGGCGGACAGCGCGGACGCGATGTCCTGCTGCGTCAGCGGCTTGAGCAGGGTGTTGCCCTGCGCGTCCTTCGTCGTCGAGGCGCCCTGGGCCCACATGCCGGCGAGGCAGTCGGCCATGAGCTCGATGCGCACCGAGCCGGACTCGGCGCCCTGGGGGTCCTGCTGCGCGGCGTCGAGGACGCCGAGGATGTCCTGCACGTGGTGCCCGTACTCGTGCGCGACGACGTACTCCTGGGCCAGTGCGCCGTCGTCCGCCCCGAACCGCGACGTCAGCTCCTTGAAGAAGGTGGGGTCGATGTAGACCTTCTTGTCGAGCGGGCAGTAGAACGGCCCCACCTGGTTGGACGCCGTGCCGCAGGCCGACTGCGTCATGCCTTCGTACTCGACCGTCTTGGCCCGTGTGTACTGCCGGTTGTACTCGGGCAGCTTGGCCGCCCAGAACGCCTGGACGCTGTTGACCGCCCCGACCACCCGGCACTTGTCGCTGCTGTTCGCGTCGGCGCCGGTGCGGCAGTTGGTGACCTGGCTCTGGCCGGGCTCCACCGGGGCACCGGGCGATCCGGTGATCGAGCTGGTGTCGACGCCGAAGACCAGGCCGAGGATGAGGATGATGAGTCCCGCGCCGCCCCCGATGGCGATGCCCCCGCGACCGCCGCCACCGCCCGACTCGATCTGGCTGGTGTCGAGCTGCGCGTCGTTGTTGAAGCTCACGCCGCGTAGACTAGCTACGAGATCGGCCGCACGCCTTGTGAGAAGAGCACGTCGGCTTGAGCACCGCAGCCGTCGTCGAGAGCGTGAGAGGCCCCACCGTGATCACCGTCACCGACCTCGAGGTGCGTGTCGGCGCGCGCGTGCTGGTCGACGGCGCGACGTTCCGCGTGGCGGACGGCGACCGCGTCGGCCTGGTCGGACGCAACGGTGCGGGCAAGACGACCCTCACGAAGATCCTCGCGGGCGACGGCTTGCCGGCAGCGGGCACGGTCACGAGCTCCGGCGAGGTGGGATACCTGCCGCAGGACCCGCGCACCGGGGACCTCGAGGTGCTGGCGCGCGACCGCATCCTGTCGGCCCGGGGGCTCGACGTCGTGCTGCGCCAGCTGCGCGAGACCGAGGGTGCCATGGCCAGCGCCGACGACGAGACGCGCGAGAAGGCGATGGCGCGCTACAGCCGCCTGGACGCCGAGTTCGCCTCGCGCGGCGGGTACGCGGCCGAGAGCGAGGCGGCGAGCATCGCGAGCAGCCTGGCCCTGCCGGAGCGCGTCCTCGTGCAGCCGCTGCGCACGCTCTCTGGCGGTCAGCGACGGCGCGTGGAGCTCGCGCGCATCCTCTTCAGCGGCGCGAGCACCCTGCTGCTCGACGAGCCCACGAACCACCTCGACGCCGACTCGATCCTGTGGCTGCGCGACTACCTGAAGTCGTTCCGTGGCGGGCTCATCATCATCAGCCACGACGTCGGGCTGCTCGACGTCGTGGTCAACCGGGTGTTCCACCTCGACGCCAACCGGGCCGAGCTGGACATCTACAACGTGGGCTGGAAGTCCTACCTCACCCAGCGCGAGACCGACGAGCGCCGCCGCAAGCGTGAACGCGCGAACGCGGAGAAGAAGGCCGCGACCCTGCTGTCGCAGGCCGACAAGATGCGGGCCAAGGCCACCAAGGCGGTCGCCGCCCAGAACATGGCGCGCCGCGCCGAGCGCCTGCTGGCCGGGCTCGAAGGTGAGCGGGTGCAGGACAAGGTCGCCAAGCTGCGCTTCCCCGACCCCGCGCCGTGCGGCCGCACGCCGTTGACGGCGCAGGGCCTGTCGCGCTCCTACGGCTCGTTGGAGGTCTTCACCGACGTCGACCTGGCGATCGACCGCGGCAGCAAGGTCGTCGTCCTCGGCCTCAACGGCGCGGGCAAGACGACGCTGCTGCGCATGCTCGCCGGCATCGACCCGCCCGACACCGGTGAGGTGGCGCCCGGCCACGGCCTGCGGCTCGGCTACTACGCGCAGGAGCACGAGACGCTCGACACCGAGCGGACGGTGCTCGAGAACATGCGGACGGCGG
Organism: Angustibacter sp. Root456; assembly: GCF_001426435.1. Lineage (NCBI taxonomy): Bacteria > Bacillati > Actinomycetota > Actinomycetes > Kineosporiales > Kineosporiaceae > Angustibacter > Angustibacter sp. Root456. The sequence goes on along the minus strand of NZ_LMER01000014.1, from coordinate 185,941 downwards.
CGCCCGACCTCGGCGACACCGAGGTGCGCAAGGTGCTCGGCTCGTTCCTGTTCACCGGTGACGACGCCGACAAGCCCGTGCGCGTGCTCTCGGGCGGCGAGAAGACCCGCCTGGCCCTGGCCACGCTCGTGGTCTCCAGCGCGAACGTGCTGCTGCTCGACGAGCCCACCAACAACCTCGACCCCGCCAGCCGCGACGAGGTGCTGGGTGCCCTGCGCACCTACAAGGGCGCCGTCGTCCTGGTCACCCACGACGAGGGCGCGGTGCACGCGCTGGAGCCCGAGCGGGTGCTGCTGCTACCCGACGGCGACGAGGACCTGTGGAGCCCCGAGTACGCCGACCTGGTCGCCCTCGCCTGATCTCTCGGGTGGCGGACCCTCGCTGCGTCTCCCACGATGGGTTGCCTGGCGACCAGAGGAGGTCTCGTGACAGCCGTGAAGAAGGGCGCCCGACTGACCGGTGGTGACCGGGAGGAGATGGCCAAGACGGTCACGTCCTTGTACGGGCAGGGCAAGAGCATCCGTGACATCTCCGCCGAGACAGGGCGGTCGTACGGGTTCGTGCACCGGGTGCTGACCGAGAGCGACACGGCATTGCGCGGGCGCGGGGGCGCCACGCGACGTCGCTCGAGCTGAGGGGATGAGCGAGCGGGGTCGCACCGGGGCCTAGGCTCGCGGCATGTCTGATGACCTGCCGCGAGACGCAGCGACCGATGCTGTGGTGGACGTCGACCCCGCCGTCCTCTCGGCAGGGCACCTTCGGCTGGACGTCGAGGGGCCCGTCGTGACGGTCACTCTCGACCGTCCTGAAGCGCGCAACGCGCAGACGCCGGCGACGTGGCGGGCGCTGGCGGCGATCGGGAAGGCGCTCCCCGACGCCGTGCGCGTCGTGGTGGTCAGGGGCTCCGGCGCGTCGTTCAGCGCCGGCCTGGACCGCGCGATGTTCACCGGCGAGGGCATCGTCGGTGAGGCGTCGTTCGCTGAGCTGGCTCACCTGTCGACCGACGAGCTGGACGGTGTCATCGCTCAGTTCCAGCGCGGCTTCAGCTGGCTGCGCGACCCCCGCATCATCAGCATCGCCGCGGTGCAGGGGCACGCCGTCGGTGCGGGCTTCCAGCTCGCCCTGGCATGCGACCTGCGTGTGGTGGCGGACGACGTCCAGCTGGCGATGCGCGAGACCAGCCTCGGACTCGTGCCCGACCTCACCGGCACCGCACCGCTGGTGCGGGCGGTGGGGGAGTCCCGTGCGCTGGAGATCTGCGTCACGGGCCGCTGGCTGGGCGCGGCCGAGGCGGTGAGCTCCGGCCTGGCGTCGTTGTCGGTGCCACGTGATGCACTCGATGGTGCGGTCGCCGACCTGGTGGCCGCCGTCATCGCTGCGGACGCCGGTGCGGTGCGCGACACCAAGGCGGTGCTGCAGGGTGCGGCGCTGCGTTCGGACGAGGAGCAGTACGCCGTCGAGCGCGCGGGCCAGGCCCGACGGTTCGCCGCGCTGCGGCTAGCGCTGGGCCGGCCCGGGAAGTGATCAGCGGCGTCCGGCGTTGAACCGGCGGCGTGCAGCGGTAGCGGCACCCGAGTGGTCGAGAGGGGTTAGCGGATGTCGATGGGTGGCATGGGCCGGGCGAGTGGGTCGTTCATGCACTCGCTGCGGCGCGACCCCTCGGTGAAGTCGGCGTCCCTGACACCCGGGGTGGCCCGGCGCATCGCGTCGTTCGCGCGGCCGTTCCGCGCACAGATCCTCGTCTTCCTGGGCCTGGTGATCGTCGACTCGGTGCTCGTCATCGCGACGCCGTTGCTGCTGAAGCGGATCATCGACCAAGGCGTGATCCCCGGGAACCGCGGCGTCGTCGTCACCTCAGCCCTCATCGTGGCGGGGCTGGCCGTCTTCGACGCCGTGCTGGGGCTTGCCGAGCGCTATCAGTCCTCCCGCATCGGCGAGGGGCTGATCTACCTGCTGCGGGTCAAGGTGTTCGCCCATGTGCAGCGCATGCCCATCGCCTTCTTCACCCGCACGCAGACCGGGTCGCTCGTGTCTCGCCTCAACAGCGACGTCATCGGCGCACAGCAGGCGTTCACCTCGACCCTGTCGTCGGTGGTCTCCAACGTCGTCACGCTCGTGGTCGTGTTGATCGCGATGCTGACGCTGTCGTGGCAGATCACCGTCGTGGCGCTGCTCATGCTCCCGCTGTTCGTCATCCCGGCCCAGCTGCTCGGACGCCGGCTGGCGGCGATCAGCCGCGAGGCGATGGTGCTGAACGCCGACATGGGCCAGTCCATGACCGAGCGGTTCAACGTGGCCGGCGCCATGCTCGTCAAGATCTTCGGGCGGCTACCGCACGAGGAGCAGGTGTTCTCCGACAAGGCCTCCCGCGTGCGCGACATCGGGGTGAAGTCGGCCATGTACGGCCGGCTGCTGTTCACCGCGCTCACGCTCGTCGCCGCGCTGGCCACCGCCCTGGTGTACGGCGCTGGTGGCTGGCTGGTCATCGACGGGTCCTTGACCGTGGGGGCGCTCGTCACGATGGCCGCCCTCCTGGGCCGGCTCTACGGGCCCCTCACGGCGTTGTCCAACGTGCAGGTCGACGTGATGACGGCCCTCGTCAGCTTCGACCGCGTCTTCGAGGTGCTCGACCTCCAGCCCCTCGTCCGCGACAAGGACGGCGCCGTCGAGCTGCCGCGCGACGCTGCGTCCGTCGAGTTCGACCACGTGTCGTTCCGCTACCCCCGGGCTGACGAGGTCTCGCTCGCGTCCCTCGAGTCGGTCGCCGTCCTCGACAGCTCCGAACCCCAGCAGGTGCTCAGCGACGTCAGCTTCAGCGTCCAGCCCGGTCAGGTCGTCGCCCTCGTGGGTCACTCGGGCGCGGGGAAGTCGACCATCACCCACCTGGTGTCACGTCTGTACGACGTCAAGGGTGGTGCGGTGCGCATCGGCGGTCTGGACGTCCGCGACGTCACCTTGGAGTCGCTGCACCGCACCGTGGGCGTGGTGAGCCAGGACGCCCACATGTTCCACGACACCATCCGCGGCAACCTCATGCTCGCTCGGCCCGACGCCAGTGACGCCGAGCTCGAGCAGGCGTGCCGCGATGCCCAGATCTGGGCGCTCGTCAGCGCGCTGCCCGAGGGCCTCGACACGGTCGTCGGCGACCGCGGCTACCGCCTGTCCGGTGGCGAGAAGCAGCGGCTCGCGCTCGCTCGGCTGCTGCTCAAGGCCCCGTCCGTGGTGGTGCTCGATGAGGCCACGGCGCACCTGGACTCCGAGAGCGAGGCAGCGGTGCAGCGGGCGCTGAAGACTGCCCTGGTGGGCCGCACCGCCATCGTCATCGCGCACCGCCTGTCGACGATCCGCGACGCCGACGAGATCCTCGTGATCGACGACGGCCGGGTGGTCGAGCGGGGGAGCCACGACGACCTGCTCGCTGCGGGCGGGCACTACGCCGACCTTTACCGCACGCAGTTCGCCCAGCAGGAGTCGGACGACGTCACGCCGGCGTCCACTCCCGCCTGAGCAGCCCGTAGACCCACGAGTCCGACACGACGCCGTCCACGACGCAGTCCTCGCGCAGGGTGCCCTCGCGCACGAACCCCAGCTTCTCCAGCACCCGCGCGGATGCGGTGTTGCGGGTGTCGGTCTCGGCCTGCACGCGGTTCAGGTCGAGCGTGTCGAAGGCCCAGGTGAGCAGCGCCCGGGCGGCCTCGGTGGCGTAGCCGTGGCCCCACGCGGACTCGCCGTAGCAGTAGCCGATGGCCGCGCTGCGAAAGTCAGGGTTCCACCGGCTGAGGCTGCACCAGCCGATGAACTGACTGTCGACGTGGACGGCGAGCCGGACTCCGGCGCCGTCGTCGGCGAGCTGCCGGCTCGCGCGGACGAACCGCTCGGCGCGCGCGCGGTCGGTCCACGGCGGGGCGTCCCAGTACCGCAGCACCCGCGCGTCGCTGTGCAGCGCGAACAGCGCGTCCACGTCGGCGTCGGCGACGGGACGCAGCCTCAGGCGAGCCGTCGTCAGCGCCGGGGCGACCAGCGCCATCGCGGTCAGAGGGCGCGGGTGGCGCCGCCGTCCACCGGCAGCACGGTGCCGGTGAGGTACGACGCAGCGGGAGACAGCACGAACGCCGCCACGCGGCCGAACTCGTCGGGCCGGCCGTAGCGCCGCAGGGGGATCGCGGCCTCGTTGTCCCGCCGCGCCGACGCCGGCCGCCCGCTGGCCTCGTCGAGCTGTCGCACGCGGTCGGTGTCGATGCGACCCGGCAGCAGCGCGTTGACCCGCACCGCCCGCGGGCCGTTCTCGTCGGCCATCGTCTTGGCGAGCATCGCCAGCCCGGGACGCAACCCGTTGGACGTCGCCAGGCCGGGGATCGGTGTACGCACCGACGTCGAGAGCACGAAGAGGATCGACGAGCCCTCCACGGACGCCGCGTCGGCCACAGCCCGCGCCAACCGAGCCGGGCCGAGAAACACCGTCTCGAACGCCGCGCGCCACTGGTCGTCGGTGATCTGGTCGCTGCTGCCGGCCGGCGGCCCCCCCACGCTGATCAGCGCACCGTCGAGCCGGCCGAATCGGGCCACGGCCGCGGCCACGAGCCGCTCCGCCAGCTCCGGGTCGCCCAGGTCACCGGGGATCACCATCACCTGGCCGGGCGCCCCCGCGCGCGCCAGCTCCTCGAGCCGCCCCGCGTCGCGGCTGCACACGAGCAGCCGAGCCCCTTCGGCGAGCAGCTGCTCGGCGGTGGCGCGGCCGAGGCCGCTCGAGGCGCCGGTGACGATGTAGGCGCGGTCGGTGAGTCCCAGGTCCATGGCGCACAGTGTGTCATCGGCCGGTTACCGAGGCGCGCCGGGCCGAGCATCACTCGTCCTCGTCGTCCCAGATGCGGCGACGACGCGGGACGCTGGTTGCGAGGTGCGCGTCCGGCCCCACCGGCTGCCCCTCGCCGTCGGCCTCGGCTGCCCGTCGGCGCCGCAGCCACAGAGGGAACAACAGCGCCAGCACCGCGAAGATCCACCACTGCACGGCGTAGGAGGCGTTGATGCCCTCACCGCCGTCGAGCTGTGGTGGGTGGAGCGACGTGAGCGGCTTGGCGGGCGCCGGCGTCTCGCTGACGAGGGCGCCGTAGCCGGGGTACAGGCGCAAGCCGGTGAGCTGCGCCACCTGGCTGACGGCGATGCTGCCGACCTGGCCGGGGCGTGTGCGCTGCGGGCGTCGCGGCTCACTGGGGCGCAGCCGCACGACGACCTCCACCGGCCCGCTCGGTGGCGCGGGAACCGCATCGGGGCGCTCGCCCGGGGCGCTGCCTGCCGTGCCGTTGGGGATCCAGCCGCGGTCGACGAGCAGGGCGCTGCCGTCGTCGAGCACGAGCGGCACGAGCACCTCGTACCCGAAGGTGGGCGAGCCACCGACGTCATGCGGACGGTTGCGGACGAGCGTCGTGGCGGCGACGTCGTACCGGCCCTTCACCCGGGCCTGCCGCCACTGGACGCCCGGGGGGAAGGCGGCGTCGGGTGAGGAGATGAGCTGGGAGAGCGGCACGGGTGGCGCGTCGTAGTTGCGCTGCACGAGCTGCTTGCGGTCGTGCTTGTCGTGGAACCGGTGCCACTGCCAGCGGCCCAGGGCAACGCAGGCCAGCGCCACCAGCACCGCCAGCACCCACACGCCGACGGTCTGGCGGTGGCGGAGCCAGAAGCCGGACACGTCACGACGGTAACCGGCCACAGCGGCGCGGCGAGCGTCGGGGACGTAGGGTGGAGGTCGTGCCGACCACCACCGATCCCGCAGCCGGGGCGCTGGTCGACGCCTTCGGCCGCGTCGCCGCCGACCTGCGGGTGTCGGTCACCGACCGCTGCAACCTGCGGTGCACGTACTGCATGCCGGCTGAGGGCCTGGACTGGCTGCCCAAGCCGGAGCTGCTGACCTTCGAGGAGCTCACGCGGGTCATCGCCATCGCGGTGGGCCTCGGCATCCGGTCGGTGCGGCTGACCGGCGGCGAGCCGCTGCTGCGCCGCGGACTACCCGAGCTGGTGGCCCAGATCGCGGCGCTGGAGCCGCGCCCGCGCATCGCCATGACCACCAACGGCCTGGGCCTCGACCGTCTGGCGCAGCCGCTCAAGGACGCCGGCCTCGACCGCGTGAACGTCTCGCTCGACACGATCGACCGCGAGGCCTTCACCCGCCTCACCCGCCGCGACCGGCTCGACGACGTCGTCAAGGGCCTGCAGGCGGCAGCGGACGCCGGCCTGCTGCCGGTGAAGGTCAATGCGGTCGCGATGCGTGGGGTGAACGACGAGTCGGTGGCCGACCTGCTGCAGTGGTGCCTCGACCACGGGTACGAGCTGCGCTTCATCGAGCAGATGCCGCTCGACGCCGACCACCGGTGGGACCGTTCCACGATGGTGACCCAGGCCGAGATCCTGGACCGGCTCGGCGAGCGGTTCGCGCTGACGCCCTTGGGCGCCGAGGCGCGGGGGAGCGCACCGGCCGAGACCTGGCTGGTCGACGGCGGCCCGGCCGTCGTCGGAGTGATCGCCAGCGTGTCGCAGCCCTTCTGCGGCGCGTGCGACCGCATGCGGCTCACCGCGGACGGCCAGCTGCGCTCGTGCCTGTTCGCCCGCAGCGAGCACGACCTGCGTACCCCGCTGCGGTCCGGCGCCAGCGACGCCGAGCTGGCCGAGCAGATGGTGCGGCTCATGGCCGCCAAGAAGGCCGGGCACGGGATCGACGACCCGTCGTTCCTGCAGCCGGCGCGGCCGATGTCCGCGATCGGCGGCTAGGTCCGCTCCTCGGTGAGCGTGCTGGCCGGCACGGTCTCGCGCAGGAAGCCGCGCACCGACAAGAAGGTCCCCAGGCTCTCGCGGTGGCCGTCGCAGGCCAGCCACGTCTTGCGCCGCTCGGGCGGGTGCAGCTTGGGGTTGTTCCAGCGCAGGGCCCAGACGGCCGGCGTCCGGCAGCCTTTAGCGCTGCAGACCAGGTCCGGCACGAAGGCCGGCTCGTCGTCGGCGGTCACGGCCCCAGGGTGCCATGTCGGTGCCCCTCGAGGGCAGGCTTCTCGGGTACGTACCCGCCGTGACCGGGTTGCTTCTTCGGGCCGGCGTTCGCGATGACCACCGCGACGTATGGCAGCAGGATCGCCGCCACCGCGAACACCCAGCGCAGCCACCCGTCGAACACCACCGCGAGCACGAAGCAGACAGTGCGCACCGACATCGAGATGAGGTACTTGCGCATCCGCTGCGCGAGGTCGACGTCGTGGGAGGCCTGGGCGTTGGTGATGGTGTGCACCTCGACCGGCCGTCGCTGCCGTGTCACGTCACGACGGTACGCGCCGTTGCTCCGGGCTGCCATGGCGGGCGCGGTTGGTGCTTGTCCAGGGTCCCGTCCGCTTGTCGAGGGCTCCACCCCTCGACAAGCGGAGTGTCACCCACTCAACGTGATCAACGTCAGGAGGCCTGGCTCACGCTGGAGCAGTTGAACCCGCGGACCCGCAGCGCCGGCATCGCGGTGCGCGGCAGGTAGTCGCCGAACTCACGGCCGAGCGTCGGGACGGTGGCCCCCGCGGCCTCGATGCGGTCGAGCAGGTCGACGGGCGACTCGTTGAACCGGAAGTTCGTCACCGCGCCGACGACCTCGCCGCCCTCGACCTTGTAGACGCCGTCGCGGGTCAGCCCGGTGAGCAGCAGGGTCTGGGGATCGACCTCGCGGATGTACCACAGGCAGGTCATGAGCAGACCGTCGTCGAGTCCGCTCACCAGGTCGAGCGCCGAGCCGGCGCCGCCCTCGACGTCGAGCAGCAGGTTGTCGGTGCCCGGGGTGTTGGCGAGGCCGGCGAGCTGCGCCGAGTGGCGCGTCGTCGGGAGCGCGCGCAGCACGCCGCCCTCGACCCACGACACCGCCTCGATGGGCAGGCCGTTGTCGAACACCGACGCCATGGGCGAGCTGGACGCCGTCATGACCGTGGCGGCCGACTCCAGGCCGGGCGCGCGCGGGTCGCTGCGCAGGCTCAGGGCGTGCGACGACAGCTGGTCACCCACCCGCGTGCCACCGCCCTTGCGGCCGAACACCGACCGGCCCTCGTGGGCCGAGCGAGCGTCGGCCGAGAAGTAGGCGTAGAGCATGAGATCGGCCACGGCGGACGGCGGCAGCACGGTGTCGTAGCGACCGGCCTCGACCTCCACGCGGCGGGCCTGCCAGCCGAGGCGCTCGGTGACCTCGGCGGCTAGGGCCGCGACGTCCACGTCGTCGAGCGACCGGGCTCCGGCCCCGGCCCACGCCGAACGCGCGCGGCCGTGCGACTTGCCGTTCAGCTGGACGACGGCGCTGGGCTGCTCGTGCCGCGCGCGCAGTCCGGTGCTCGTGGCGAGGTACGTCGTCCGGGTCGTGTACTCGGCGAAGCCGAAGAGCTCCTGCTCACCCGAGCGGGCCGCCTCCAGGGCGGCACCGAGACCGTCGGCGAGGCCCGCGAGGTCGCTCGCCCCCACCTCACCGGGCTCCGTGGCGAACGCGTCGTCCGCCGACCCGGCGACGAGCTCGGCGGCGTCCTCCGACGGGGATGCCGACCGCGCGGCATCCTCGGCGGCGGCGACGAGCCCGGCGACGTCGTCCGGCCCGACCCCGCTGCGGGTGACGGCACCGACCCGGTTGCCGTCGTGGACGGCGATGACGCTGACGTCCTGTCCGGACGTGATGCCGTTGGTGGTCAACGTGTTCGCGGCCCAGCGCAGGTTGGCCTGCTGGTGGGCGCCGACGAGCACCACACAGGGCCCGGTGGCGGCCGCGAGGGCCCGCTCCGCGAGCTCGCCGGGGTGGGTGCGCTCGCTCATGCCTGGCCCTCCTGGGTCGTGTTCAGGATCCTCACGTCGGTGAACAGCGCGCTCGGGCAACCGTGACTCACCGCGGCCACCTGGCCGGGTTGGCCCTTGCCGCAGTTGAACGCGCCGCCGAGCACCCACGTCTGCGGGCCGCCGACGACGGCCATCGAGCCCCAGAAGTCGGTGGTCGTCGCCTGGTACGCGACGTCCTTCACCATGCCGGCGAGCCGGCCGTTCTCGATGCGGTAGAACCGCTGCCCGGTGAACTGGAAGTTGTAGCGCTGCATGTCGATCGACCAGGACTTGTCGCCGACGACGTAGATGCCGCGCTCGACACCGGCGATGATCTCCTCGGTCGAGGGGCCGTCCGGCGCCGGCTGCAGGCTGACGTTGGCCATGCGCTGGATCGGCACGTGGGCGTAGGAGTCGGCGAAGGCGCAGCCGTTCGAGCGCTCCTGGCCGGTGAGCCGGGCGATGCGACGGTCGAGCTGGTAGCCGACGAGCGTGCCGTCGCGCACGATGTCGAACTGGCCCGTGGCGACGCCCTCGTCGTCCCAGCCGGTGGTGGCCAGGCCGTGCTCGACGGTGCGGTCGCCGGTGACGTGCATGAGCGGCGTGCCGTAGCGCAGCGTGCCGAGCTGGTCGGGCGTCGCGAAGGACATGCCTGCGTAGGCCGCCTCGTAGCCGAGCGCGCGGTCGAGCTCCGTGGCGTGGCCGATGGACTCGTGGATCGTCAGCCAGAGGTTGCTGGGGTCGATGACGAGGTCGTAGCGCCCCGCCTCGACCGATGGCGCCTTGAGCTTCTCGACCGTCAGACCCGGGAGCGCCGCGATCTCGCTCGCCCAGTCCCACGCGCCGTCCGCTGCCGTGCCGACGACGTACTCCCAGCCGCGGCCCACGGGCGGCGCGAGCGTGCGCATCGTCTCGACGCCGTCACCCGTGACGACCACGCCGGTGAGCACCGGCTGCACGCGGACGCGCTGCTGCGTGGTCGCGGTGCCGTGCAGGTCGGCGTAGAACTTCTGCTCCTTCACCGCGCCGAAGTCGGCGTCGACGTGGTTGAGGCCGGCGTCCAGGAGCTGGCGCGACCACGTCTCGAACAGCTCGGCCTTGTCGGAGTCGGCGATGTCGAAGGGGTCGATGCCGTACGCCGACACCCACTCCCCGGTGTGCGCCGGCTCGGGCGCGAGCTCGACGCGCTCGGTCGACAGCGGCCGCGAGACCCGGGCCAGCTCCACCGCACGCGTCGCGGCCTCGACGGCCGCCTCCGGGGTCAGGTCAGCTGAGGCCGAGAAGCCCCACGTGCCGTCGACCACCACGCGCACCGCGAGGCCGGAGTCGGTGGAGTCGCCGCCCCCGGCTCGCTGGGCGTCGTGCAGGCGCAGGTCGCTCTCGCGCACGCGCTCGACCCGCAGGTCGGCGTGCTCGGCCCCCAGATCTCGCGCCCGCTGCAGCGCGGCGTCGGCCAGCTGCTGCAGGGGGAGCGCGCGAAAGTCCTCGTCCACGGATCGGCTCGTCACGGGGGCGACCCTACCCACGACGGCTGGCAGCACGTACCGGTTTGTCGGTCCGGCCGCGTCCGTTTGGGGGATACCCGTGGGTAGCCGATAGCGTCCGGCCATGACCACGACGACGACCTCACCGACGGCTGGGGGTGAGCAGGCGGCCGGCCGCAGCGTGCTCGTCACCGGCGGCAACCGCGGGATCGGACTGGCCATCGCGCGCGCGTTCGCCGCGGACGGCGACCGCGTGGCCGTGACCAGCCGGTCGGGCGAGCTGCCGGCCGAGCTCGAGGGCACCGGCGCGCTGGCCGTGCGGTGCGACGTCACCGACACGGCGAGCGTCGACGCCGCGTTCACCGAGGCCGAGCAGGCGCACGGACCGGTCGAGGTGCTCGTCGCCAACGCCGGCATCACCCACGACACCCTGCTGATGCGGATGACCGACGAGGAGTTCGAGTCGGTCGTCGACACGAACCTCGCCGGGGCCTTCCGGTGCGCGCGCCGAGCGAGCAAGGGCATGATCCGGCTGCGTCGCGGCCGCATCGTGCTCATCTCCAGCGTCGTCGGCCTCTACGGGTCGCCGGGACAGGCCAACTACGCGGCGAGCAAGGCGGGCCTGGTGGGACTGGCCCGCTCGATCACCCGCGAGCTCGGCGGCCGAGGCATCACCGCCAACGTCGTCGCCCCGGGCTTCGTGCAGACCGACATGACGGCGGCGCTGCCCGAGGCGCAGCAGCAGGCCTATCTGGCGGCCATCCCCGCCAGCCGCTTCGCCCAGCCGGAAGAGGTTGCGCAGGCGGTACGGTTCCTCGCGAGCGAGGGTGCGGCGTACATCAGCGGAGCGGTCGTCCCGGTGGACGGCGGACTGGGAATGGGGCACTGAGATGGGCATCCTCGAGGGCAGGCGGTTGCTGGTGACCGGCGTGCTGATGGACTCCTCCATCGCGTTCCACGTCGCGCGGATCGCGCAGCAGGAGGGCGCCGAGGTCGTCCTGACGTCGTTCGGGCGCACCATGAAGATCACGCAGACCATCGCCAAGCGGCTGCCGACCACGCCGCCGGTGGTCGAGCTCGACGTCCAGGACGACGAGCACCTGGCCTCGCTGGCCGAGCGGGTGGGCGAGCACGTCGACGGTCTGGACGGCGTGCTGCACTCGATCGGCTTCGCCCCCCAGGGCGCGTTCGACTTCCTGGGCGCCTCGTGGGACGACGTGTCCACCGCCCTGCACGTGTCGGCTTACTCGCTCAAGGCGTTGGCTGTGGCGGCGCTACCGCTCATGCCGAACGGCGGCAGCGTCGTCGGCCTGACCTTCGACGGCCGGTTCGCCTGGCCGGTCTACGACTGGATGGGCGTGGCCAAGGCGGCGTTCGAGTCGACCTCGCGTTACCTGGCCCGCGACCTCGGGCCGAAGGGCGTGCGCGTCAACGTGGTGGCCGCCGGTCCCATCCGCACCACCGCGGCCAAGAGCATCCCCGCCTTCGACACGTTCGAGAACACCTGGGGCGAGCGGGCTCCGCTCGGTTGGGACGTGCGGGACGCCGAGCCGACCGCGCGCGCCTGCTGCGCCCTGCTCTCGGACTGGTTCCCCGCGACCACCGGCGAGATGGTGCACGTCGACGGCGGCGTGCACGCCATGGGCCAGTAGGGCGTCTGTCCCCAGCACCGGCTCGGCGGGCGCTCCGCTCGCTGCAGGGCTAGCGTGCTGGCCATGAGCCACCCGTTGGCCGGCCGGGTCGCCGACCACGACCGCGACCACGACCACGACCACGACACCGAACCCGCGACCGCACCGATCGAGGTCACCGACGGCGAGCTGCCCCCCGCCGACACGGTGGAGGCCTACGAGCACGTGCTGCCCGGCGCGGCCGACCGGATCATCCGCATGCTCGAGCAGCAGTCCGAGCACCGGATGGCCCTGGAGCGCAGCCTGGCGCGCAGCACCGCGGTCACCGAGCGACTGCGGCAGGTGCTCGGCGTCGCGATCGTCCTGGTCGTGTTCATCGTGGCGACCCGGCTGATCACCGGGGGCCACGAGGGGCCAGGCACCCTGCTGGCCGTCGCCGACCTCGTGCTGCTGGCCGCCGTCTTCCTCGGCCGCCCGAGCGCGCCCGTGTTCGTCGAGAGGCCGCGGCTCACCCGGGCGGCGCGCTCCGGCTCAGCAGACGCGCACGGGTCGCTTCGCTGAGGTACTCCGCCGCGAGCTGCTCGTCCCCGATCTGGCGAGCCACCGCCTCGAGGTAGGCACGGCTGGCCTCCGCGACCTCGGCGGCTCGCGGGTCGTGCTCGTGCTGCAGCACCGTCCAGCACGTCTCGAGCACCAGCTCCGGTCGGTAGCTGCCGGTGAGCCCGTCGAGGTCGAGGTGGGGGAGCAGAGCCTCCACCCGGCGCAGAGCATCGGCCCCGTGACCGCTCGCGACGTCGACCGCCGCCAGCCCCGCCTCGCCCTCGCGGGCAGCGGCCGCGAGCCCGAGGCCGCGAAAGCGGCGAACCGCTCGGGTGAGTGCTTTCTGCGCGAGGTCGAATCGTCCGGCTGCCGTCGCGACGCGGCCCAGGGCGAGGTCGGCGGTGCCGGCCTCCAGCACCAGCTCACCCTCCTGGGCGGTGGCGGCCGCGCGCTGCGTGAACGCGAGGGCCTCCTCGACCGAGCCTCGGGCCAGCTCGACCACGCCGAGCCACGCGAGACAGTCCGTCTGCAGAGCCGTGGCGGGAACCGCGTCGGCGACCGTCAAGGCGGCCCTCAGGCGCTCCGCCGCCGCGTTCCACCGGCCCAGGACGACGTCGAGCTGGGCGAGCACGTCGAGGTTGGTCGCCAGGCTCTCGCGGTCGTCGAGCGCCGTCGAGATCTCGATGGCCTCGTCGCACCAGCGCCGCGCCTCGGCGACCCGGCGCAGCATCAGGCCCGTGCTCGCCAGGTTGCCGAGGGCGATGCCCACGCGGTACCGGTGGCCGGACAGCCGGAACACCGGCAGCGCCTGCTCCAGCACGGCCTGGGCCTCGGCGTACCGCCCGAGCTGGAACAGCGCCGTGGCCGTCTGGGCCAGGACGACGCTGCGGGCCTCGGTGTCGCCGGACTCGCGCAGCACCTCCTGCGCCTGGTGCAGCAGCTCGAGCGCCGTGCCGTACTCGCCCTGGTTGCCCGAGAGCATCGACAGGTACCGCAGCGTCTCGGCCTCCAGGCCCTGGTCGACGGCGTCGCGGGCCCGGCGCAGGGCCTGGTCGAGCACCCGCCGTGCCTCGACGTTGTGACCGTGCCACGTCAACGACTTGCCCCACCACAGCAGGGCCTCGGCCTCCTCGCGCACGAGACCGGCACGGGCCGCCACCTCGGCCGCCTCGCGAGCGCTCTGGGAGGCCCGGTCGTACTCGCTGTTCTCGAAGGCCGCCTGTGAGCGGCTGGCGAGCAGCACCACGTGTCGCCCCGGGTCGTCCAGCCGCCGGGCGATCTCGGCCATGGAGTCGAGGTCGGCGAGCTGTCTGGCGCGTTCCCCCATGCGGTCGAGCACCTGCTCGCGGGCCGCGAGCAGGTCGAACCGCAGCGGAGCCTCGGCGTCCGCGCTGAGGTCGATCCCGCGCGTGAGCAGGCGCACCGCCTCGGTGAGCGCGTGGATCGACCTCGCGTGGTACGCGGCCCGCAGGTACCACCGCGCGGCGGCGGGATCACCCGCGCGATCGAGGTGCTCGGCGATGAGTGCCGCGTACTCGTCGACGCGCCCGGTGCGCTCGGTCACCTCGACCAGCCAGCGCGCCGCCTGGGCGTGGTAGGCCGACCGACGCGTCCGCAGCACGCCCTCGTACGCCACGTCGCGCAGCAGCGCGTGCTTGAAGAGGAACTCCCGGGCGGTGTCGAACGCCGACTGCTCACGCTGGAACACCAGCTCACGGCGGTGCAGCTGGTCGAGGGCGGCTGAGGTCGGCGCCGCGGTGCCGTCGTCGAGGTGGTCGACGGCGTCGTCCCAGAAGACACGACCGACCACCGACGCCCGTTGCAGCACCACGCGTTCGGCCATGGTGAGCGCGTCGAGGCGCGCCTGCAGCACACCCCGCAGCGTCGAGGGCACCGCCACGGCGCCGATGCGGTCCTCTCGCACGCGCCAGTGCGGAGAGCCGCGCTCGATGACGCCGGCGTCCACGAGCCAGGTGACGAGCTCCTCGATGTAGAACGGGTTGCCTTCTGCCGCGTCGGCCACCAGGTCGACGACGCTGGACGGCAGCTCCTGGACGTGCTGCAGCAGCTCGCGCAGCAGCGCGCGGCTCTCGCGGCGCGACAGCGGCTGCAGGCCCAGCCTGCGGTGGTGCTCGAGCCCCTCGCCCCACAACGGCCGCTGCTCGAGCAAGGTGCGCCGCGCGGTGGCGACCACCAGCACCGGCCGCTCGCGCAGGACGTCCGCGGCGGCGTCGAGCCAGCGCAGGGAGCCGTCGTCGGCCCAGTGCAGGTCCTCGACGAGGATCACGACGGGCGCGCTCTCACTGAGCTGGGCGAAGTAGCGGCCGAGCAAGGTGGTGGCCTGGTCACGCAGGGCTTGCGGCTCGCGCGGGAGGCTGGGCCCGACGTCGTCCAGCTCGAAGCCCAGCCACGCGGCGACCGTCCGAGCGTGCTGCGTCGCGGCCGGCTCGTCGGGAAAGGCCTGGCGCACACCGGCCTCGGCCTTGGCTCGCACGACGGGCGGCGGGTCGCTCTCCTGCACGCCGAATCGCGTGGCCATCATGTCGCGCAGCAGGGCGCCGGCGCGGTTCTGGTCCGAGGCGGTGGCGCGGCCCCGGAACCACCACACGTCCTCGCTGCGCTCGCCGAGCCAGCGGTCGAAGTCCAGCAGCAGGCGTGACTTCCCGACGCCGGCGTCCCCGACGACCGTGACGACGGTGAAGCGGCGGTCCTCCACGGTGTCCCAGAGCAGCTCCTGCAGCTGGCGCAGCTCGACGTCGCGACCGACGGTGCGCGTCTCGACGCCCTCGACGCCGCGGGCGCGGTCGAGGTGGAACCCGCGGGGGCGCTCCGAACGCACCACGAAGGCGTCGACCGGCTCGTCGATGCCCTTCAGGTGCAAACCCGTGAGCGGCTCGACGGCGAACCACCCACGCACCGGGCGGTGGGCGTCCGCGCTCACGAGCACGCCGTTCAGCGGCGCCGCCGCCTGCAGCCGGCTCGCGCGGTTGACGGTGTCGCCCACGACCACGAAGTCGGTGCCCACGCGCTCGTCGAGCGTGCTCACCACGACCTCGCCCGAGTCGACCCCGACGCGCATCGCCAGCGTGACGCCGTAGCGCTCGACCAGCGTCGCGTTCAGCGCGGGCAGGCCGTCGCGCATCGCCAGGGCGGCGCGGATCGCCCGCTGGGCGTCGTCCTCGTGGGCGTGGTGCAGCCCGAACACCGCCATGACGGCGTCACCGATGAACTTCTCGACGACCCCGCCGTGAGTGGTGATGACCTTCTGCCAGGCGTCGAAGTAGGCCGCGACCACCGCCCGGGTGTCCTCGGCGTCCAGGCCGCGCGAGAGCGTGGTGAAGTCGACGAGGTCGGCGAACAGCACCGAGACCAGCTTGCGCTGCTCGCCGTTGACCTGCCGCTCGGCGCGCTGGCGCCGATCGCGAAGTGGGCGCAGGGCGGTGTCGACCACGTCGTCGCCGAGGACGTCGCGCTGCGCCTCGAGCGCGGCGATCGCGCGGTCGAGCTCAGCGCACTCGTCGGCAGCCGTGCGCGCGGGGCCATCGAAGGCGGCGCCCCCTGTCATGAGTGAGACCGTAGGGCTCCGGACGGGCCGGCGCGGCCGGATCCCGGCAAGTTTCGTGCAGCCGCAACGACTGGTTTGGGCAAAGCCGGGACGATCCGACCGCCCGGGGTCTTCAATGGCGGCGACGGCGTGACGTCAGGGAGGCGATGATGCGGGTCGAAGCCACTGCAGCCTCGGTGTCGTGGATCCCGTCGGAGTCGGTCGGAGGTGCGCTGCGCCGCGGTTTCGACGTCGGCCTGGCGCACTACGACCCGCCGCCGCCGGACGCCCTCGACGACGAGGAGCACCTGCACCGGTTGTGCCGCGACGACCGCTTCCGGTTCGCAAACCTGCTGCGCGGATGGGCCGACGTCGAGGGCGGACGGGTCGTCGCCGGCGGGTTCGGGCCGGGATCTGGTCTGGTCATGGGCTCGACGACGGTGCGGGTCGCAGGCGTGGGTGCGACCTTCCGTGCCATGTCGCTGCCCGCGATCACGGCCGAGCCGGTGGTCGAGGCCGACAGCGTGCGGCTGAGCCAGACGGTCGGCGGCCGCACCGGCGTGCCCCTGCCCCGGCCGGTGCCTCACCCGCCGTTCGTGCAGTGGAACGCGCCGATCGTCTGGACGACCCTCACGCTGACGCTGCGGGCGGACGGCTCGAGCCACGTCCAGCTGAGCGGAGCCAGCGCGTTCCCGCGGCACTGGGTCTTCGGGACCGACCTTCGGCTGCAGGCCAAGAGCGGGCTCACCGACCAGTCCACCTGGGTCGCGCACTCCTTCGGCGAGCGCACGCCATGGAGCGCGCAGGACTCACCCGCGCTCGTGACGGCTGCCGAGTCCGAGCTCGAGCGGCAGCTCTCGGAGCAGATCATGCGCGGTGGCCGGCGACCTGAGGTGCGCCGGTTGGCTGCGGGGGACGTCCTCACCCGCCAGCGCGAGATCGGCGACGAGGTCTACCTGCTGCTCGACGGCGTGCTGCGGGTGGACGTCGACGGGGAGGAGCTGGCCGATGTCGGGCCCGGCGCGGTGCTGGGCGAGCGAGCGCTGCTCCAGGGTGGGCGCCGCACCTCGACGCTCACCGCGGTGACGGCGGCGCGGGTGGCCGTGGCGGCGCGGGAGGCGGTCGACCTCGACCGCCTGCGCGAGCTGGCGCCCTCCCACCACCGCGAGCACCCCCCACCCCTCCCGTGATCATGCACGCGAGCGCACCTGGGGCGGGCTGGCGTGCATGATCACGGCAGGGTGGGGAGACTGGGAGCGTGGCTGAGCGCGGAGCAGGACGCACGCTGCTGCTGGTGCGGCACGCCAAGTCCGACCAGAGCGTGGGCGGCACTGATCACGACCGGCCGCTCAACCATCGGGGACGCCGCGACGCACCGGCGCTCGGACGCTGGCTGGCCGCACACGCGCTGCCCATCGACCTCGTGCTGTGCTCGAGTGCCACGCGAGCCCGTGAGACCTGGGACCTCGCGACCGGCGCGCTGCAGGTGGACGCACCTCTCGACGTCCGCCCGTCGCTGTACCTGGCTCAGCCGCTGACAGTGCTCAGCCAGCTGCGTGACCTGCCCGACGCCATCCACGTCGTCGCCGTCGTGGGTCACGAGCCGACGCAGTCGGCGCTCGTGGAGCTGCTCGCAGCCGAGGCCGAACCGCCTGCGGCCCAACGCCTGGTCGACGGCTTCCGCACGTCGGCAGTCGCCACGCTCCGCCTGGCAGGCGGGTGGGCGGCACTGGGCCCGCGGACCTGCCGGCTGGTGGACTTCGCCGTCCCACGGGCGTGAAGCCTCAGGCGTCCTCGGCGTCGGCTTCCTCGACCTCCTCGCGCGGGATGCCGATGAGGTAGAGCACCGCGTCGAGGAAGGGCACGTTGACCGCGGCGTCGGCCTGCTCGCGCACGACCGGTTTGGCGTTGAAGGCGATACCGAGACCCGCGGCGTCCAGCATGTCGAGGTCGTTGGCGCCGTCCCCGATCGCGATGGTGCGCGCCAGGGGGAGCCCCTCGGCGTCGGCGAACCGGCGCAGCGCCGCGGCCTTGCCGGCCCGGTCGACGACGTCACCGACGACCCGCCCGGTGAGGCGCCCGTCGACCACCTCGAGCCGGTTGGCCTCCACGTGCTCGATGCCGAGCCCGTCGGCGATGGGCCGCACGACCTCGGCGAAGCCGCCCGACACGAGCGCCACGGTGAACCCGAGCCGGTGCAGCGTGCGTACGAGGGTGCGCGCTCCCGGAGTCAGCTGGACGGCGGCGCGGACGTCGTCCAGCACCGTCGCGGGCAGGCCCTCGAGGCACGCAACGCGCTCGTGCAGGCTCGCGGCGAAGTCGAGCTCACCGCGCATCGCGCGTTCGGTGACCTCCGCGACCTCCGCCTCCCGCCCGCTGTGCCTCGCCAGCATCTCGATGACCTCGCCCTGCACCAGCGTCGAGTCGACGTCCATGACGACGAGCCGGTGCCCGCGGCGGGCCAGGCCGGCCGGCGAGACCGCGATGTCGACCCCGTGGGCGGCGGCAGCCGCGGCGACCGCACGGCGCAGTGTCGACACGTCGCCGCCGGAGACGTCGATCTCGATGGTGGTCACCGGCCAGTGCGAGATGCGGCGGATGCGGTCGATGTTGGCGTTCTGGGCCGCGAGCTCCTGCGCTACTGCGGCCACAGCCGCGGGCAGCAGCGGCGCGGCGAGCAGCGTGACGTGCAGGCGTCCCTCGCGGCGGGGCGTGGAGTCACCGGTGCCCAGGCGGCAGCGCACCTTCATGTCGAGCCGGTCGGCGACGTCGAGCGCCGCCGCCCGCACGGCGTCGCTGCCACCCGTGGTGAGCAGCACCGCGAGCGTGAGCCGCCCCCGCACCACCACCTGCTCGACGTCCAGCACGGTGGCCGGCGTCGCGGCGAGGGCGCTGAACAGGGCGGAGGTGACGCCCGGGCGGTCGTCACCGGTGAGGGTGACGAGCAGCGTGGGCTCGTCCGTGCTGCGCGGCGGCACCTCGATCACGCGCCGAGGGTACCCAGCGGGCGCGGTGCCCCCCTGGGCGAGGTCAGGATCTGGACCCGGTGGCGAGGATCCCGAAGCTGAGCTCCAGAACATCATGGCTCTGCGGCCGCGCGAGGGAGCTGCTCTCGCGAGACCGTCTCAGGCGGTGACGAGCTGGCCCTTGCCGATGACGACGAGTCCGGACTCGGTGACCGTGAACCCCCGTGCGAGATCCTCTTCGGGGTCCATGCCGATGCGCGCGCCCTCAGGGATCACCACGTTCTTGTCGATGATCGCCCGCCGGATGACGGCGTGCCGCCCCACCTCGACCCCGTCGAGCAGCACGCTGTCGCTCACGCTCGACCACGAGTGCACGTACGAGCCGGGCGAGATCACCGAGTTCTCGACCGTGGCTCCGGAGATGACGACACCGGGGGAGACGTTGGAGTTCACCGCGTGCCCGATGCGCCCGTGCCAGCCGTGCACGAACTTGGCCGGCGGGTACGGCCCGTAGTTGGTGTAGATCGGCCAGTCGTAGTTGTAGAGGTTGAAGACGGGGTGCACCGACACGAGCTCCATGTGGGCGTCGTAGTAGGAGTCCAGCGTGCCGACGTCTCGCCAGTAGTCGCGGTCGCGCGGGGTCGAGCCGGTGACGTCGTTGTCCTTGAAGTCGTAGACGCCGGCCTCACCACGGGCGACGAAGTCGGGGACGATGTCGCCACCCATGTCGTGCTTGCTGTCGGCGCGGTCGCTGTCGCGCGTCACGGCGTCGATGAGCGCGTCCGTGGTGAAGACGTAGTTGCCCATCGAGGCGAGCACCTCGCCGGCGGAGTCGGGCAGGCCCTGCGGGTCGGTCGGCTTCTCGAGGAACGCGCGGATGCGACGTGGGTCGCCGGGGTCGACGTCGATGACGCCGAACTGGTCGGCCAGGCCGATCGGTTGGCGGATCGCGGCCACGGTGGCGGCCGCGCCGGAGTCGCGGTGCTGCTGCACCATCTGGCTGAAGTCCATGCGGTACACGTGGTCAGCGCCGACCACCACGACGATGTCCGGGCGCTCGTCGTGGATCAGGTTGAGGCTCTGGAAGATCGCGTCGGCGCTGCCGAGGTACCACCGCTTGCCGACGCGCTGCTGGGCCGGCACCGGCGTCACGTAGTTGCCCAGCAGGTTCGACATCCGCCACGTGGTGGTGATGTGGCGGTCGAGGCTGTGCGACTTGTACTGCGTCAGCACGACGCACTTGAGGTAGCCGGAGTTCACGACGTTCGACAGCGCGAAGTCGATGAGCCGGTAGATGCCCCCGAACGGCACGGCCGGCTTGGCGCGGTCGGCGGTGAGCGGCATGAGCCGTTTGCCCTCGCCTCCGGCCAGCACGATGACCAGCACCTTCGGGTCCCGCGAACGCGTCGGCATGGCAGGAACCTAGCCCTCAGGCACCCCCGCCGCGAGGGGTGTCTCGCGGCCTTCCGCGCCACTACCGTGGCGAGCGTGCGCATCGACCTGCTGACCCGCGAGTACCCACCGGACGTCTACGGCGGAGCCGGGGTGCACGCCGCTGAGCTCGTCCGAGCGCTGCGGGCGCGTGAAGGCATCGAGGTGCAGGTGCGCTGCTTCGGGGCGCGGCGCGACGAGCCCGACACCACCGCCTACGCGCCGTTGCCGGACCTCGCCGACGCGAACGCCGCGCTGCAGACCCTCGGTGTCGACCTGCCCATGGCCCAGGACTGCGCCGGATCGGACGTCGTGCACTCGCACACCTGGTACGCCAACCTCGCCGGCCACCTCGCCTCGCTCCTGCACGGCGTGCCGCACGTGGTGACCGCCCACAGCCTCGAACCGTTGCGGCCGTGGAAGGCCGAGCAGCTCGGCGGCGGGTACGCCGTCTCGTCGTGGGCCGAGCGCACGGCCTACGAGAGCGCGGCCGCCGTCGTCGCGGTGAGCCACGGCATGCGCGCCGACGTCCTGCGCAGCTACCCGGACGTCGACCCTGACCGCGTGCACGTCATCCACAACGGCATCGACACCCAGGCTTGGGCCCGCCGCGAGCGCCCGGACGCCGTGCGGGCCCTCGGCGTCGACCCGGACGCACCGAGCGTGGTCTTCGTCGGGCGCATCACTCGCCAGAAGGGGCTGCCGTACTTCCTGCGCGCTGCGGCGGCGCTGCCGCCCGACGTCCAGCTGGTGCTGTGCGCCGGTGCGCCGGACACGCCGGAGATCATGCGCGAGGTCGAGTCGCTCGTGGGCCGGTTGCGGCACGAGCGGCAGGGGGTGGTGTGGATCGACCGCATGCTGCCCCGCGACGACGTCGTCGCGCTGCTGTCTGCCGGCACGGCTTTCGCGTGCCCGTCGGTGTACGAGCCGCTCGGCATCGTGAACCTCGAGGCGATGGCGTGCGAGCTGCCGGTGGTCGGCACGGCGACGGGCGGCATCCCCGAGGTGGTCGTGCACGGCGAGACCGGCTACCTCGTGCCCATCGAGCAGTCGGACGACGGCACGGGCCGCCCGCTCGATCCCGACCGCTTCGTGCGGGACCTGTCGGCAGCGCTCGTGCGCGCGGTGACCGACCCCGACGAGGCCAGGGCCATGGGCCTCGCCGGCCGCCGGCGCGCCGTCGAGGAGTTCGGTTGGGCGGCCATCGCCGAGCGCACCGCCGAGCTCTACGAGAAGGTCGCCGGCGAGCTCACACGCTGACGGGCTCGCCGTCGTTCACCGCCGCCACCAGCGCGCGCCGGCTCACGGTGTCGAGCCCGCGCAGCTCCTGCGCGCGACGCGTCGCCTCCCAGCCGCTCACCGCGGCGCCGTCGTCCTCGCGAGCGAGCTCGACGATGCTGCGCACCCGCCAGGCCAGGTCGATCACCCGCACGGCGCGCGGCGAGCACGAGGCGGGCAGGGGGCCGGTGGGTGCCGGGCGGCGCAGCGCCGCGACCTGCTCGGCGGCGTCGGGGCGCCAGCGGCCGACGTCGAGCTCGGTGAGCACGTCGGTCGCGGTCAACAGTGCCTGGCGCAGCTCGCGCTCGGCGTCGCTCGCGCTCGTGGCCGGGGGCGCGACGGCGGGCTCGCAGGCGAGCACGTGCCAGGTCACCTGGTGACCCAGCTCGTACGCCGAGCCGAACTCCACGACTTCGGGCACCAGCGCCAGCGGTGGGCCGCCCACCGTGACGACGCACTCGCCGGCGTCGAGCGCCGCCTCGTTGACCGCCGCAGGCCCCGGCAGGCCGGCGGGGTCGCCGGGCACGGGCAGCACCAGTCGCAGGCCGCGTACGCCACGTGCGCCCAGCCGCTCGACGAGCTCACCGAGCGCGGTCGGTCGGGGCCAGGCGTCGAGGCCGTCGGCGTCGTCGGAGTCGACAGCGTGAGGCTCGTCGTCACCCTGCACCGCGCGCACCAGGGCGTCGAGCGGCGCCCGCCCCGCCAGCACCGGGGCCGCCCACAGGGCGAGGCTCGCCGAGCGCGGCAGTGCAGTCACCGCACCAGGGTACGGCGGCCGGTGTCATAGGGTCGGGCCGTACGGTCTGCGCAGCCGAGTCGAGGAGCCTGGATGAGTGACGTGCTCGAGCTGGCCGGCGTGACGGTCGTCCGTGGTTCGAACACGTTGCTGGACGACGTCAGCTGGCAGGTCAGCGAGGGCGAGCGCTGGGTCGTGCTGGGTCCGAACGGTGCCGGCAAGACCACCCTGCTGCAGATCGCGTCGGCGCGCATGCACCCCACGCGTGGGGTGGCCGCAGTGCTGAGCGAGGTGCTCGGCACGTCCGACGTCTTCGAGCTGCGCCCGCGGATCGGTCTGGCCAGCGCGGCCCTGTCTGACCGGATCCCGGCCTCCGAGCGGGTCGGCGACGTCGTGGTCACCGCCTCGTACGGCGTCACGGGCCGCTGGCGCGAGCGGTACGACGAGCTCGACCACGCCCGGGCCCAGTCGCTGCTCGAGACCCTCGGCGTGGCCCACCTGTCCGACCGCACGTTCGGCACGCTCAGCGAGGGCGAGCGCAAGCGGGTGCAGATCGCCCGGGCGCTCATGACCGACCCCGAGCTCATGCTGCTCGACGAGCCGGCCGCGGGGCTGGACCTGGCCGGGCGCGAGGACCTCGTGCGCCGCCTGGGCCAGATCGCCGAGGACATCTACGCCCCGGCCCTCGTGCTCGTGACCCACCACGTCGAGGAGATCCCCCCGCACTTCACCGACGTGCTGCTGCTGCGCCAGGGACGCGTCATCGCCCAGGGCCCGCTCGAGCTCACGCTCACCGAGCACAACCTCGAGGCGACGTTCGGCCTGCCCCTGGTGCTCGAGCGGCACGGCGACCGCTGGACGGCTCGAGCCCGCTAGGGTCCCGCCCGCAGCTGCGTCTGCACCGCGAGCACGAGATCGACGTACCACTGCGCGTGGTTGTAGCGCAGCAGCGCCGCCTGCACGCCGGACGGCGAGCCCGCGCCGCCGGAGCAGAGGTAGCGGGCCGCGGTGTACACGGCGTCGGCCGGTGCCCACGGGTCGAGGCGGCCGTCGTGGTCGCCGTCGACGGCGTAGGCCGCGAAGGTCCTCGGCATGAACTGCATCGGCCCGACGGCGCCCGCTGAGCTGACGGCGCTGTTGCGTCCGTGACCGCTCTCGACCTGACCGACGGCAGCCAGGAGGGTCCAGTCCATGCCGCGGCAGGTCCGGGCGGCCGCGTGGTAGAGATCGAAGTAGACGGCGGGCGGCGCCTGGGCGCGCACCCGGCTCAGTGCCTGGGTCTGTGCCGCGGCCATGCGGGCTCGCGCCTGCGCGAGCGCGCGGGCGGCGTCCTCGGCCTCGGTGAGCGTGCGCGCCCGCGCTGAGAGCCCGTCGAGCGTGGCCTGAGCCGCCTCGACCAGGGCCTGCGCCTGGTCGACGCGCAGCGCGATCTGCGCGGCTGTCACCACGGCCGCGTCGGTCTGTCGCTGCGACCGCGCCGCGACGTCGGCCGCCACCTTGGCTCGGGCTGCGGCGTCGTCCGCCGTCGCGCGCGCCGACGACAGCACCTGCTGCACCGCCTCGGCTCGCGCCGACAGCTCGCTCACGTCGCCGGATTCCAGCAGCGAGCTGAGCAGGCCGGCCTGACCTCCACTGAGGTAGAGCGCGCGGGCCGAGGCGGCACTGCGGTCGGCGGCCAGGGCGGCCGCCTGCTCGGCGGCCACGCGAGCCTCGTCGTCGAGCAGGAAGCCGCTGACCTGCTGGCCCACCTGGCTCACCGTCTGCGCCAGCGCCGCGTCGGCGGTGTCGAGCTGGGCGGTGAGGTCGCGTACCCGCTGCGCGGCCGCGGTGGCTCGTTCTCGGGCCGTCGCCGCGTCCTCGGCCTCGGCGCGGCCGGCGGGTGCCAGCAGCAGCACCAGCAGCGCCAGCGCCGCACCGCGGCGTAGCGGGGTCGCGAGGCTCACGTCCGGTGCATCGGCGCGGGTGCTGGCCCACTTGATCACGAGCGTGGGAGGGTGAGCCATCCGGGGGAACCCAGCCGAGCCCCCGGCACGTCTGATGGGTGCGACACACCCGGGACGCTCTGTGGAGGGGACCATGACCTGGATCACCGAGCACCCGGCGCTGGCCTGGCTCGCCGTCGCGCTCGTGCTGGCCGCGGTCGAGGTGGCCACGTTCGACCTGATCTTCATCATGCTGGCCGTGGGCGCGCTGGCGGGGGCGCTGGTGGCCGGCCTCGGGGCGCCGTTCGTCCTCCAGGTGCTCGCCGCCGTGGCCGTCGCGCTGCTGCTCATCGGGCTGCTGCGTCCAGCGCTCGTGCGGCGCCTGCACCAAGGGCCCGACACCATCACCGGCACGGCCGCCCTGGTGGGCCGCGAGGCGCGCGTGCTCGAGACGGTGACGGAGACCGGCGGCCGGATCAAGCTCAGGGGCGAGGTGTGGTCTGCGCGCACCGACGGACGCACCCGCCCTGACACCATCCTGCCCGGGCAGCCCGTCCGGGTCGTTTCCATCGAGGGGGCCACTGCCGTCGTGACGGCGGCCGGCCGGGAACCGGAGAGGTCATGAACTCAGGTCAGACGGCGGTGCTCGTCGTCCTGGCGGTGCTGGTGCTGTTCGCGATCATCGTCATCATCCGCACCATCCGGGTGGTGTCGCAGGCGACCGCGATCATCATCGAGCGGCTGGGCCGCTACTCGCGCACGCTCGAGGCGGGCCTGCACCTGCTGATCCCGTTCGTCGACAAGCCGAGGGCCATCGTCGACCTGCGCGAGCAGGTGGTGTCGTTCCCGCCGCAGCCGGTCATCACCTCCGACAACCTCGTGGTGAGCATCGACACGGTCATCTACTTCCAGGTGACCGAGCCCAAGGCCGCGGTGTACGAGATCGCCAACTACATCCAGGGCATCGAGCAGCTCACCGTCACGACCTTGCGCAACGTGGTCGGCTCGATGGATCTCGAGCAGACGCTGACCAGCCGCGACCAGATCAACGGCCAGCTGCGCGGCGTGCTGGACGAGGCCACCGGCAAGTGGGGCGTTCGCGTCAACCGGGTCGAGCTGAAGTCGATCGACCCGCCCGCGTCGATCCAGGGCTCCATGGAGCAGCAGATGCGGGCCGAGCGTGACCGGCGCGCGACGATCCTGACCGCAGAGGGCGTCAAGCAGTCCCAGATCCTCACCGCCGAGGGTGAGAAGCAGTCGAACATCCTGCGCGCCGAGGGCACGGCGCAGGCGGCGATCCTCAACGCCCAGGGCGAGGCGCGAGCGATCCTGCAGGTCTTCGACGCGATCCACCGCGGTGACCCCGACCAGAAGCTGCTCGCCTACCAGTACCTGCAGATGCTGCCGCAGATCGCGCGGGGCGACTCCAACAAGCTGTGGATCATCCCCAGCGAGATCGGCGAGGCGCTCAAGGGGATCGGCGGCGTCCTCGGTCGCTTCCAGCCGTCGGACGACGGTGCCGCGGGGGCCAGCGCGCGGCCAGCCGCGCCGGGTGGGCCCCATGAGGACGACCTGCTGGGTGGGGCCACCTTGCAGGACCCCAACGAGGCACTGGCCCAGGCGCGCCGCGAGTCGGCCGGCGCGAGCGCCGAGGCCGAGGGTGCGGCGTCGACCACCGTGCATCCCGGCCCGATGCCCGGCCGCGCTCCGGGACACCCCGGCCTGCTCGGCGACGTCGAGGACGCGTCGGGTCCCCAGCCTGGCGAGGAGCCTCGTCCCCCCACCCCCTGAGCCGGCCCACCCGTGCACTTCGGACCCGAAGTGCACGGCTAGAGTCGTCCGGTGCCCTGGTACGAGCTGCTCGCGATCTTCGCCGCGGGTGTGGCCGCCGGCACGATCAACACCATCGTGGGGTCCGGCAGCCTCATCACGTTCCCGACGTTGCTGGCCTTCGGCTTCCCGCCGGTCACCGCCAACGTCTCGAACAACATCGGCATGGTGCCCGGTGGCCTGTCGGGCACCTGGGGCTACCGGCGTGAGCTGATCGGCCAGGGACCGCTGATCCGGCGCCTGGTGCCGATGTCGCTGCTGGGGTCGGTGACGGGGGCGCTGCTGCTGCTGTGGCTTCCCGCGGCGGCGTTCCAGGCCATCGTGCCGGTGCTGCTGGCGATCTCGCTGGTGCTCGTGGTGCTCCAGCCGCGGCTGCAGGCGCGCGTCCTCGAGCGTCATGCCGACCCCGACGCCGGGCCGCACCGCCTGCACCAGCCGCTGCTGCTCGGTGGCACCTTCGGGGCCGGCGCGTACGGCGGCTACTTCGGGGCGGCGCAGGGCGTGCTGCTCATGGGCCTGCTCGGCTCGCTGGTGCCCGAGTCGATGCAGCGGCTGAACGCGGTCAAGAACGTGCTCTCCCTCGTCGTCAACAGCGTCGCCGCCGTCACCTTCGCGGTCGTGGCCCGCGACCACATCGACCCCGCCGCGGTGGGGCTCGTCGCCGCCGGTTCGCTCGTCGGTGGCCTGCTGGGCGCGCGCTTCGGACGTCGGCTGCCGCCCACGGTGCTGCGCGGCCTGATCGTGGTCGTGGGCCTGGTCGCCATCGCCCGGGTGCTGACCAGCTGATGGTCATCCAGATCAGCGACCCAGACGACTCGAGGGTGCGGGACTACACCCAGCTCACCGACATGGCGCTGCGCCGGACGCGCGAGCCGGAGGAGGGGCTCTACCTCGCCGAGAGCGACAAGGTGATCCGGCGGGCTCTCGAGGCCGGGCACCGTCCGCGCTCGTACCTCATGGCGCCCCGGTGGCTCGACGACCTGGCCGACCTGGTCGCCGACGCCGACCGCGACGGCGTGCCCGTGTACGTCGGTGAGCCGCCGGTGCTCGAGGCGCTCACCGGCTTCCACCTGCACCGCGGTGCGATCGCCGCGATGCACCGCCCGCCGTTGCCGGACCTGGACGCCGTGATCGCGGGCGCACGTCGCGTCGCGGTGCTCGAGGACGTGGTCGACCACACCAACGTGGGCGCCATGTTCCGTTCGGCCGCCGCCTTGGGCGTCGACGCCGTGCTGGTGACTCCCCGCTGCGCCGACCCGCTCTACCGGCGCAGCGTGCGGGTGTCGATGGGCACGGTGTTCCAGGTGCCCTGGACGCGGATCGAGCCATGGCCCACCGCCGTGGAGACGTTGCAGCGCAGCGGTTTCACCGTCGCCGCGCTGGCGCTGAGTGACGACTCGGTGGCCCTGGACGAGCTGGCGGCCGACCCGCCCGAACGGCTGGCGCTCGTGCTCGGCACCGAGGGTCACGGCCTGAGCCACCGCACGGTGGCGTCGTCCGACGTCGTGGTGCGCATCCCCATGAGCGGGGGAGTCGACTCGCTCAACGTCGCGGCCGCCAGCGCGGTCGCGTTCTGGGCGCTGCGCGTGCGTGCCTAGCGCTCAGCGTCCCAGGCCCTCCACGACGACCGCGCGAGGCAGCTGCGCCACGGCCGCGCCCGCGAGCACCAGCTTGCTGCGCCGCACGCCCGACCCGACGATCACGACGTCACTCGTGGCGACCTGCGCGTCCACCAGCAGCTGCCAGGCGCCGGGCAGCCCGACTGGCGTGATGCCGCCGTACTCCATGCCGGTGCGCTCGACCGCGTCGTCCATCGCAAGGAACGAGGCCTTGCGGACGTCGAGCAGACGGCGCACCGCGTTGTTGACGTCCGCGCGGGTCGTCGCCAGCACCACGCAGGCTGCGACCCGCTCGTCCCCGGCCCGTCGGCCGCCGACCACGACGCAGTTGGCCGAGACCTCCAGCGGGACGTCGTAGGCGTCGGTCATCGCGGCGGTGTCGGCGAGCTCGGGGTCGATCTCGGTGACGGCCACGTCGTGCGCGTGCGGCCAGCGGCGCAGCACCGAGGCGACCGGGTCCGCGAGCAGGTCGGGACGCGCGAGCGCCGGTCGGGTCAGCTGCAGGCGACCGAGGACGTCGGTGGGCTGCGTCATGCGCCCACGCTATCCCGGCCGGTGGCATAGGATCGATGCCCGCGTCGTCCTGCACCAGGCGCGCCACCACCGGGGAGAGGGTCCGCGGACCGTGAGTGACCAGAGCGCCGATCGCGCTGCCGAGCAGGCGCACCTGGATGTCGTCTACCGACGCCTGGACCAGCTCGTCGAGGCCGCCCAGCAGCAGCTGGCCGCAGTGCGCCGTACCGGATCGGTCGGGACACCGCAGGCGAGGTCGGAGCGCGACGCGTTCGCGACCACGCTCGAGCACCGGATCGCCCAGCTGCGCGCGGTGCAGGACCGGCTGGTGTTCGGCCGGCTCGACCTGCGCTCGGGCGAGCGGCACCACATCGGTCGGGTCGGCATCAGCGACGAGCAGCAGGACAAGCTGCTCGTCGACTGGCGGGCCCCGGTGGCCGCGCCCTTCTACCAGGCGACGCCGGCCGCACCGGGTGACGTCGTGCGTCGCCGGCACCTCACGACGTCCGGCCGCGAGGTCGTGCACCTCGACGACGAGGTGCTCGACCTGTCGGCCATCTCCGACAGCGACCGGGCGACGCTGCAGGGCGAGGGCGCGCTGATGGCCGCGGTGACCGCCCCGCGCACCGGACGCATGGGCGACATCGTCGCGACGATCCAGGGCGAGCAGGACCGCATCGTCCGCGACGAGCTCGCCGGCGTGCTGGTGGTGCAGGGCGGCCCGGGCACCGGCAAGACGGCCGTCGCGCTGCACCGCGCGGCGTACCTGCTGTTCACCCACCGCCGCCGGCTCGAGCGCTCGGGCGTGCTCGTGGTCGGGCCGGGCCGGCTGTTCCTGCGCTACATCGAGCAGGTGCTGCCCTCGCTCGGTGAGTCCGGCGTCGTGATGGCGACGCCGGGCACGCTCTTCCCGGGGGTCGAGGCCGAGCGCGACGACGCGGATGACGTCGCGCGCGTCAAGGGCGATCTGCGCATGGTGCAGGTGCTGGAGCAGGCGGTGCGCGACCGCCAGCGCCTGCCGGACGACGACCTCGAGCTGCGCGTCGGCTCGCGGACGCTGGTGCTCACGCGCTCTGCGGTCGCGGCGGCCCGGGCGCGGGCCCGCTCCACCGGGGCACCGCACAACGCCGCGCGCGTGACGTTCGTCAAGGACCTCCTGCGCCACCTAGCCGGCCAGTTCGCCGAACAGCTGCGCCAGCCCCTGACCGACGACCTGCGCCAGGAGCTCGACGCCGACCTGCGCGACTCGCGCGACGTGCGGGTCAACCTCAACCTGCTCTGGATGCCGTTGCAGCCGCAGCGCTTGCTCACCGACCTGTTCGCGGTCGACAGCCGCCTGGACTCCGCGGCGCGCCAGCTCACGCCCGCCGAGCGCGACCTGCTGCGACGCGAACGGGGCGCGCCCTGGACGGTGCACGACGTGCCCCTTCTCGACGAGCTGGCCGAGCTGATGGGTGACGACGGGGAGGCGGCGCGCGCTGAGGACCGACGTCGGGCCGCCGAGCTGGCCGGTGAGCTCGACTACGCCCGCGGCGTGCTGCAGATGACGCGCCTGGACAACCCCGTGGTGAGCGCCGAGATGCTGGCTGAGCAGTTCGCCGCTCTCGGCCCGACGCTGAGCGTCGCCGAGCGCGCCGAGGCCGACCGGTCGTGGGCGTACGGGCACCTCATCGTCGACGAGGCGCAGGAGCTCACGCCGATGATGTGGCGCTTGCTCGCCCGGCGCGCTCCGGGTCGCTCCTGGACGGTCGTGGGCGACCTCGCCCAGCGGGGGTCGGCAGCCGGGGCGTCGTCGTGGGCGGCCGTGCTGGAGCCGGTGGCGGCGGGCCGCTGGCGTGAGCGGCAGCTCAGCGTGAGCTACCGGACGCCGGCCCGCGTGCTGCGCGTCGCCGAGTCGCTCGCGCGCGCGAACGGCCTGCCGGTGACCGCCGTCGATTCGGTGCGCGAGGGCGACTTCGACCCCGTGGTGGTCGGCCGTGAGCCCGGCGAGGCCGGCGCGGTCGAGGACGTCGTCGGCCGGCTGCTCGACGAGAGCAGTGACGGCACCGTGGCTGTCGTGGGCCCGACGCCGGAGCTGGCCGCCCTCACCAAGGCGCTCGGCGCGGCGTGGCCCGACCTCGTGGGCGACGCCTCGCGCACGGCGCTCAGCGTGCGCGTGAGCGTGCTGAGCCCCGAGCAGGTCAAGGGCCTGGAGTTCGACGACGTCGTGGTGGTCGAACCCGCCGCGATCGTCGCGGCGTCGGCGCGCGGCCTGAGCGATCTCTATGTCGCGCTCTCGCGGCCCACCCGCCGACTGGTGGTGGTGCACGGCGAAGCGCTTCCGGCAGGCATGGACGGTCTGTCGCGCTGGTGACGCAGGGCGAGGCGTACCGTGAGGCGGTGACCCCAGCTTCCGCCGCTTCCAGGCCGCTGACGCCTCCCGACGACCTCCCGCGCACCCTCGGCGCCCTGCGCGCGAGCGGCCACGTGCACCGCACGGTCAAGGAGGAGATCCGCACCAACCTGGTGCGCCTGCTGCACGCCGACGAACCGCGGTTCGAGGGCATCGTCGGCTTCGACTCCACGGTGCTGCCCGAGCTCGAGCGGGCGCTGCTCGCCGGCCACGACGTCGTCCTGCTGGGCGAGCGCGGCCAGGGCAAGACGCGTCTGATCCGCTCGCTCGTCGCCCTGCTCGACGAGTGGACGCCGGTGATCGAGGGGGCCGAGCTCGGCGAGCACCCCTACGACCCGATCACCCCGGCCTCGCGTCGGCGCGCCGCCGAGCTGGGGGACGACCTCCCGGTCACGTGGCGGCACCGCTCGCATCGCTACAGCGAGAAGCTCGCCACACCCGACACCAGCGTGGGCGACCTCATCGGCGACGTCGACCCCATCCGGGTGGCGGAGGGCAGGCCGCTCGGCGACCCCGAGACGATCCACTTCGGTCTCGTGCCGCGCACCCACCGCGGGATCTTCGCGGTCAACGAGCTGCCCGACCTCGCCGAGCGCATCCAGGTCTCCTTGCTCAACGTGCTCGAGGAGCGCGACGTGCAGGTGCGCGGTTACCAGCTGCGCCTGCCGCTCGACCTGCTGCTCGTGGCGAGCGCGAACCCCGAGGACTACACCAACCGCGGGCGGATCATCACCCCGCTCAAGGACCGCTTCGGTGCCGAGGTGCGCACCCACTACCCGCTCGAGCTGGAAGACGAGGTCGCCCTCGTGCGTCAAGAGGCCGACGTGGTGACTGAGGTGCCCGACCACGTGCT
This sequence comes from Angustibacter sp. Root456, assembly GCF_001426435.1. Taxonomy (NCBI): domain Bacteria; kingdom Bacillati; phylum Actinomycetota; class Actinomycetes; order Kineosporiales; family Kineosporiaceae; genus Angustibacter; species Angustibacter sp. Root456. The sequence goes on along the minus strand of NZ_LMER01000014.1, from coordinate 154,394 downwards.
CGAGGTGGTGGCGCGCTTCACCCGGCTGGTGCGCGAGTCGCCGTCGGTCGACGCCCGCTCCGGTGTCTCGGCGCGCTTCGCCGTCGCGGCGGCCGAGACGGCCTCGGCTGCAGCGCTGCGCCGCGGCGCGCTGGCCGGCGAGGACTCGCCCGTGGCCCGAGTGGGCGACACCGAGTCGGTGGTGGGCACCTTGCGCGGCAAGGTCGAGTTCGAGAGCGGTGAGGAGGGCCGCGAGGTCGAGGTGCTCGCGCACCTGCTGCGCCTCGCCGTCGCCGAGACGTTCCGGGCCCACCTCGGAGGCGTCGACCTGTCGGGCTTCGTCGAGCTCGTCGACGACGGGGGCAGCATCGAGACCGGTGAGCTGGTGAGCTCGGCTGAGGTGCTGCGGCAGGTCGGGACGGTCGCCGGGCTCGCCAAGGTGCTCGACCGGCTCGGCATGGGTGATGCGCCGTCACCTGCCCATGCCGCCGCTGCCGTCGACCTCGTGCTCGAGGGGCTCCACCTGACGCGGCGCCTGGCCAAGGACACCACCGACGACGGCCGCACCGTCTACGGCGGCTGACCGGCGAAGCGGGGGAGCGGAGAGCGGGAGAGCGGAGAGCGCACGATGGCACGACACCAGCGCGGGCGGCGCAGCCGGTACGGCGCGTGGCACGGCGGCGCGGACCCGCTCGCACCGCCCTTCGACGTGCGAGCCGCCGTCGACCAGCTGGGTGAGCAGGTGCTCGCGGGCGAGAGCCTGCGCGAGGCCCTCGCCGACCTGCTGCGCCGGGGTCCGGACGGCGAGCGCGGACACGGGCTCGACGACCTGTTCGAGCGAGCCCGGCGGATGCGGCGCGACGCGCTGCGTCGAGGTCGCCTCGACGGCACCGTGACCCGAGCCCAAGCCCTGCTCGACCAGGCGCTGGCCGCCGAGCGGGAGGCGCTGTCGGGCCGGCAGGACGACGACGCGCGCTTCGCCGAGGCCCGGTTGGACGCTCTGCCGCGCTCGACGTCGCGTGCGGTGCAGGAGCTGTCGGACTACGACTGGGTGAGTCCCGAGGCGCGCGCCGACTACGAGCGCATTCTCAGCGAGCTGCGTGATGAGGTGCTCGACCAGCGGTTCGCAGGACTGCGCGAGGCGCTGAAGGGTGCCGACCCGGCGTCCAACCCCGAGGCGCAGCAGGCGCTGTCGCACATGCTGTCCGACCTCGAGGACCTCCTCTCGCGCCACGCGCGCGGTGAGGACGTCGACGACGCGTTCGCGCAGTTCATGGCCCAACACGGCGACTTCTTCCCCGAGAACCCGCAGGACGTCGACGAGCTCGTCGACCTGCTCGCGCGGCGCGCTGCAGCGGGGGAGCGGCTGATGCGTTCCCTCACGCCGGCTCAGCGCGAAGAGCTGTCGTCGCTCATGCAGCAGGCGTTCGGCGGGTCGGGCCTCGGCGAGCAGCTGTCCGCGCTCAGCGAGACGCTGCGTTCACTGCGGCCGGACCTTCCGTGGGGCCGGGGCGACCAGCTGAAGGGTGACCAGCCCCTGGGGTACGGCGAGGCGACGGGGGCGCTGGCCGAGGTGGCCGACCTCGACGACCTGCTCGAGCAGCTGGGTCAGCAGCATCCTGGTGCCACGCTCGACGACATCGATGTCGAGGCGGTCGAGCGCCAGCTCGGCCGCCGGGCGGCCGACGACGTCCGGCGGCTGCAGCAGCTCGAGCGCGAGCTGCGCCGCCAGGGCTGGCTGAGCGGTTCGTCCACCGATGCGCTTCTGACGCCGAAGGCGTTGCGGCGCTTGGGGTCCACAGCCCTCAATCGGGTGTTCGCGCAGCTGACCGCCGACGGACGCGGCGAGCACGACGTGCGTTCCGCCGGCGCCGCCGGCGAGGCGACCGGGGCTTCGCGGGCGTGGGAGTTCGGCGATGAGCAACCGCTCGACGTCGTGCGCACGGTGAGCAACGCGCTGCGCCGCCACGGTGCGGTGACAGGGCGAGCGGTCCGGCTGGAGGTCGAGGACTTCGAGGTGGTCGAGACCGAACGACGGGCCGGTGCGGCGGTCGCACTGTGCGTCGACCTGTCGTTCTCGATGGTGGCCGAGGGCCGCTGGGGGCCGATGAAGCAGACCGCGCTCGCGCTCTCGCACCTGGTGGCGACCCGGTTCCCGCAGGACGCGCTGCAGATCATCGGTTTCGGCCGGTACGCCATGACGCTCACGCCCGGCGAGCTGGCCGCCACCGAGCCGGACTTCGTGCAGGGCACCAACCTGCAGCACGCGCTCATGCTGGCGCGCCGGCACCTGCGCAAGCACAGCGACGGCGACCCGGTCGTCCTCGTCGTCACCGACGGCGAGCCCACGGCGCACCTGGAGGCCGACGGCGAGGCCACCTTCGCCTGGCCGCCGCGCTCGAGCACGATCCGAGCCACCGTCGACGAGGTCGACCAGCTCACGCGGTACGGCGCCACCCTCAACGTCTTCATGCTGGGCGAGGACGGCGGCCTGCGCCGGTTCGTCGACGCCATCGCCCGGCGCAGTGGCGGTCGGGTGTTCACGCCGTCCACCCGCGACCTCGGGCAGTACGTCGTGAGCGACTACCTGCGAGCGCGGCGCGGACGGCGGCGAGCGGGTTGACGGCCGCGATGACCTCGCCACGCGCCGTGGTGTTCGACCTCGGCAACGTCCTGATCCGCTGGGACCCGCACCCGGCCATCGCGCGGGGAGTCGGCGCCGAGCACGCCACGCGGTTCCTGGGCGCCGCCGACTTCGACTTCCTGGCGTGGAACCACGAGCAGGACGCCGGACGGTCCTGGCAGGAGGGTGAGGCGCTCGTGGCGCAGACCCACCCGCACTGGGCCCAGGCGGCGCGCGCCTACCGCGAGCACTTCGCCGAGTCGCTCGTGGGGCCGGTGCACGACACGGTCGAGCTGCTCACCGAGCTGCACGCGGCCGGCGTTCGCTTGCTGGCTCTCACGAACTGGTCGGCGGAGCTGTTCCCGGTGGCCCGCCGGGACTTTCGGTTCTTGGGCCTGTTCGACGACATCGTCGTCTCGGGGCAGGAGCAGCTGGCTAAGCCGGATGCGCGGATCTTCAGGGTGCTGGAGCGCCGGGCCGGAGTTCCCCTCGCGGCGTGCGTGTTCATCGACGACAGCCGACGCAACGTCGAGAGCGCACGAGCGCTCGGGATGGACGCGATCCTGTTCGAGGACACCGGTCACCTGCGTGCTGACCTGCACGAGCGTGGTCTGCCCGTCGCGGCCCCCAGCCCGGACTGAGCCTGCGACCGAGCGAGGGGGCCGAGACGGTGTCACCCGTCCGGTCAGTGCACGACGACGGGGGTGGGCCCAGTCTCGTCGCCCGCCAGCAGCCGCGACTCCTCGCGCTTGCGGGGCAGGAAGTACGCCGGGATCAGCGTCAGTGTGACGAGGAAGGCGGCGACCCAGAAGGTGTGGCTGAACGCCGCCGCCGCGGCCGCAGGTGCCTCGGCGGGGCTGGTCGGCCGGTTGTCGGCCAGCGCGTTGGTGAGGACGACCGAGAAGATGGCCACGCCGACCGAGCTGGCGATCTGCTGGGTGATGTTGAGCAGCGTCGACCCGCGCGCGACCTCGTGGTGGGTCAGCGTCTTCAGCGCCGACGTCATGATCGGCATCATCGTGGCGCCCATGCCCAGCCCCATGACGAACAGCACGGGGATCAAGAAGCCCCAGTGCGAGGAGTCCGCCTGGATCTGGGTCAGTGCGAACATCCCGCCGATGATGCCGACCAGGCCGAAGGGCACGATCCGCCCCACCGGGAACCGGTCGGTGAGTGCGCCGGCGATGGGCATCGTGACCATGGCCCCCACGCCCTGGGGAGCCACGAGCCAGCCGGCGTTCAGCGGTGACTCGCCCTGCACCTGCTGCAGGAACTGAGGCACGAGCAGCAGGCCGCCGAAGAAGGCCGCGGCGAAGATGAACATCGTGGTCACCGAGACCGTGAGGTTGCGGTTGCGGAACAGCCGCAGGTCGAGCAGCGGGTGCTCGGGCCGGAAGCTGTAGACGACGAACGCCGCCATCAGGGCCAGACCGAGCAGGCCGGGCAGCAGCACCTTGGTGTGGCCGAAACCGCCCTCGCCCGGGATCGACGACACGCCGTAGAGGAACAGCGCCAGGCCGGGGCTCATCATGAGCATGCCCACGAAGTCGAACGACTCCGACGGGTGCGGGGAGTCCTTGGCGAGCGCGAACGAGGCGTAGATCAGCGCGACTGCACCGATCGGCACGTTGATGAGGAAGATCCAGTGCCAGCTGAAGTGGTCGATCAGCCACCCACCGAGGATCGGGCCGAAGATGGGGCCCAGCAGCATCGGGACGCCGAGGATCGCCATCAGGCGACCCATCCGGGCCGGCCCGGCGGCGCGGGTCATGATCGTCATGCCGAGCGGCATCAGCATGCCGCCACCGAGGCCCTGCAGCACCCGGAAGCCGATGAGCATCTCGATCGAGGTCGCGGTGGCGCACAGTGCGGACCCGAGCGTGAACAGCAGGATCGCGAGCATGTAGAGCCGCTTGGTGCCGAACCGGTCGGCCGCCCAGCCAGACAGCGGGATGACCGTCGCCAGGGCCAGGGTGTAGCCGGTGACGGTCCACGCGACGTCGGAGTAGGCGAGCGGCTGGCCGCCGTCGGCGAACGCCGTCTGGAACGTGCGCAGCGCGACGTTCACGACGGTGATGTCGAGGATGGACATGATGGCCCCGAGGACGACCACGCCGGCGACCTTCAGCACGGCCGCGTCGATCTTCTCGGGGTACTCCGCCGGGGGTGCAGTGGGGGTTGTCATGGGTGCCTCACGAGATGCGGTAGTCGGCAGGAGCGCGCCAGCACCCGCTGTGCACCAGCGCCTCGCCGAGGCTAACGCGACCCACCGACAACGCCGAACGCTTTTGTGGCGGCTCGTGCGTCAGGCCGCGGTGGAGCTCACGAGCGCGTCCGCCAGCGCGGTCAGGGTGGGGGAGCAGCCGGCGTCGATGCGCACGTCGACCAGGTCGTCGCCCCGCGTCGGCCCTCGGTTGACCAGCACGACGGGGATGCCGTCTCGGGCGGCCCGGCGGACGAAGCGCAGGCCCGACTGCACCGTGAGCGACGTACCGGCCACGAGCAGGACGTCGGCCGCCTCGACCCAGTCGTAGCAGCGCTGCACGCGGTCCTTGGGCACGTTCTCGCCGAAGAACACGACGTCCGGTTTGAGCGGCCCGCGGCACACCAGGCAGGGCGCCAGCACGAAGCCGTCGTAGCGCTCGAGCTCGGCGTCGCCGTCCGGGGCGGTGGTGGCGCTGTCGTCGCCGAATCCGGGGTTGAGCTCGTCGAGGCGGTCGTGCAGGGCCGCGCGTGACGTCATCTCGCCACAGCGCAGGCAGACGACGTCCGCGATCCGGCCGTGCAGGTCGACGACCTCGCGCGAGCCGGCGGCGGAGTGCAGGCCGTCGACGTTCTGGGTGATGAGGGCGGTGAGGGCGCCGGCGCCCTCCATGGCAGCCAGCGCGCGGTGCCCGTCGTTGACCTCCGCCCGGCGCATGCGCCCCCACCCGACGTGGCTGCGAGCCCAGTAGCGCTGCTGAGCGGCGGGGCCGGAGACGAACTCCTGGTAGGTCATGGGTGAGCGGGGCACCGAGCCCGGGCCGCGGTAGTCCGGGATGCCGGAGTCGGTCGACAGACCGGCGCCGGTGAGGGCGACCACGCGACGTCCGGCCAGCAGCTCGGCGGCGCGCGCGACGTCAGGACTCACCGCACCAGGGTACGTCGGGCAGCTACCTGCGCTCGGGCAGTGACCTGGCACAGTGGCAGGGGTGATGGCGTCGTGACTCCCGAGCGAGCAGAGACGCTCGAGCAGCTCGCCGACGCGGTGCCGGCCCACGACGACGGGCGCACCGTGCGAGTGGGTGTCGACGGTGTCGATGGCGCGGGCAAGACGGTGCTCGCCGACGAGCTGGCTGCCGTGCTCGAGGCGAGGGGCCGCGCGGTGGTCCGGGTCGGGATCGACGGGTTTCACCACCCCCGAGCGAGGCGCTACCGGCGAGGCCGCCGCTCAGCCGAGGGCTTCTACCGCGACTCCTACGACCTCGAGGCGCTGCGCAGTCACGTCCTGGGACCGCTCGGACCCGGTGGGGGCGGGCGGTACGTGCCGGCGGTGCACGACGTCGAGCGCGATCTGGCGCTGACGGTCGAGCCGCGCCAAGCGCCTGCAGGGGCGGTGCTCGTGCTCGACGGGCTGTTCCTGCACCGCCCGGAGCTGGTGGGAGAGTGGGACTTCTCGGTGCTCGTGACGGCGCCGTTCGAGGTGACGTTCGCGCGCATGGCGGTGCGCGACGGCTGCCCGGCGGATCCGGATCATCCCGACAACCAGCGGTACGTCGGCGGTCAACGGCTCTACTTCGCCGAGGCCGACCCCGAGCACCGGGCCGACGTCGTCGTCGACAACACCGACCCCGCGGGGCCGCTCCTGCGCCGCCGCCACCCACCCCGCCCCCAGGTGGCCGCGGTGGCACCCCGTCGCCATAGGTTGGCGACGGTGGCACCCAGTCGCCACCGCGTCGACGCCTGAACCGTGGCCACTGGGGCACCCAGCTGCCTTAGGTTGGCGACAGGGTGCCACCGCGCGCCACCTGGCCGCGCGGGCCGATGAGGGCGGCCGACAGCAGGCCGCCGAGCGCGAGCAGGAGGGCGCACCAGAACATCGCGCGGTCGAACCCCTGGTCGAACGCGCGGACGTCGCGGAACGTGCCCTCGGCGAGGCCGGCGGCCAGCGGCAGCACCGCCACGGCGAGCAGGCCGGCCGTGCGGGCGACGGCGTTGTTGACGCCGGAGGCCAGGCCCGCGTGCCGGGTTGGGGCGGCCGCGAGCACGGTGGTCGTCAGTGGCGCCACCGTGAGTGTCAGGCCGACGCCGAAGACGACCACCGGGGGCAGGACGTCGCGCCAGTAGCTCGCGCCCGTCGTCACGAGGTGCGCCAGCAGCACCATCGCCCCCGCGCACACCAGCGGCCCGACGGTCATGAACGCCCGCGGCCCCCACCGCTCGCTCCACCGGCCGACCTGCGCCGAGCCCAGCAGCATCAGGAACGTCACCGGCAGGAAGGCCGCCCCGGCCGCGAGCGGGGTGAAGCCGCAGACGATCTGCAGCTGAAGCGCCAGCACGAACAGCACGGCCGACAGCGCGCCGTAGACGACGAAGGTGACGGCGTTCGTGGCGCTGAACCGGCGCGAGGCGAAGATGCTGAGCGGCATCATCGGCTGGCGCCCCCGCCGCTCGACCTCGATGAAGCCGACGAGCGCGACCGCGGTGACGACCAGTGCTGCCAGCACGGCGCCGTCGAGACCCTGGGCGCCCCACCGGATGAGCCCGAAGGTCAACGCCGCCAGCCACGCGACCCCCGCGAGGGCACCGGGTAGGTCGAGCTGGCGGACGGCGTCCGGGTCGCTCGACTCCGGCACGTGGCGCAGCGACACCAGCACCACCGCGAGGGCGAGCGGGAGGTTGATCAGGAAGATCCAGCGCCATGACGCGTGCTCGATCAACCAGCCGCCGACGAACGGGCCCACGGCCGTGGTCACGCCACTCAGACCCGACCACGCGCCGATGGCGGCCGCCCGGTCGTCGCGGTGGAACGACGAGGAGATGATCGCCAGCGACCCGGGTGTCAGCAGGGCGCCCGCCACACCTTGCAGCACCCGCGCGGCGACCAGCAGGCCGACGGACGGCGCCACCGCGCACAGTGCGGACGTCAGGGCGAAGGCGACCGTACCCATCACGAACACCCGGCGCCGGCCCCACAGGTCACCGACCGACCCACCCACGAGGATGAACGCCGCGAGCGTGAGCGTGTAGCCGTTGAGCGTCCACTGCAGGCCCGACAGGCCGCTGCCGAGGTCGCGACCGATGGCGGGCAGCGCGATCGTCACGACGGTGGCGTCGAGCATGGCCATGCCGCTGCCGAGCACCGTCGCGAGCAGCACCCAGCGGCCGCGCGACTCACCCGTGCGCAACCCCGCTAGGGCGCTCGACGCCCCCTCGGCCACGCCGTCAGGCACGCCGGCGCTCGGCCGGGAGCAGCACCTCGTCGAACAGCTCGACGTACTGGGTGAGGTGGCGGTCGCCGAGGAAGGCGTCGAGCACGCGCTCTCGGGCCGCAGCGCCCAGCCGCTCGGCCAGGTCGTCGTCGGTGAGCACCCGGCTCAGCTGCTGCGCGAACGCCGCGAGATCCGTGGGGTCGTCGAGCAGCAGGCCGTCGGTGCCGTCGACGATCTGGTCGCGGATGCCGCCGATCGCGCTGGCCACGACCGGGCGTGCCTTCCACATCGCCTCGGTGACGGTGAGGCCGAACCCCTCGGCGAGGCTCTTCTGGACGACGACGGACGCGTGCCGCTGCAGCGCGTTGACCATGATGGCGTTCTCGTCCGTGTCGTCCATGGGCAAGCACACCAGGTGCACGCGCGCCCGAGCCGGCGCCGGCAGCGCCTGCCAGGCTCGCGTGCACTCGGCCAGCACCTGCGCACCCTCGGGGTCGTCACTCACTCCTGCCACGTCCGGGCCGGCGAGCACCAGGTGCGCGTCGGCCGGCACGAGATCCAGGTGCTCGGCGAAGGCCGTGAGGACGCCGGCCATGTCCTTGAGGTGGTCCCACCGGCTCACCTGCACGACGAGCCGGTCGGACTCGCGCGGCGGGTCGCCCTCGACGTACAGGTGCCGGTGCTGGCGCAGGTGCCCGGTGGTGCCGTCGCGGCGCACGAAGGGCACCGGGGCCACCGGGTGCCCGACATGATGCGTCTCGACCGGTGTCACCAGGCCGGCGCGGCGCAGGACGGCGGTGACGTCGCCGTCCGAGAGGTCGATGTTCTTCGCCGAGAACGGATCGACCGACGGTGCGATGACGCGCACGCAGGTGGGCTCGAGGAACTCAGGCGCGTACTGCGGTCGCGAGAAGACGAACGCCTCGCAGTGCTCGAGGTAGGGGCGCAAGAACGCCCAGCCGCGCTCGGTGACCTCGTCGAAGGTGTCGCTGCCGATGTGGCAGCGCCACACCACGTGGGCTCCGAGGTCGGCCAGCCCCTGAGCCAGACCGGCCGTCTGCGGGTCGTGCAGCAGCACGATGTCGCCCGCCCGCACCATGGGGGCCATGTCCTGCAGGTTGGCGGCCAGCACCTGCTCGTAGTGCCTGCGTTCGGTTGGGCCGACGGGGCCGCCGTCGCCGGACTGGCCGTGCAACAGGTTGTGCACCCGTTTGGTGATGGCGAAGAACGCGGGGTCACCGTTGAGGACGAGCCAGCGCGTGTCGACGCCCGCACCGCGTCCGTAGGCCAGCAGAGCCTGCAGCATCTCGGCCACGCCGCCGCCGTGGGCGGTGGCGTTGACGTTCCAGACGACGCGGTCGCGCAGCAGCCCTCGCGCGAACTCGGCAGTCGTCCGCAGCCGGTCGGCGCGGTCGGGCCGCAGCAGCGAAGCGAGGCGCTCGAGAGGCAGAGGCTCGACGTCGACGACCATCATGACTTCATCGTGCCCCTGCTGGAGGCTCTTGGCCCGCGGCTTGAGGGAAGCGGCTGCCGACTCGTGCCCGGCCGGGCCCCTGGGGGCGAGGAACGACGGGCGCGATGGCCAGCACCACGACCGACCCGACGAGCTCACGGCTGCTTCGCAGCGATCGCGGCATTGGTCTCGTCCTTGGTCAAGATGCTGGCGGCTTGGATCACGGCGACTCACGCGGTGCGCAGGGGATGGTCCGGGAGCTTGCCGCAAGCCACCGCCACGTCGACCACGAGCGGTGGATAGCCGACCGGCACGGCGCCGACGGGCGTGGCGAGCACACCCAGTGTGTAGGCGGCGTCACCCACCTCGTCAGCCACGACCCGATGCCCGTCGCGCGCACTGGTTGCGGCCTCGGCCGGCGCTGCGAGTGCGGTCGTCACAGTCATCGCGACCGCGGTGCGAAGTACGCCTGCCGTCTTCCTGAACCTCATGAGCTGCTCCGTTCGTGTGAACGGGCAGCCGCAGGCACGGGTGCTCGGGAACGGTGCGGCGCGACGCCGAAGCGGGGAGGTGGATCTGAGTGTCCGGAGGGGGACTTGAACCCCCACGCCCGTTAAAGGGCACTAGCACCTCAAGCTAGCGCGTCTGCCATTCCGCCACCCGGACGAGTGGACCGCCGCACCCCCGAGGGAGCGCTGCGATGCGACGAAGAGACTAACACGGCGGCGGCGCCTGCCAGACCACCCTGAGGGCGTCCGGCTACGGTGGGACCGCCCGCTTCTCAGCCCTGGAGGTCCCGTGTCCGACGCCGCTCCCACCGACGCGCCTGCCACGAGCCCGAGCGCCGCCGAGGAAGAGGTCGTCGACCTGTGCCGCGGCCTGCTGCGCATCGACACGAGCAACTACGGCGACGGTTCGGGTCCGGGGGAGCGAGCGGCCGCCGAGCACGTGATGGGCCTGCTCAGCGAGGTCGGTCTCGAGCCCGAGCTGGTCGAGAGCGCCCCCGGGCGGGCCAGTGTCGTCGTCCGGGTCGAGGGCGACGCGCAGGGCACGCGCGAGCGAGGTGCGCTGCTGGTGCACGGCCACCTCGACGTCGTCCCCGCCGACGCCGCCGACTGGCAGGTCGACCCCTTCGCCGGCGAGGAGCGCGACGGGTGCCTGTGGGGCCGGGGCGCCGTCGACATGAAGGACATGGACGCGATGATGCTGGCGGTGCTGCGCGACGTCGCCCGCAGCCGCCGCAAGCCCCCGCGCGACCTGGTCTTCGCCTTCTTCGCCGACGAGGAGGCGGGCGGCGTGCAGGGCAGCCACTGGCTCGTCGAGCACCGCCCCGAGCTGTTCGACGGCGTCACCGAGGCGATCAGCGAGGTCGGCGGCTACTCCGTGACCGTCGACGGGCGTGACGGCGACCCGGTGCGGCTGTACCTGCTGCAGACCGCTGAGAAGGGCATCGCCTGGCTCAAGCTCGTCGCCCACGGCCGGGCTGGGCACGGCTCGCAGATCACCACGGACAACGCGGTCGCCAAGCTGGGTGCGGCGGTAGCCCGCATCGGCCAGCACCACTGGCCCATCGAGATCACGCCCACCGTGCGGCAGTTCCTCGACGGCGTCACCGAGATCACCGGCGTCGACTTCGACCCGCACGACCCGCAGGGGATCCTCGATCGCCTGGGCACGGTCGCGCGGTTCATCGGCGCGACGTTCCAGGACACCGCGAACCCGACGATGCTCAAGGCCGGTTACAAGCACAACGTCGTGCCGCAGACCGCGGAGGCGTTCGTCGACTGCCGCTTCCTGCCCGGGCACGAGGAGTCGCTCCTCGAGACCATCCGCGGCCTGGCCGGCCCGGACGTCGACGTCACCGTCCACCACCGCGACACCTCGCTCGAGACGACCTTCGACGGCCGGCTCGTCGACTCCATGGTGGCGGCGCTGCAGGCCGAGGACCCCGGCGCGCCGGTGCTGCCGTACTGCCTCTCGGGCGGCACCGACAACAAGGCGCTCGACCGGCTGGGTGTGCGCGGCTTCGGTTTCGCGCCGCTGCAGCTGCCGCCCGACCTGGACTTCCCGGCCATGTTCCACGGCGTCGACGAGCGAGTGCCGCTCGACGCGCTGACCTTCGGCACGCGCGTGCTGGCTCGGCTGCTCGACACCTGCTGACCGCCCCGCCGCACCCCTCCGGCGTGTCACGCACCCCGGACCCGGTCGGGGTGGTCCGGCGCGCATGATCACGAACGGGGAGGCGTGACCTGGGGGCCGCCGGGACGGTGGGCGCGAGCTCAGGCCGTGCGGCGTACGCGGATGATGCGCCGACGCAGCCACACCGTGCGTGCGCCACCCTGCATGATGCGCACCCTCGCCAGCTCCCAGCGTCCGTACTCGGCGTGCTCCACCAGCAGCTCGCGAGCCTGCGCGCGCGTGACCTGGGCCGGCACCCGGATGACGCGGTACTCGAAGTCCATCATCGCCACCCATTGTGCACCGAGCCGCCGCCGGAGATGCCCTGCGGCACGCTTCTGGCCTCGCAGTCGTTGGCCCGCCGGCACCCACGCGACCCCCGCACCGGATACGGTCGTTCCATGACTGACCCGCGCGCTGCGCTCGACGCCCTGGTGACGGCGCTGGAGCGCCACCTGGAAGCCGCCGCCTCGCGCCGCGGTGAGAACGATCCCGTCGTGCTCGCGGCCTACCGGTCGGTCGCCGACGCTTTCGAGGACTACGACGACGCGCTGCTGGACGCCTTCGACGAGGTGACGCCGCTCGAGGTGTACCGCGGCGACGACGAAGACGACGAAGACGACGAAGACGAAGACGACGAAGACGACGAAGACGACGAGGACGACGACGAGTTCGACGAGCCCGACGACGTCGAGGGCGGCACCTACACCGGCCTGGACGACGAGGAGTACGACGAGGTCGACGACGAGGTCGGTACGACGCGCTGACCGGCGTCAGGCCGGCGGTGCACCAGGCGGTGCCGAGACCTCGTCGAGGGCAGCCCGGATCTGCGGCGGGAGCACGACGTCCTCGCTCGTGAGCGTCCCTCTCAGCTGGGCGGCGGTACGGGCACCCACGATCGCGGCGCTGATCCCCGGCTGGTCGCGCACCCACGCCAGCGCGATCTCGGCGGGCGAGCAGCCCAGCCCGTCGGCGGCGGTCACGACAGCGTCGACGATGCCCCGCGCGCGGGCGTCGAGATAGCGCTCGACGAACGACGCGAAGTGCGGCGACGCAGCGCGCGAGTCAGCGGGCGTGCCCGTGCGGTACTTGCCCGTCAGCACGCCGCGGCCGAGCGGCGACCACGCCATGAGTCCCAGCCCGTGCGCCAGCGCCGAGGGCGCGACCTCGGCTTCGACCCCGCGCGCGAGCAGGGAGTACTCGACCTGGTTGGCGACCAGCGCGGTGCCGCGACCGACGTCGGCCAAGGTGGCCGCACGCGCGCTCTGCCAGCCGCAGTAGTTCGAGATGCCGGCGTAGCGGGCGCGGCCGCTCGTCACCGCTGCTTCCAACGCAGAGAGGGTCTCCTCCAGCGGGGTCTGGTCGCTCCAGGTGTGAGCGAGCCAGACGTCGACGTGGTCGGTGCCCAAGCGCGTGAGGGAGCCGTCCAGCGCCGCCAGCATGGCGCGGCGCGAGGTGTCGACCACGCGCTCGCCCGTGCGCCGCGAGATACCCGCCTTCGTGCACAGCACGACGTCGTCGCGTGACGTGAGCTCGGGGAGCAGCTGGCCGAGCAGCTCTTCAGCCGCACCGTCGCCGTACCCGGCCGCGGTGTCGATGAGCGTGCCTCCTGCTTCGAGAAAGGCGGCCAGCTGGTCGCGCGACTCGTGCTCGTCGGTGTCGCGACCCCAGGTCATCGTGCCGAGGGCGAGGCGCGAGACCTTCAGGCCCGACGCGCCGAGGTGACGCTGCTCCATGTCGGCACACGCTACCGGCGGCTGTGGGCCAGCCCACGTGCGCCGCACCGGCGCGGCATCGGGCTGCAGCGTTATCGTCAGCGCCATGCCCGACACCGACACCACTCGCGTGACGCCCGGCCGGCTGCGGCTGGGCCTCAACCTCGGCTACTGGGGGCTCGGCGTCGACGCCGACAACCTCGCGCTCGCGCAAGAGGCCGACCGGCTCGGGTACTCCGTCGCGTGGGTCGCCGAGGCCTACGGCTCGGACGCCGCAACGGTGCTCACGTGGGTGGCCGCGCAGACCTCGCGGATCGACGTCGGCAGTGCGGTCTTCCAGATCCCGGCGCGCACACCGGCCATGACCGCCATGACCGCGGCGACGCTCGACACGTTGAGCGCCGGGCGGTTCCGGCTCGGGCTCGGCGTCTCAGGCCCCCAGGTGTCGGAGGGCTGGCACGGTGTGCGGTTCGACAAGCCCCTGGGCCGCACCCGGGAGTACGTCGACATCGTTCGCAAGGCGCTGCGCCGCGAGACCCTGCGCTACGACGGCGAGCACTTCACGTTGCCGCTGCCGGACGGCCCGGGCAAGGCCATCAAGCTCACCGTGCACCCGGTGCGCGAGGAGATCCCCGTGTACCTCGCCGCCGTCGGGCCGAAGAACCTCGAGCTCACCGGCGAGATCGCCGACGGCTGGTTGGCCATCTTCTTCAGCCCCGAGCACGCCGCGGTCTCGATGGATCCGTTGCGGGCCGGGCGTTCTCGCGGCGGACGGGCTCCCGACGGAGGGGACGCGCTGGCCGGCTTCGACGTCGTCCCGACCGTGCCGGTGGTGTTCGGCGACGACCTCGAGGCGGCCGCCGCGCCGGTGCGCGCCTACTCCGCGCTGTACATCGGCGGCATGGGTAGCAAGGACAAGAACTTCTACAACCAGCTCGCTCGCCGCATGGGATACGAGCAGGCGGCCGAGGAGATCCAGCGCCGCTACCTCGACCGTCAGCACCGCGAGGCCGCTGCCGCCGTACCGCTCGACCTGATCGACGGCACCTCGCTCATCGGGCCGCGCGAGCGCGTGCGTGACCGCCTCGCGGCGTACGTCGAGGCCGGCGTGACCACGCTCACGGTGACCCCCTTCGACGCCACGCTCGAGCAACGTCTTCACACGATCCGCACCATGGCCGAGGTGCTGGACGAGTCGGGTCTGGGAGCCTGATCGCCGTGAGCGACCTGACCTACACCCATGCCGTCGTGCTCGGGATCGTCGAGGGACTGACCGAGTTCCTCCCCGTCTCCAGCACCGGCCACCTGACCATCACCGAAGGGCTCCTGGGCCTGGAGGTGGACTCCCCGGCCATCACCTCGTTCACGGCGGTGATCCAGCTCGGTGCGATCGTCGCGACGCTGCTGTACTTCGCGCGTGACATCGCCCGGCTGGCTGTGGCGTGGTTCCGGGGTCTGCGCGACAAGGGCAAGCGGGACACGGTCGACTACCGGCTCGCGTGGTTCGTCATCGCCGGGTCGATCCCGATCGGCATCGTCGGGTTCGCGCTGAAGGACCTCATCACCGGCCCGCTGCGCAGCCTCTGGGTCGTGGTCGTCGCGCTGATCGCCTGGAGCGCCGTCATGTGGTGGGCCGAGGCCCACGCCTCGCAGCGCAAGGGCGAGGACGAGCTCACCCTTCGCGACGCGATCACGATCGGTGTGGTGCAGTGCTTCGCGCTCATCCCGGGCGTCTCGCGGTCAGGCGCCACGATCTCAATGGGTCTGCTGCGTGGCCTGGACCGCGTCGCCGCAACCCGGCTGTCGTTCTTCCTCGCGATCCCGGCGCTGACCGCCGCCGGCCTCTACGAGCTCAAGGACGTCGACACCTCCGTCGTCGGGTGGGGGCAGCTGGGCGTCGGCACCGTGGTGTCGTTCGTCGTCGCGCTCGCGTCGATCGCCTGGCTGCTGCGGTTCGTGGCGCGCCACCCGATCACGGTGTTCATCTGGTACCGCGTCGCGCTGGGCGTCGCGACGGCGCTCCTGCTCTGGACCGGGGTGCTCCTCGCCACCTGAGGTCCGCGGGTGGGCGGGGGCCTTCTAGAGCCAGCCGGAACGGCGGAACAGGCGGTACAGGCCGAAGCAGGCGGCGGCCATCACCGCGAGCACGAGGGGGTACCCGTACCGCCAGTGGAGCTCGGGCATGTGGGCGAAGTTCATGCCGTAGATGCCGGCGAGCATGGTCGGCACCGCTGCCATTGCGACCCACGCGGAGATCCGGCGCATGTCGTCGTTCTGCTGCACCGAGATCCGCGTGAGGTGCGCCGACAGGATGTCGCTGAGCAGCCGGTCGTACGACTCGATGTGGTCGCTCACGCGCAACAGGTGGTCGGCGACGTCGCGAAAGAACGGTCGGGCCTCGGTGGGCACGTGCGGCACCGGCTGGTGGGCGACGCGCACCATCGCCTCCTTGAGCGGCATCACCGCCCGCCGCACCTCGAGCACCTCGCGCTTGAGCAGGTAGATGCTGCGCGCCTCACCGCCGTCGCGCCGTCGGGTCGTGGCGTTCGGAGAGGGGCCGCCCGCTTCGGCCGACTCGGCGACGTCCACCTCACCGGCGAACACGCTCTCCTCCAGCTGCTCCAGGTCGGCCGCGATCTCGGCGTCGATGGCGACGTAGCCGTCGACCACCTCGTCGATCACCGCATGGAGCACAGCCGCGGGGCCGTAGGCGAGGTGCTCGCGGTTGGTCTCGAGCCGCCGCCGCACCTCGGCGAGCGGCCCCGCCTCGCCGCGGCGCACCGTGACGACGAAGTGCGGGCCGACGAAGAGCATCACCTCGCCGGTCTCGACCTGAGACGTCGACTCCACGTACCGCAACGGCTTCAGGACGACGAACAGCGACCCGTCGTACATCTCGAGCTTGGCGCGCTGGTTGCCCTTGACGGCGTCCTCGACGGCCAGCGGGTGCAGGTCGAGCTCGTCCTTCACCAGGTCGAACTCGGCGTCCGTGGGGTCCTTCAACCCGATCCAGAGGAACCCGTCGGGGGTGTCGCGCAACCGAGCCAGCTCGTCGGACAGGTCGGCGCAGGGCTGGCGGGCGCCGTCGCGGTAGACAGCCTGGTCGACGATCACGCGACCATCCTGCCCCGTACGCTGGGCGGGTGCCCACGGTGTTGCTCGTCCGTCACGGCCGGACCACGGCCAACGCCTCCGGCGTGCTCGCCGGCTGGACGCCCGGAGTCCTGCTCGACGACCACGGTGTGCAGCAGGCTCAGTCGCTCGCGCAGCGCCTGGGCGTCGTGCCGGTGAGCGCGGTGGTGTCGAGCCCGCTCGAGCGCTGCCGGCAGACCGCCGAGCACCTGACGTCCGTGCCGGGCCCGAAGGGCGGCGCGCGCCCCGACATCGTCACGGACGAGCGGCTGGGGGAGTGCCGCTACGGCGACTGGACCGGCCGCGAGCTCAAGACGCTGGTGAAGGACCCGCTGTGGAAGGTCGTGCAGCAGCACCCGAGCGCCGCCGTCTTCCCTGGCCCCGAGGGGGAGTCCATGCGCTCGATGCAGCAGCGCGCCCTCGACGCCGTCCGTGACTGGGACGCCCGAGTCGCCGCTGAGCACGGCGACGACGCCGTGTGGGTCGCGGTGTCGCACGGCGACGTCATCAAGGCCATCCTCGCCGACGCGGTCGGCGCGCACCTGGACGAGTTCCAGCGCATCACCGTGTCACCCGCGTCGGTGTCCGCCGTCCGCTACACCGCGACGCGACCGTTCTTGCTGCGCAGCAACGACGGAGGCGGTGATCTCAGCGCCTTCGTGCCCCCCGCGCGCCGGCGGCGCAAGCCACCTGCTCGTGGCGCGGACGCGGTCGTCGGCGGAGACGCGTAGGTCGGCTGCGCGTCGTAGGGTCTTCCCATGCCCGTCTTCGAGTACGACTCGCCGGAGCGCTTCGTCGCCGGCACCGTCGGCGAGCCCGGACAGCGCACGTTCTACCTGCAGGCCGTGGCCGGCACCCGCGTCACCAGCGTGGCGCTGGAGAAGCAGCAGGTGGCGATCCTCGCCGAGCGCGTCGAGCAGCTCCTCGACGAGGTGGTGCGCCGCAGCGGCGGCCAGGCCCCGGTGCCGGCCGTCGCGCCTCTGACGATGGATGACACCGCGCCGCTCACGACGCCGATCGAGGAGGACTTTCGGGTCGGCACCATGAGCCTGACGTGGGACGGCGACACCGAAAGAGTCGTGATCGAGTGCCTCGAGGCGGGGCAGGAGCCGGCCGAGGACCTCGACCTCACGCCCGGCCCCGACGCCATGCTGATGCGGGTCAGCCTCACAGGCGCCGCCGCCCGTGCCTTCGTCAAGCGCGCCACCGCCGTGGTGGCTGCCGGACGCCCCGCCTGCCCGTTCTGCGGCAACCCACTCGACCCCAGCGGGCACATCTGCCCGCGCGCCAACGGCCACCGGCGGTGACCTCCTCGGCAGCATCGCAGGGATCGCCGTCCGTGCTGCCCGAGAAGGACGCGCTCGAGCTGCTGACGCGCGGCGAGATCGTCGTCGAGGGGCGGATGACGGCGGCCTCGAACGCCACGCTGTACGCCTCGGTGACCGCGCCGGGCGCCTCGGCCCACTGCATCTACAAGCCCGTTGCCGGTGAACGGCCGCTGCGTGACTTCCCGCACCAGACGCTGAGCCGGCGCGAGGTGGCGGCCTACCTCGTGTCGCGCGCCACCGGCTGGGACGTCGTGCCGCCCACGGTGTGGCGGGAGGAGGCGCCGTTCGGGCCAGGCAGCGTGCAGCTGTGGATCGACGCCGACGACACCGAGCTGGTCGACGTCGTGCCGATGGGTGGGGTGCAGCCGGGCTGGCTTCCGGTGCTGCAGGCGATGGACGGCGACGGCTCGGACGTCCTGCTCGTGCACGCGGACGACCCCCGCTTGGCGCGCATGGCGGTGTTCGACGCCGTGATCGACAACGCAGACCGCAAGGGTGGGCACGTGCTGGTGCACGACGACCACGTGTGGGGCGTCGACCACGGGCTGAGCTTCAACCTCGACGACAAGCTGCGCAGCGTCTTGTGGGGGTGGCAAGGCAGCGAGCTTCCGGCTGACTGCCTCGACGTGCTGCAGGCCCTGGCGACCGACCTGCGGCCGCACGGCTCACTGGCGCGGTCGGTGAGCGAGCTCATCACGGTGGCGGAGGTCGCCCGCACGCGTGAGCGGGTGCTGGAGCTCATCTCGACGCAGCGCTTTCCCCGGCCCACGGGCTACGGGCCAGTGATCCCCTGGCCGCCGTTCTGACGTCGACCGATTCCGCGGGCCCGGGCCCCCCGGCCGAACCGGGCCACCGCGTCGCCGCCACCTCGCGGCTGGTTAGGCTTCGTTCGTGATCTCCTGGCCCGCGCCCCACGTTCCTGCCGTGCCCGGGCCGTCGATCCCGCTGCGGGTGCGTGACACCTCCAGCGGCGAGCTCCGCGCGACGGCGCCGGGACCCGTCGCGCGACTGTACGTCTGCGGCATCACGCCGTACGACGCCACGCACCTGGGCCACGCCGCCACGTACGTCACCTTCGACGTCTTGCAGCGCGTGTGGCGCGACAACGGTCACCAGGTGCACTACGTGCAGAACGTGACCGACGTCGACGACCCGCTGCTCGAGCGGGCCGAGCAGACCGGCGTCGACTGGCGTGCTCTGGCCGCCGACCAGATCGCCCTCTACCAGGAGGACATGACCGACCTCGCCGTGATCCCACCCGACGACTACGTCGGTGTGGTCGAGAGCGTCGAGCAGATCGCCGAGGACGTGCGGGCGCTGGTGGCCGCGGGCGCGGCGTACGCCGTCGACGTCCCGACGGGTGAGGGCTCGGGCCAGGACGTGTACTACTCAGTCGCTGCGCAGCCGCGCTTCGGTGAGGTGTCGGGCTGGACGCGTGAGCAGATGCTCGAGGTGTACGCCGAGCGTGGGGGAGACCCCGACCGCCCCGGCAAGCGCGATGCCCTCGATCCCTTGCTGTGGCGGGCCGCGCGTGAGGGCGAGCCGTCGTGGGACGGCGCCAGCCTGGGCTGGGGACGTCCCGGCTGGCACGTGGAGTGCTCGACGATCGCCGTGCGCCGGCTCGGGATGGCGTTCGACGTCCAGGGCGGCGGCACCGACCTGGTGTTCCCGCACCACGAGATGAGCGCCGCGCACGCCGGCTCGCTCACCGGCGACTGGCCGTTCGCGCGCTGCTACGTGCACCAGGGCATGGTCGGCTTCCAGGGCCACAAGATGAGCAAGTCGCGCGGCAACCTCGTGCTGGTGTCGCAGCTGCGGCGCGAGGGCCGCGACCCCATGGCGATCCGGCTGGCGCTGCTCGCCCACCACTACCGCAGTGACTGGGAGTTCACCTTCGACGAGCTCGCCGGGGCCGAGGCGCGCCTCGAGCGCTGGCGTGCGGCCTTCTCGTGCGACGGTGGCCCGGACGCCACCGCGACCGTGCAGCACCTGCGCGAGTGCCTCGCCGACGACCTGCGCACGCCCGACGCCTTGGCCGCCGTCGACCGGTGGTCCGACGAGCAGCTGACCCGCGGTGGCCAGGTGCAGTCCGCGCCCGGCGTCCTCGCCCGGGCGGTCGACGCGCTGCTCGGCGTCCGGCTGTAGCAGTCCGGGTCGACCTCCTGGCTCAGCGCCTGGGCTTGGCCAGGGGGGTGCCGTCCAGCGAGGTCCGGAAGGCCACCAGCGAGTCGAAGACCTGCAGGACGCCGGCCTCCAGCAGCTCGCCCACCGAGAAGCCGCCGGTGCGGACGCCGAGCATGGGGACGTCGACCTTGGCGGCTGCCTGCGCGTCGTAGATCGAGTCGCCGACCATGACGCCGCTGGCGCCCTCGACCTTGGCCAGAGCCGCCGACACGAGGTCGGGCTCGGGCTTGCTCGCCTGCACGTCGTCCGACGTCGTCCAGGCGTCAGCGAGCGATCTGCCGTCGATGAGGTCGAGGAAGGCCTCCACGTGCTCGGTCTTGCCCGAGCTGGCCAGCACCAACCGGAAGCCGCGCTCCTTGACGTCGGCCAGCAGCTCGTGGGCTCCGGCGAACGGCTGGATCTCGCCGATGAGCTGCTCGAACTCCTCCTGCCACGCCGCGCGCAGGTCGTCTCCGTGTGCCTCTTCCACCTCGCGGCCGGCCACCGCGGCGACGAACTGGTCGCCTCCCATCCCGATGCCGCGGTGCAGCCGCCAGATCGGGCGGGTGATGTCGTAGCGACGCAGGGCCCTAAACCACGCCAGGGCGTGCTGGTAGTTGGTGTCGACGAGGGTTCCGTCGACGTCGAAGATCGCGGTGTCTGCCATGCCCTCTGCCTACCCCAGTGCCGACTGGCACGCGCGCTGGATCAGCCGCGGCGGGGTGGGTCGTCGTCGCGCCGGCGCAGGTAACGCTCGAACTCCAAGGCGATGGCCTCGCCCGACGCCTCGGGCAGCTCGCTGGTGTCCTTGGCCTCCTCGAGCGCGCGCACGTACTCGCTGACCTCGCTGTCACCCTCGGCCAGCTCGTCGACGCCGTGCTCCCACGCGTGCGCCTGGTCGGGCAGGTCCTCGAGGTCGACCGTAACGTCGAGAAGCTCCTCGATGCGACGCAGCAGCGCGAGGCTGGCCTTGGGCGAGGGACCCCCACCCGCGTAGTGCGGTACGGCGGCCCACAGTGACACCGAGGGCAGATCGGCCTGCGTGGCGGCGTCGCTCAGCACGCCGACGATCCCGGTGGGGCCTTCGTACGTCGACCGCTCGATCCCAGCCTGGCGCAGCAGCTCGTCGTCATCGCTGGTGCCGTTGACCGGGATCGGGCGCGTGTGGGGGACGTCGGCCAGCAACGCACCCACGGTGACGACCGCGGTCACGCCCAGCCGGTCGGCCGCCTCGAGCAGCTCGATGACGTAGGACCGCCACCGCATCGACGGCTCGATGCCGTCGACCAGGACGACGTCGCGACCCAGAGCGGGCACGTGAGCAGCGAGCAGCCTCGTCGTCGGCCAGGTGATGCGCCGTTCACCGTCGGCGTCGCGGGCCACGGTCGGCCGGTTGACCTGGAAGTCGTAGTAGTCCTCGGGGTCGAGTGCTGCGAACGGCTCGGCGTCCCAGACCCGCGCGAGGTGCTCCAGCGCGGACGTCGCGGCCTCACCGGCGTCGTTCCAGCCCTCGAACGCCGCGATCATCACGGGGTCGGTGAGGGAGGGCCACTGCGTCAGCTCGATCACGTCTGCCTCCCCGAGGTCCCCGGTCGCGTCGCGGCCGGCGGTGACGCACGGTGCGTCGCCGTTCACCAGCCTAGTTGCTCCGGCTGGGGAGAGGGTCCGCCATGCGGCCGCCTGCGCCGATCGGTGGACTCCTGCCTAGACTCATGCGTGCCCGTGTACCGCGCCACGTACCTCGAAGGTCTCTCATGAGCAGCCGCTCCGACCTGTTCCGTTCCTTGCTGCACCAGCAGGTGCTCGTCGCAGACGGTGCGATGGGCACGATGCTGCAGGCGGCCGACCCCACGCTCGAGGACTTCGACGGCCACGAGGGCTGCAACGAGGTGCTCAACGTCACCCGACCCGACATCGTGCGGTCGGTGCACGAGGAGTACCTCGCGGTGGGTGTCGACGCCATCGAGACCAACACGTTCGGCGCCAACCTCGCCAACCTCGGCGAATACGGCATCAGCGACCGCATCCACGAGCTCGCCAGGGCCGGAGCGCAGGTGGCGCGCGAGGCGGCTGACGCCTGGGCGAGCGAGCACCACCCGCGCTTCGTGATCGGCTCGATGGGTCCTGGCACGAAGCTCCCCTCGCTGGGCCACGTCGAGTTCGCGGCACTACGCGACGCCTATGAGATCCAGGCCGCCGGCCTGGTCGCCGGCGGGGTCGACGCGGTGCTCATCGAGACCTCGCAGGACCTCCTGCAGGCCAAGGCCGCCGTGATCGGCACCCGCCGCGCCCTGCAGGACGCCGGCGCCGACGTCCCCGTGCTGGTGCAGGTGACGGTCGAGACCACAGGAACCATGCTGCTGGGCAGCGAGATCGGCGCGGCCCTCGCGGCGCTGGAGCCCCTGGGCATCGACGCGATCGGCCTGAACTGCGCCACCGGCCCGAGCGAGATGAGCGAGCACCTGCGCCACCTCGCCAAGCACGCCCGCATCCCGGTCACCGCGATGCCGAACGCCGGCCTCCCGCAGCTCTCGCGCGACGGCGCCTACTACCCGCTGACGCCCGCCGAGCTCGCCGCCGCGCACGAGCAGTTCACCCGCGAATTCGGGTTGGGACTCGTCGGCGGATGCTGCGGCACCACCCCAGAGCACCTGCGCCAGGTCGTGGACGCCGTGCGCGGGCGCCCCGTGGCCCCGCGCCGACCGCGACCCGAACCCGGCGTCGCGAGCCTGTACCAGCACGTGCCGTTCCGGCAGGACACCGCGTACCTGTCGATCGGGGAGCGCACGAACGCCAACGGCTCCAAGGCGTTCCGCGAGGCGATGCTGGCCGAGCGGTGGGACGAGTGCGTCGAGATCGCCCGCGCGCAGACCCGCGACGGCGCGCACCTGCTCGACGTCTGCGTCGACTACGTCGGCCGCGACGGCGTCGCCGACATGAAGTCCGTCGTCAGCCGCCTGGCGACCAGCTCGACCCTGCCGCTGGTGATCGACTCCACCGAGCCCGCGGTGATCGAGACGGGCCTGGAGCTCATCGGCGGCCGCGCGGTGGTCAACTCGGTCAACTACGAGGACGGCGACGGGCCCGGCAGCCGGTTCGCTCGGATCATGCCGCTGGTGCGCGAGCACGGCGCTGCCGTCGTGGCGCTCACCATCGACGAGCAGGGGCAGGCGCGCACCCGCGACCACAAGGTGGCCATCGCCACCCGGCTCATCGAGTCGCTGACGGGGCAGTGGGGCATGGCGATGTCCGACATCATCGTCGACTGCCTGACCTTCCCGATCGCCACCGGCCAGGAGGAGACGCGCCGCGACGGCCTCGAGACCATCGCGGCCATCGCCGAGCTGAAGCGACGCTTCCCCGACGTGCAGACCACGCTCGGATTGTCGAACATCTCCTTCGGCCTGAACCCCGCGGCCCGGGTGGTGCTCAACTCGGTCTTCCTGCACGAGTGCCTGAAGGCCGGGCTGGACTCGGCGATCGTCCACGCCGCCAAGATCCTGCCCATGAGCAAGATCGACGACGAGCAGCGTCAGGTGGCGCTCGACCTCGTGCACGACCGGCGGCGCTGGGCGGACGGCGACCCGTCGTCCGGACGGCTCGAGTACGACCCGCTGCAGCGGTTCCTCCAGCTCTTCGAAGGCGTCGACGCCGCCTCGCTGCGCGAGGGTCGCGCCGAGGAGCTCGCGGCCCTGCCGCTGTCCGAGCGCCTGGCACGACGCATCGTCGACGGCGAGCGCAAGGGGCTCGAGGACGACCTCGACGAGGCCCTGGCGTCCGGTCAGCCGGCCCTCGACATCATCAACGACAACCTGCTCGAGGGCATGCGCGTCGTCGGCGAGCTGTTCGGCCGCGGCGAGATGCAGCTGCCGTTCGTCCTGCAGTCGGCCGAGGTGATGAAGGCGGCCGTGGCCCACCTCGAGCCGCACATCGAGGGCAACGCCGACGGCTCGGCCCGCGAGAGCAAGGCCACGATCGTGCTCGCGACCGTCAAGGGCGACGTCCACGACATCGGCAAGAACCTCGTCGACATCATCCTGTCGAACAACGGGTACGAGGTCGTCAACATCGGCATCAAGCAGCCGGTGAGCGAGATCCTGCGCGCCGCGCAGGAGCACCGCGCGGACGCCGTCGGCATGAGCGGCCTGCTGGTGAAGTCGACCGTCGTGATGAAGGAGAACCTGCAGGAGATCAACGCCCGCGGCATCGCGGCCAACCTGCCGGTGCTGCTCGGGGGTGCTGCCCTGACCCGCGCGTACGTCGAGGACGACCTCGCCGAGGTCTACCAGGGGCAGGTGCGCTACGCCCGTGACGCGTTCGAGGGCCTGCGGCTCATGGACGCCATCGCCAAGGCCAAGGCCGATCCGAACCTGTCCGTGAGTGACACCCTGCCCGAGCTGCGCAAGCGGCGGGTGCGTCGCGTCGAGCGCGTCGAGGAGCCGGACGCCGGCCCCGACACGCGGCGCTCGGACGTCGCGCTCGACGTCCCCGTGCCGACGCCACCGTTCTGGGGCACGCGCGTGGTCAAGGGCATCGCCTTGGCGGAGTACACCTCCTACCTCGACGAGCGGGCGACGTTCCTGGGCCAGTGGGGGCTCAAGCCCTCGCGCGGCGACGGGCCGTCATACGAGGAGCTGGTCGAGACCGACGGCCGCCCGCGGCTGCGGATGTGGCTCGACCGGATCCATACCGAGGGGCTGATGGAGGCGGCGGTCGTCTACGGCTACTTCCCCTGCGTCAGCGAGGGCAACGACCTGGTGATCCTGCACCACGAGGGCCCGGACGCCGGCAGCGAGCGGGCGCGGTTCAGCTTCCCCCGCCAGCGGCGCGACCGGCGGCTGTGCCTCGCCGACTTCTTCCGCCCGCGCGAGTCGGGGGAGACCGACGTCATCGCGCTGCAGCTGGTGACCATGGGCTCGAAGGTCGCGCGGCACACCGCGGAGCTGTACGCCGCCAACGCCTACCGCGACTACCTCGAGCTGCACGGCCTGTCGGTGCAGCTCACCGAGGCCCTGGCGGAGGCCTGGCACGCCCGCGTGCGCTCCGAGCTCGGCTTCGGCGCCGAGGACGACCCCGACCTCGGCGCCATCCTGCGCCAGGGCTACCGCGGTTCGCGCTACTCGTTCGGCTACCCGGCCTGTCCCGAGCTCGAGGACCGCCGCACGCTCGTCGAGCTGCTCGACCCCTCCCGGATCGGCGTCGAGCTGTCGGAAGAGCTGCAGCTGCACCCCGAGCAGTCGACGGACGCCATCGTGGTGCACCACCCGGAGGCGAAGTACTTCAATGCCACCTGAGGCGGCGCCGAGCCTGCCGGCAGCGGTGTTGTGGGACATGGACGGCACGCTCGTCGACACCGAGCCCTACTGGATCGCCGAGGAGCACCGCCTGGTCGAGCAGTACGGCGGTGCGTGGACGGCGGAGCACGCGAAGGCGCTCGTGGGCAACGACCTGCTGGTCTCGGCCCACTACATCAAGGAGCACGGCGACGTGCCGCTCGAGCCCGAGCAGATCGTCGACGTGCTGCTCACCGGCGTCGTCGAGCGCCTGCGCGTCGAGGTGCCGTGGCGACCGGGGGCGCGTGACCTGCTGGCCGAGCTGCGCCGGCAGGGCGTGCCGCTCGCGTTGGTCACGATGTCGTGGACGGCGCTGGCCGACACCTTCCTGGCCGCGTGCGGCCCCGACACCTTCGACGTCGTCGTCACCGGCGACCGCGTCCCTCGCGGCAAGCCGCACCCTGACCCCTACCTGACTGCGGCGCGCGCCCTCGCCGTCGACCCCACTGCCTGCGTCGCGATCGAGGACTCGCAGACCGGTGTGACGTCCGCCGAGGCGGCAGGTGTGCCGACCTTGGCGGTGCCCCACGTCGTGCACGTGCCGGCGGCACCGGGGCGCTCTCGGGCGAACTCCCTCGCCGAGATCACCGTCGCCGACCTCGCCCGCATCGCCGCCGGGGAGACCATCGACCTCGTGCTGCCCTGAGGCTCCGGCACCCTTCGAACGGCCGTTGGCCATCACCTGCGCTGGAGAAACTGGGCATCGCGCAGGAATCAGTCGCCGCCCGGTGGGTACTCCGGCTGCAGGCCGTACCCGGGGCGCACCCGGGCACGGGCCTGGCCTGCCGGGTCGAGCCAACGGCCCGGCAGGCCGCCTCGGCTACTCGCTGCTGATGGCTCGGATCACGTCGAGCTTGGAGGCTCGCCACGCCGGCCACAGCGCCGCCAGCAGGCCGACCACGCCGGCGAGGACGAACGTCGCGACCACCTGACCCCACGGCAGGGCCAAGGTGTCGAGCCCCTGGTCGGCCAGCACCCGCTGCAGCAGCACGCCCAGCGTCAGCCCGAGCGCTGTCCCCAGCACTGCGCCGAAGAGCGCGGTGAGCACGGCCTCGTTGCCGATCGTGCGGCGCAGCTGACGTCGGGTCATGCCGACCGCCCGCAGCAGACCGATCTCTCGGGTGCGCTCGAACACCGACAGGGCCAGGGTGTTGACGATGCCCAGGGCGGCGATGACCACCGACAGGCCGAGCAGGGCGTAGAGGATGCCGAGCAGCTGGTTGACCTGGCTGCGGCTGGCCTCCTTGAACTGCGCCTTGTCCTGCACAGAGATCACCAGCTGCGGCTTCAC
The DNA here is from genome assembly GCF_001426435.1 of Angustibacter sp. Root456. Lineage (NCBI taxonomy): Bacteria > Bacillati > Actinomycetota > Actinomycetes > Kineosporiales > Kineosporiaceae > Angustibacter > Angustibacter sp. Root456. Next base: position 127,788 of record NZ_LMER01000014.1, on the reverse strand, counting down.
CAGGTCGGTGAGCTCCGAACGCACCTTCTCCAGGTCGGCTCCCGGCGCCACCTTGACGAAGGCCGCGAACGACACCTGGCTGGCGGCGGGCACCGACTTCTCGTAGAGCGCCCGCGGCACCAGCACCGGGCTGCCGATGGCCTGGGAGTCGGTGTAGACGGCGCCCACCGTGAGCCGCTGTGCGGGCGAGGTGCCGACCGTCGCGGTCACCGGGTCACCGACACCCAGGTGGTGGTCAGCGGCGAAGCTGTGCGAGATCGCCATCCGGCCGCTGTCGAGGGAGGTGATGTCGCCTGCCTCGACCTTCAGCTCCACGGCCTGACGCAGGCCGCTGCCCGAGACACCCGCGCCGGTGACGGTGGCGTCACCGACCTTCACCGGCACCAGCCCCTGGTCGACGACCGCAGCGACGCCAGGCAGCGTCGCCGCCTGCTTCGCGACGCTGTTGGCGAACGGTGCGTTGCCGCCGCTCAGCACGAAGTCGGCCGTGACCTGGTCGTCAACCAGCTTGTCGATCGACGCGTTCGTCGTCGCGGCGATGACGGCGAACGCCGACACCAGAGCGAGCCCGATCATGAGGGAGATGGCGGTGGTCGACGTCCGGCGCGGGTTGCGCAGCGTGTTGTCGCGCGCCAGCTTGCCCACCGTGCGCGACAGGGCGGCGCCGGGTGCGCCGAGCAGGTGCAGCACCGGCCGCGAGATCAGGGGTGCAGCCACGATCATCCCGATGAACGTGAGGAACGCCCCCAGACCGAGCACCTTCGCGGCGTCGCTGCCGTCCAGGGCCCCGACCCCGTAGGCCATGACGGCGACACCGACCAGGATGAGCAGAAGGCCCACGGCGCCGCGCAGGCGCAGGCTGCGCTCGGGCAGGGCGATGTCGTCGCGCATGGCGGCGACCGGAGCGATCCGACCGGCTCGCCACGCGGGCAGCACCGCGCTGGCCACGGTGACCAGCAGCCCGATGGCCAGGCTCGACACCACCGTCACCGCGTCGACCGGCAGGCCACCGGTGAACTCGAGGCCGAACGACCCCATGAGCAGCTGCAGGCCCTTGGCGAGACCGATCCCACCGAGCAGGCCGAGGGCCCCACCGGCGAGCCCGATGACCGCAGCCTCGCCCAGCACGACGAGCACGACCTGGGTCCGGGCCGCGCCCACGGCTCGCAACAGCGCGAGCTCGCGCGTGCGCTGAGCGACCAGCATGGAGAAGGTGTTGAAGATGATGAACACACCGACCAGCAGGCTGATGAAGGCGAAGACCAGCAGGAACGTGTTGATGAACCCGAGTCCCTGCGCGAACGACGTCTTCGTCTCGTCGGCGTAGGTCTTGCCGGTGATGGCCTCCTGCCCCTTCGGCAAAGTCGCAGCGACCCGGTCGCGCAGCGCCTGCTGGCTGACGCCGTCGTCAGCGCGCAGGCTGATCGACTGCACGGTGCCGTCGGGCGCGAACCACTTCTGGGCGCTGGCGGGGTCGACGCTGACGATGGTCTGACCCGCGGAGCCGCCGACGAACTCCTCCTCGCCGACGATCGTCACGGGCTGCACGGTGCCGGCCACGACCAGCCGCGTCCGGTCGCCGACCTTCAGGCCGGACTTGTCGAGCGTCGTGGACTCCACCACCACCTCGTCCGGGCCCTGGGGTGCATGACCCGCCACCAGCGGCAGAGCCTGGTCGTCCGGGCGGAACGCGAACCCGAAGCTGGGCGCACCGCCGTTGCGCACGGCGGTGCCGTCCTTGCCGACCAGCACCGCCGTGCCGCCCAGGTCGGGCTCCGCCGACCGGACGCCGTCGATGCGGGCGAGGCGCTCCGCCTCGCTCAGCTGCAGCGGCTGGCGCAGGTCGCCCGTGTCGGCGACACCGCTGTTGACCTTCACGCCCCGCACCACCACGTCGGTGCCTGCGGTGGAGCCGGTGGAGATGCGGTCGAAGGTCGCCTTCAGGCTGTCGCTCAGCACGAACGTGCCGGCCACGAAGGCGACACCGAGCATCACCGACAGCGTGGTGAGCAGGAAGCGGACGACGTGCCCGCGCACTCCCGAGAGCGTCACGCGCAGCATCAGGACCGCCGCCCCACGGCGTCGAAGCCCTTCATGCGGTCGAGGACGGCCTCGGCGGTCGGCTGCTGCATCTCGTCGACGATCCGGCCGTCGGCCAGGAACAGCGCACGGTCGGCGTAGCCGGCGGCCACGGGGTCGTGGGTGACGATCACGATGGACTGGCCGAACTCGTCGACCGAGCGACGCAGGAAGCCCAGGATCTCGGCGCTCGCGCGCGAGTCGAGGTTGCCGGTGGGCTCGTCGGCGAACACGATCGCCGGGCGGCTCGCGAGTGCCCGGGCGCAAGCGACGCGCTGCTGCTGGCCCCCGGAGAGCTCGCTCGGGCGGTGGCTGAGGCGGTCACGCAGGCCGACGGTGTCGACCACGGTGTCGAACCACGCCTGGTCGACCTTGGTGCCGGCGATGTCCATGGGCAGCGTGATGTTCTCGCGCGCGGTGAGCGTCGGCACGAGGTTGAAGGACTGGAACACGAACCCCACGCGGTCGCGGCGCAGCCGGGTCAGGGCCTTGTCGCGCAGGCCCGCCACCTCGACGCCGTCGATGACGACGCTGCCGGACGTGGGGGTGTCGAGGGCCGCCATGCAGTGCATGAGCGTCGACTTGCCCGAGCCCGAAGGCCCCAGGATCGCGGTGAAGCGGCCGCGCCCGAAGTCGACGTCGACCCCGTCGAGCGCCCGCACCTCCGCCTCGCCTCGCCCATAGACCTTGACCAGCCCCCGCGCGCTGGCGACAGCGTCCGTCGCCTCCTGCGTCGCTGGCACCGAGGCCGCCGTCGTCGATTCGTCCATCAGGTCCACCCGAGTCCTCTCACGTGCTGTCACGACAGCTCATCCACCCTGCTCATGGTGATAGGCCGCACTCGCGGCCGGGGCCATCCTCCCGAAACCGAGCCAGCTGACGCGATCAGGTTTCACCCTGGGCCGACCCTGGGTCGTCCCTGGGTCAGGGCAGGTGCGGCGTGGGCAACGGCGTGGGGAGCGGCGTGGGCAACGGCGGCGGCGTCCCGCCGAAGGACGGGCACAGGGCACGGTGGTCGCACCAGTCGCACAGACGCGAGGGTCGCGGCCGCCAGTCGCCGGTGGCCAGGGCCCGCTCGATCGCCGCCCACAACGCCCTGACCTTGCGTTCGGTGGCCCGCAGCTCGTCCTCGTCGGGGGAGTGGCGCAGCACCTGGCCGTCGCCCAGGTACACCAGCTGCAGCTGGCGGGGGACGACACCGCGGGCGCGCCAGAGCACCAGCGCGTAGAAGCGCATCTGGAACATCGCCTTGGTCTCGAACTGCTCGGCGGGCGCGCGGCCGGTCTTGTAGTCGACCACCCTGACCTCGCCGGTGGGGGCGACGTCGAGCCGGTCGACGTACCCCCGCAGCACCAGCCCGTCGTCGAGGGTCGCCTCGACGTACAGCTCGCGCTCGGCCGGCTCCAGGCGGGTGGGATCCTCCAGGGTGAACCACCGCTCGAGCAGCGCCTCGGCCGAGGCGAGCCACTCGACGACGCCCGCCGCGTCGTCGTCGAAGAGCGTCGCGAGCTCGGGCTCGGCCCCGAGCAGCCGCTCCCACTGCGGCCGCAGCATCGTGCGCGCGGCCGCGAGCGTGCGCTGCGGAGCCGGCAGGTCGAACAACCGCTCGAGCACGGCGTGGACGACGGTGCCGCGGACCGCCGCGCTGCTCGGCGCCTCTGGCAGCTTGTCGAGCACCCGGAAGCGGTAGAGCAGCGGGCACTGCATGAAGTCGGAGGCGCGGCTGGGCGAGAGCCCACTCGGCCGCTCGCCCGCCAGCGCCTGGCCGTCGGCGGGCTGGGTCACGAGGATCTCCGTCACGCTGAGCACTCTAGGTCGGGCCGCCGACAGTCCGGTGCACCGTAGGATCGACGGGTGAGCCGACGCCCCGGGATCCCGCTCGGCCGGATCGCCGGGGTGCCGGTGTTCCTCGCGCCCTCGTGGTTCGCGGTCGCCGCCGTGGTCGTGCTCGTCTTCGGTCCGCAGGTGCAGGGATCGCTCGGCTCCGGAGCCGTCGAGAGCTACCTCGTGGCCGCCGCCTACTCGGTGCTCCTGCTGGTCTCGGTGCTGGTGCACGAGTTCGCGCACGCGCTCACCGCCCGAGCCCTCGGCCTGCCCGTCGAGCAGGTCGTGGCCAACCTGTGGGGAGGTCACACCCAGTTCACCGACGAGGCACCCACCCCCGCCCGCAGCGCGCTCGTGGCGGTGGTCGGGCCGCTGTCGAACGCCGCCCTCGCGGGTCTCGGGGCGTTGGCCCTGGCGGCCGTCCCGTCGCACGGCGTGACCCGCCTGCTGTTGGTCGCCCTCGTCTTCAGCAACGCCTTCGTCGCGGCGTTCAACCTGGCACCCGGCCTGCCCCTCGACGGCGGACGCGTCGTCGAGTCACTCGTCTGGGCGGTCACCGGACGACGCTGGGCCGGCACGCTTGCGGCCGGCTGGTGCGGCCGGGTGGTCGCGGTCGGCGTCCTCGCGTGGGCCGTGCTGCTGCCATTGAGCCGGGGCCAGTCGCCGTCGACCTTCACCCTGGTGTGGGGCGCGATGATCGCGTTGCTGCTGTGGCAGGGAGCGACGTCGGCGATCGCGGTCGGCCGGCTGCGGCGGGGAGCCGCGCGGCTGCACCTCGCACAGCACGTCGAGCCCGCCAGGGGGGCGCCCGCGTGGGACGACGCGTGGCGGGCCAGCACGACACCCGACGCCCACGTCGTGGCGCTCGACGCCGCGGGGCAGCCGGTCGGGATCCTGCTGAAGGAGGACGCGCGGCGCCTGCTGGCCGGGCCGGGCGGCCCACCTGCCGGCACTGCGCTCACCGCCGTGATGACGGTGCTCGACCCGGTGGCCGTGGTGCCGGCGTGGGCGTCCGGCGAGGACGTCCTGCACGCCGTGGCAGGCAGCGCCGTGCGCATGCTCGTGGTGGTCGACGAGCACGGCGCCGTCGTCGGGGTCGCCGACGTCGGAGGCATCGCCGCCGCCCTCACCGGCCACCCGTAGACTCGCGGCCCATGACCCCCGCCACCGGCGCCGGCCGCCGTCGAGGCCCCTTCGCCGTGGGCGACCGCGTCCAGCTGACCGACCCCAAGGGCCGGCTGCACACGATCACCCTGCTCCCAGGCCGCCAGTTCCACACCCACGCCGGGTGGTTCGCCCACGAGGCGCTCATCGGCCAGCCCGAGGGCAGCGTCGTCACCAACACGGCGGGCGTCGAGTACCTGGCGCTGCGTCCCCTGCTCGCGGACTACGTGCTGTCGATGCCCCGAGGCGCGGCCGTCGTCTACCCGAAGGACGCCGGGCAGATCGTCGCCATGGCCGACATCTACCCCGGAGCGCGGGTCGTCGAAGCCGGCGTCGGCTCCGGCGCGCTGACGATGTCGCTGTTGCGTGCCGTCGGCGACACCGGCCACCTGCTCAGCATCGAGCGCCGGGCCGACTTCGCCGACATCGCCCGCGGCAACGTGGAGGAGTTCTTCGGCGGTGCGCATCCCGCCTGGCAGCTCGAGGTGGGTGACCTGCAGGAGTCGCTGCCCCGGCTGGCCGAGCGGGCCTCGGTCGACCGAGTCGTGCTCGACATGCTCGCCCCGTGGGAGTGCCTCGATGCGGTGGCCGCGGCCCTGGCACCGGGTGGCGTGCTCATCGCCTACGTCGCCACCGCCACCCAGCTCTCCCGCGTCGCCGAGGCGATGCGCGACCACGGCTGCTTCACCGAGCCGTCGGCCTGGGAGTCCCTGGTGCGCGGGTGGCACCTCGAGGGCCTGGCGGTGCGACCCCAGCACCGCATGGTCGGCCACACCGGCTTCCTCGTGACCACCCGGCGCCTCGCCGACGGCGTCGAGCCCCCCGTGCGCAGGCGCCGCCCGGCCAAGGGTTATGAGGGTGACTGGTCCGCCGAGGACCTCGGCGAGCGGCCGGTCTCCGACAAGAAGGTGCGCCGGGTGCGCCGCGACGTCGGCGCGCCTCAGCCAGTGCGGGAGCCCGACGCGGGTTAGTGTCGTGGTGAGGTTTCCCGATGCCGGGGGAGGTGCACGACATGACTGACGACGTCTCCGCAGGCCGCTCCGCGGCGGACCTGCAGCGCCAGGTGCGCGCGCTGGAGGACGAGCTGACCGTGCTGCGCCGCCGGGTGGCCGCGTCGCCCGACCGCATGCACGCGCTGGAGTCCCGTCTCGCCGCGCTGCAGAGCAGTCTGGAGTCGACCGCCGCCCAGAACGAGCGGCTCGTGCGCACGCTCAAGGAGGCGCGCGAGCAGATCGTCACCCTCAAGTCGGAGGTCGACCGGCTCGCCCAGCCGCCGTCGGGCTTCGGCACGATCGTCGAGGTGGCCGATGAGGGCACCGTCGACGTCCTCACCGGCGGCCGCAAGATGCGCGTGGCGGTCAGCCCCGCCGTGGACGCCGAAGAGCTGGCTCCCGGCCGCGAGGTGCTGCTCAACGAGGCGCTCAACGTGGTGCTGGTGCGCGGCTTCGAGCGCGTTGGCGAGGTCGTTCAGCTCAAGGAGATCCTCGGTGACGACCGCGTGCTGGTGGTGGGCCACGCCGACGAGGAGCGGGTGGCGCGCGTCGCGGAGGCGCTGCGCGACCAGCACATGCGCATCGGCGACGGCCTGCTCATCGACCCCCGCGCGGGCTTCGTCTACGAGCGCATCCCCAAGGCCGAGGTCGAGGAGCTCGTGCTCGAGGAGGTGCCCGACATCGCCTACGAGGACATCGGCGGTCTGGGCAACCAGATCGACCAGATCCGCGACGCCGTCGAGCTGCCGTACCTGCATCCTGACCTGTTCCGCGAGCACCAGCTGCGCCCGCCCAAGGGCGTCCTGCTCTACGGGCCGCCCGGCTGCGGCAAGACGCTCATCGCCAAGGCGGTGGCGTCGTCGCTGGCCCGCAAGGTCGCCGAGCTGAGCGGTCAGCCGCTCGGCAAGTCCTACTTCCTGAACATCAAGGGCCCCGAGCTGCTCAACAAGTACGTCGGCGAGACCGAGCGGCACATCCGGCTGATCTTCCAGCGGGCCCGCGAGAAGGCGTCCGACGGCACGCCGGTCGTGGTGTTCTTCGACGAGATGGACTCGCTGTTCCGCACGCGCGGCTCCGGCGTGAGCTCTGACGTCGAGACGACGATCGTGCCGCAGCTGCTGTCGGAGATCGACGGCGTCGAGCGTCTCGAGAACGTCATCGTGATCGGCGCGTCGAACCGCGAGGACATGATCGACCCGGCGATCCTGCGGCCCGGCCGGCTCGACGTCAAGATCAAGATCGAGCGCCCGGACGCCGAGGCGTCGCGCGACATCTTCTCCAAGTACCTCACCGCCGACCTGCCGCTGCACGAGCGCGACCTCGCCGAGAACGGGGGCTCGCCGCAGGCCACGGTCGAGGCGATGATCCAGGCGACCGTCGAGCGGATGTACTCGGAGATCGAGGACAACCGCTTCCTGGAGGTCACCTACGCCAACGGCGACAAGGAGGTCCTGTACTTCAAGGACTTCAACTCCGGCGCCATGGTGCAGAACATCGTCGACCGAGCGAAGAAGTCCGCGATCAAGGACTTCCTCACGACCGGGCAGCGCGGCATCCGGGTCGAGCACCTGCTCGACGCGTGCGTCGACGAGTTCAAGGAGAACGAGGACCTGCCGAACACGACCAACCCCGACGACTGGGCGCGGATCTCCGGCAAGAAGGGCGAGCGGATCGTCTACATCCGCACACTCATCACCGGCAAGCAGGGCACCGAGCCGGGTCGCGCCATCGACACGGTCGCCAACACCGGCCAGTACCTCTGAACGCGGCCGCCATCGCCTGGTTGGAGTGATCCGCCCCAGCCAGGTGGTCCGACGCGCATGATCACGGGCGACACCCGACGACGTTGCTTGCCGCTCGTCACTTGCCATGACACGGTGAGCCGGTGCCAGAGACCCTCGAACCCACCGGGACCCCCGCGGCTCGCGTCGCACTCGTCACCGGCGCCGGCCGGGGCATCGGCCGAGCGGTCGCCGTGCGTCTCTCGGCCTCCGGACGGCGCGTCGCGCTGACCGCGAGGAGCGCGGACGACCTCGAGGCGACGGCGGCTCTGTGCGCCGGCGAGACGGTCGTGCTGCCTGCCGACCTCACCGCACCCGAGGCCGTCGACTCGCTCTTCTCCGCCGTCGAGGGCACCTGGGGGCCCGTGCGCGACCTGGTACTCAACGCTGGCGCCGGTGTGTCGGGTCGCGTCCACCGCACGAGCGACGAGGACTGGCAGCGCATGCTCGACCTCAACCTCACCGCGCCCTTCCGGTGCCTGCGCCGCGCCCTGCCGTCGATGCTGGACGCCGGCGACGGGCGTGTCGTCGCCCTCGCGTCAGTGGCGGCGAAGATCGGTGAGCCGTACATCGCGGCGTACACCGCCAGCAAGCACGGGCTGCTGGGGCTCGTCCGGTCCGCAGCTGCGGAGGTCGCGGCGTCCGGCGTCACCGTGAACGCCGTGTGCCCCGGCTACGTCGACACGCCGATGACCGACGCCACGGTGGCGGGCATCGTCGCCGCGACCGGCCGCACGCCGGAGCAGGCGCGAGAGTCGTTGGAGCGCAAGCAACCTACGGGGCGTCTCGTCACTCCCGACGAGGTGGCCGACGTCGTGCTGCTGTGTTTGAGCAACGGGTCGATCACCGGCCAGGGAATCAACGTCGACGGGGGAGCGGTGCAGTCATGAGCCTGGAGCGAGTCAACCCGCCGGCGCTGCCGGCACCCGTGGGCTTCTCGCACGCCGTCGTCGGTGAGGGACGCGTCGTCGTCCTCGCGGGCCAGACCGCGCTGGACGCTGAGGGCCGCGTGGTGCCGGGCGACGTCGTGCAGCAGTTCGAGGTGGCGCTGGGCAACCTGCTCACCGCGCTCGAGGCGGCGGGAGGGCGCCCCGACCAGCTCGCCGGCCTCACCGTCTACGCCGTCGACCTGGCCGACTACCGGGCGCGGGCGCGTGAGATCGGCGCCGTCTGGCGCCGCCTGGTCGGTCGCGACTACCCCGCCATGGCCGGCATCGGGATCAGCCGCCTCTGGGACGACGAAGCACTGGTCGAGGTGCAGGGGATCGCGATCCTCTGAGGCGCCTCAGCCGAGCGTCTCGCTCACCGTCTGCGCGATGTGGCGCTCGGCCTGCGGTGCCAGCCGTGATCGCAGGTCGTCGAACACCGCGGCCGCGCGGAGGCCTGGCCAGTGGCGCGGCAGCACCTCCAGCGGCAGGCCGGGGTCGAGGTAGGGCAGCCGACGCCAGGCGGTGAGGGCGGTCACGTAGTCGACGAACGCGGCCCGGTCATCGGTGGTGCGCCGGCGCGTCCACCGGCGCAGCACCGGCGCGTGCACGGAGGCGAACTCCTCGTACATCCGGGCGAGGTCGTCGAGGTCCCACCATCGCGAGACCTCTTGGCGCACGTCGGTGAAGCCCACGTGGTCGGCCCGGAACAGGTCGACGTAGGCCGTGAGCGCCTCGCGCTCCAGCACGTCGCTGGTCTGCTGCTCGAGATGAGCGGGCGCGACCCAGACGCCGGCCGAGACCGTGCCGAAACCGAGCCAGGCCAACCTCGATCGCAGCTGGTGACGGCGGCGCCGCTCCGACTCCGGGACGCTGAAGACGGCCAGCAGCCAGCCGTCGTCGAGCCCGGCACGCGTGCGCCTGAAGATCCGCTCGTCGCCCTCAGCGAGGATTCCCTGCCCTGCAGGCGACAGCTCGTACCCGGCTACGCCGCCACGGCGCCGAGCGACCAGCACGCCGCGGCGCTTCAGCCGCGAGATGGCCGACCGCACGGCGGGTTCTTCGACGCCCACGTCATCCATCAAGCGGATGAGCGTCGAGACGGCGAGCCACCCCGACGTGCGGCGAGCGTACAGCCCGTAGACGGTGACGATGAGCGCTCGGGGCTGGGGCGGTGCGGGCCGACTTGCCTCCCGGTCGTCGATCGTCACGGGTGCACGATATCCGGCCGACCGCGCAACGCCACGCGTGTCGCGATCTCTTGATTGTCGTCACGAAAGAGGAATACTGACGGGCGTGAGCGCAGAACCCACCACCGCCGCATCGGCCCACGTCGACACGTTCTGCCGCGACAACCTCCCGCCCCGGGAGACGTGGCCGGAGATGCTGTTCGACCTGCCCGACGTCCAGTACCCACCGCGCCTCAACTGCGCCGTCGAGCTCGTCGACACGACGATCGCCGAGCACGGCGGTGACCGCACGGCGCTGCTGGCCCCGGACGGCACGCAGTGGTCGTACGCCGACCTGGCCCGCAACGCGCGTCAGGTGGCGCAGGTGCTGGTCGACGAGCACGGGCTCGTACCGGGTGGACGGGTGCTGCTGCGCGGACCCAACAACCCCTGGCTCGTCGCGTCCTGGCTGGGCGTGCTGCTGGCCGGTGGCGTCGTGGTCACGACGATGCCGCTGCTGCGCGCCGGTGAGCTGCGCACGGTGCACGAGATCGCCCGGGTGGACCTCGCCGTCTGCGACCACCGCTTCGTCGACGACCTCGCGGCTGCGGACCTCGGCGTGCCGCTCATCGTGTACGGCGGCGACGGCGACGACGACCTCACGACGCGGGCCCGCGCCCGCTCGGGTGAGTTCACCGCGGTCGACACCGCGTCCGACGACGTCGCGCTGCTCGCCTTCACGTCCGGCACCACCGGACGGCCCAAGGCGACGATGCACTTCCACCGCGACGTCCTCGCCAACGCCGACACGTTCTCCAGGCACGTCCTGCGGCCTACGTCCGACGACCTGTTCACCGGCACGCCGCCGCTCGCGTTCACCTTCGGGCTCGGTGGGCTGGTGGTGTTCCCGCTGCGAGCCGGCGCCCGCAGCCTGCTCGTCGAACGTGCCGCACCCGACGACCTGGCCGACCTGATCGCCGAGCACGGCGTCACCGTCGTCTTCACGGCTCCCACGGCGTACCGCTCGCTGCTGGCGGTGGGGCGTCCGGAGCGCCTGTCGTCCTTGCGCCGGTGCGTGTCGGCCGGCGAGCACCTCTCTGCGGCGACGTGGCAGGCGTTCCACGACGCGACCGGCGTCCGCATCATCGACGGCCTGGGCTCGACCGAGATGCTGCACATCTTCATCTCGGCCGCGGACGACGACATCAGGCCTGGCTCGACCGGCAGGCCGGTGCCGGGCTTCCAGGCGACCGTGCTCGACGACGAGGGCCGCCCGCTGGGGCCGGGTCAGGTGGGTCGGCTCGCCGTCAAGGGCCCCACCGGCTGCCGCTACCTCGCCGACCCGCGTCAGTCGGTGTACGTGCAGGACGGCTGGAACGTCACGGGCGACACGTACCTGCAGGACGACGACGGCTACTTCTGGTACCAGGCGCGCAGCGACGACATGATCATCTCGTCGGGCTACAACATCGCGGCGCCGGAGGTCGAGGAGGCCCTGATGGCGCATCCCGACGTCGTGGAGGTGGCGGTGATCGGCGTACCCGACACCGACCGCGGTCACGTGGTGAAGGCGCTCGTGGTGCTGGCCGAGGGTGCGCCGCGCACTGCCGAGATGGCGCGGGCGTTGCAGGACCACACCAAGGCGACGATCGCGCCCTACAAGTACCCGCGTGCGATCGAGTTCGTCGACGCGCTCCCGCGCACGAGCACCGGCAAGCTGCAGCGCTTCCGACTGCGCCAGCCGGCTCCCTGACCCGCCCGGGCCCAGCCGCCGTGCACTTCGGACCCCAAGTGCCCGGCTGGGACAACTACGGACGCGGACGCAGCAGGTCTCGGGCGATGATGCTCAGCTGCACCTCGCTCGCGCCCTCGTAGATGCGCGGCGCGCGCACCTCGCGGTAAAGGTGCTCGAGCAGGTGCCCCTGCTGCAGCGCCCGCGCGCCGTGCAGCTGCACGGCGGAGTCGACGACGTACTGCGCCGCCTCGGTGGCGAACAGCTTGGCCATGGCCGAGCGCGCCGACACCCCGTTGAGGCGGGCGTCGTAGGCCGCGGCGGCCTGGTAGACCATCAGCCGCGCGGCCTGCGTGCGCAGGGCCATCTCGGCCAGCCGGTGCCCCACGGACTGCAGGTCGGCCAAGTGGCCACCGAAGGCCTGCCGCTCGCGCACGTGCGTCACGCTCGCGTCGAGCGCCGCCTGCGCCATGCCGACCGCGAAGGCACCGACGCTGGGCCGGAACAGGTCGAGCGTGCGCATGGCCACGGCGAACCCGCGGTCGAGCTGGCCCAGCAGCTCGTCGGCCTCGACGCGCACCCCGTCGAGGTCCAGCCGGCCGATGGGGTGCGGCGACAGCAGCTGCAGGCGCTCTCCGCCGATTCCCGTGCGGTCAGCCGGGACGACGAACGCGCTCACTCCCTTGGCGCGTGCGTCCGGCGTCGTCCTGGCGAAGACGGTGTAGAAGTCCGCCTGAGGTGCGTTGGAGATCCAGACCTTCGTGCCCGTCAGCCGCCAGCCCGAGCCGTCGCGGTCAGCGACGGTGGTGAGCGCCGCGGCGTCGGACCCCGCCTCGGGCTCGGTGAGGGCGAAGGCCGCGACGGCCTCGCCGCTGGCGGCCGCTGGCACCCAGCGGTCGACCTGCGTGGGGGAGCCGCTCTGCAGCACCGGGTAGGTGCCCAGTCCCTGCAGCGCCAGCGCCGTCTCGGCCTCGGTGCTCTCGGTGGCGAGGGCCTCGCGCAGCAGGCACAGGTCGAGTGCCGCCGCTTCCGGCCCGGGGAACAGCCTGCCGAGCAGCCCCAGCTCGCCCATCGACCGCAGCAACGGTCGGTTGACCTCACCCTCGACGCCCGCTGCCGCGAGCCCGCGCAGCGTCTCGCGCGCGTGCTGTCGGGCGGAGTCGTAGAGCTCGCGTTGCGCAGGATCCAGCTCGAAGGCGCTCATGTCACCGGCCCTGCCACGTCGGCGCGCGACCTTCACTGAAGGCCGCGTAGAACTCGCGGTAGTCGGCGCCCGTCATGAGCAGCGCCTGCGTCACGGCCTCGAGCTCCACCGCGGCCGAGAGCCCCATGTCGAGCTCGCGCGAGAGCAGGGCCTTGGTCTGCGCGTAGGCCTGCGTGGGACCTGCGGCCAGCCGACGCGCCAGCTCGTCGGCGACGTCGGCGGCCTCCCCGTCGTCCACGAGGCGGTTCACCAGGCCCCACGCCTCCGCGCGCTCGGCGGGCAGCGCGTCGCCGAGCAGCAGCAGCTCGCTGGCGCGGCCGAGGCCGACGAGGCGCGGCAGCAGGTACGCCGCTCCCATGTCGGCTCCGGCGAGCCCGACGTGCGTGAACAGGAACGCGAACCGGGCCGACCGCTCGACCACCCGCAGGTCGCTGGCCAGCGCCAGCACCGAGCCCGCCCCGGCTGCGACACCGTGGACCGCAGCGATCACGGGCACCGGCACCTCACGGATGAGCCGCACCACCTCGCCGGTCATGCGGGTGAAGGCCAGCAGGTCAGCATGGTCCATGTCGAGGGTGCGGCCGATGATCTCGTGGACGTCGCCACCGGAGCAGAACGCTCGACCCTGCCCGCGCAGCACGACCACCTTGGTGTCACCGCGGTGCTGCAGCTCAGCGAAGAAGTCCCGCAGGTCGGCGTACACCTCGAACGTCAGGGCGTTCAGCCGCTCTGGTCGGTCGAACGTCAGGGTGCAGACGCCCTCGTCGCGCGTGACGCGGAAGTGCTTCCACTCTGGCGTGATCGGCGCGGACCCTCGAAACGCAGCCACAGGACTCCTCCTCGTGCCTCGGTTCGGGATAGCGTATCGGTGACCAGCGTCATGATGGCGACATGAAGACTCACGGTGCGGAGACCCCATGCGTATCGCGGTGATCGGCGGCGGCCCCGGCGGCCTCTACCTGGCCGCCCTGGCCAAGCAGCTCGGCCCTCACCACGACATCACGGTGTGGGAGCGCAACGCGCCCGACGACACGTTCGGCTTCGGCGTCGTGTTCTCCGACGAGACCCTCGGGGGGATCGAGACGGCCGATCCTGCGATCTACGCTGCCATGGAGCGCGAGTTCGCCCGCTGGGACGACATCGACATCCACTACCGGGGCGAGGTCATCACCAGCGGAGGTCACGGCTTCGCCGCGATGAGCCGGCTGCGGCTGCTGCAGGTGCTCCAGGCCCGGTGCAACGAGCTCGGCGTCAAGCTGCTGCACTCGACCTTCGCGCCGGACGTCGACGAACTGGCTCGTGATCACGACCTCGTCGTCGCCTCGGACGGCGTGAACTCCGCTGTGCGTCAACGGTTCGCCGACGAGCTTGGCGCCAGCGTCGACACGCGACGCTGTCGCTACATGTGGTTGGGCACCGACAAGGTCTTCGACGCCTTCACGTTCGTGGTGCGCGAGACGCCCTACGGCGTCATGCAGCTGCACGCCTATCCCTTCGACCGCCACGGCAGCACCTTCATCGTCGAGATGCACGACGACGTGTGGCGCGCCGCCGGCTTCGACGCGACGGCCGACCGCGAGTGGCAGCCGGGGGAGTCCGACGACGCCGCGATCGCGGTCGTGCGCGAGCTGTTCGCCGACGTCCTCGACGGTCACGCCGTGCTCACCAACCAGTCGCGCTGGATCAGCTTCGGCACCGTGCGCACCGAGACCTGGCGGCGCGGGAACATCGTGCTGCTCGGCGACGCCGCCCACACCGCGCACTTCTCCATCGGCAGCGGCACCAAGCTGGCCATGGAGGACGCGCTGGCGCTGGCCGCCTGCCTGCACGAGCAGGCGGACGTCGACGCGGCGCTCGACGCGTACGAGACCGAGCGCCGTCCTGTCGTGCTGTCGACGCAGCGCGCGGCCCAGGCGAGCCTGGAGTGGTTCGAGAACCTCGGCCAGTACCTCGACCAGGAGCCGATGCAGCTGGCCTTCAACATCCTCACCCGCAGCCGGCGCGTCACGCACGAGGGCCTGCGGCTGCGCGACCCCGAGTTCGCCGCCGCGGCCGAGGCGTGGTTCGCCCAGCACGAGGCGGCGCGCGGCAACGGCGACGGGCAGCCTCGCCCGGCGATGTTCCAGCCGTTGCGGCTGCGCGAGCTCGAGCTGGCGAACCGGATCGTGGTGTCGCCCATGGACATGTACGTGGCGCGGGACGGCGTCCCGAACGACTTCCACCTCGTGCACCTGGGCGGCAAGGCCCTCGGCGGCGCCGGGCTCGTGATGACCGAGATGGTCTGCGTGTCGCCCGAGGGGCGGATCTCGCCCGGGTGCTGCGGCCTGTGGAACGACGAGCAGGCGGCAGCCTTCGCGCGCATCGTGGACTTCGTCCACACGCGCTCGGACACCAAGGTGGGCCTGCAGCTCGGCCACTCCGGTCGCAAGGGCTCGACCCGGCTGATGTGGGAGGGCATCGACCAGCCGCTGCCCGAGGGCAACTGGCCGGTCGTCGCGCCGTCGCCGCTGCCGTACCTGGAGGGCGTCAGCCAGGTGCCGCACGAGCTGACGGTCGCCGAGCTGGACGCCATCACCCAGCAGTTCGTGGACGCCACACGCCGCGGCATCGACGCCGGCTTCGACCTGCTCGAGCTGCACTGCGCGCACGGCTACCTGCTGTCGAGCTTCATCTCCCCACTCACCAACCACCGCACCGACGAGTTCGGGGGAGCGCTGGCCGGCCGGCTGCGCTACCCGCTGCAGGTGTTCGCTGCGATGCGCGGGGTGTGGCCCGCCGACCGCCCGATGAGCGTGCGGATCTCGGCCACCGACTGGGCTGAGGGCGGCCACGACGTCGACGACGCCGTCGAGGTCGCGCGAGCCTTCGCCGAGGCCGGAGCTGACGCCGTCGACGTGTCGACCGGGCAGGTGGTGTCGCACGAGCGCCCGGCGTACGGGCGGTCGTACCAGACGCCCTTCGCCGACGCGATCCGCAACCGTACCGACGTCACGACCATCGCGGTCGGTGCCATCTCGTCCTACGACGACGTCAACTCGCTCATCATGGCCGGGCGGGCCGACCTGTGCGCCCTCGGCCGGGCGCACCTGTACGACCCGAGCTGGACGCTGCACGCCGCGGCCGAGCAGGAGTACACCGGTGCAGGCGTCGCCTGGCCGCAGCCGTGGCGGGCCGGCAGCCGCAAGCCGCAGACCGGGCGCAGCGACGCCCCGCGACCGCGCCTGGAGCTGGTGCGGCAGGGCGTCTCGGGCACCCACCACCAGCGCTGGCGGCCGAGCGAGGACTGACGTGCAGTGACCGAGCGGTCAGCCCTGAGCCGGGTGGTCGGACAGCCACACGCCGTCCAGCAGATGGGTCCGCAGCGCTGAGCCGAGCCACGGCAGCGCGCCGTCGGGAACGGCGGCAGGGTCGAACCAGCCCACCTGCGAGCACTCGGCCACCGGCTCGGGCTCCCCGGCCCAGGCGTCAGCGCCGAAGAAGAAGTCGGTGCCGCGGTGCGGTCCGTCGACGTAGCGCGTGACCCCGAGCGGTCGCAGCAGCGATGCGTCGACGGTGACGCCCACCTCCTCCCGCAGCTCGCGCGCGGCGCCGGCGGCCAGGCCCTCGTCGTCGCCGACGTGCCCACCGGGCAGGCCCCAGAGTCCCTCGCCGTACGACACGCCGGACCGACGTGACAGCAGCACCCGCCCGTCCGGACCCCTGAGCACCACCCACGCGACGAGGTGGTCGGTGCGCTCGCTCATCGCTGCGCCGACGGCAGCGGCGGGCTGGGGCGCCGGCGTCGCGCCACGGAGACGACCACGCGCCAGCCGAGCAGGAACAGGGCCAGGAACACCGCTGCAACGGCGACGAAGTCCAGCGGCGTGCCCTCACCAGTGAGGTGCCGCAGCACCATGCCGACCACGAGGGCGCCGAGCCACGACGCGACGCCCGAGGGCCACACCGCCACCGGACGACGCCAGGCGCGGACCACGATCCAGCCCACCACGGCCCCGGCGGCAAAGGGCCACGCCGTGGTCACCACGCCGGTCAGCGTGATGCCCTCGGCGTGGCTGCGGCGCCCGATCGCCGCGAAGACGACGAGCGCCACCAGGTCGACCACCAGCCACACCGGTCGTCGCTGTCTCACGCGAAGGTCTCCCGCAGCTCGGCGGCGATCTCGGCCAGGGGCTGACGACCGCACGCGGTGACCCCCGGGAACGACAGGTACCCGTGCGGGACGTCGGCGTACTCCGTGTAGCGCACCGGCACCCCGGCTTCGCGCAGCGCGTCCGCGTAGCGCCGGCCGTCGTCGCGCAGGGGATCGTGCTGCGCGGTCTGGATGACCGCGCGCGGCAGGCCCGAGAGGTCGGCCGCGTGCAGGGGAGAGATCCGGGGGTCCCGCCGGTCGCCGGTCGGCTGGTACAGGTCGAGGAAGTCGACGATCGCCGTGCGCGTCAGGATCGGCGCGTCGGCGTTCTCGGTGATCGACGGCGAGGCGAGGGTCGCGTCGGTGCCGGGATACACCAGGACCTGCGCGGCGAGCGCCACCGAGCCCTCGTCCCGCGCCACCCGGGCCACCACGGCCGCGAGGTTGCCTCCGGCGCTGTCGCCCATCACCGCCACGCGCGCGGTGTCGACACCGAGCACCTCGGCCCGCGAGACCGCCCAGCACGTCGCGTCGTAGGCGTCCTCCACCGCAGCGGGGAAGGGGTGCTCCGGCGCCAGACGGTAGTCCACCGACATCACCAGCGCCCCGGTGCGCGCCGCGACCTCGCCGCACACCGCGTCGTAGCCGCCGAGGCTGCCGCGCACCCAGCCGCCGCCGTGGAAGAACGCGACGAGCGGGCCGGGACGCCGGTGCACGGGAGACTCGTAGAACCGGACGCGGCACTCGCCGGCCCGGGTCTCGGCCAGGTCGTCGCGCATCCGCACACCGGCCGGGACCGCGCCGAACACCCAGCTGAAGGGCGGCCGGTGCGGTGGCTGCACCCGCCGCGAGGCCTGGATCTGCTCGAGCGTGAGGTCGCGCAGCCGCTTGCGGCTCGTGAGGCCGTCGAACAGCGCGACGGCGACGCGGGTGCGCAGCGGCAGCGCCCTGGACTGGTTCATCGGCGGTTCACGCGGTCGGCACTGGTCACGCCAGCGACCCTACGACGACCCGACGATCACGGCCTCAGCAGCGACCAACCCGTCAGGTCGTGCACTGCCGTGCCGGCGTACGTGGCGTAGGCGCCGGCCGCGACGTCCACTGCGTCCAGGGCCTGCCGCAGGGCCGCGTCACCCTCCTCGGCGAACGTGCAGTACGCGCAGTCGGTCAGCGGGTTGGTCTCGGCGGCCAGGTGCACGGGCACTCGCCGGCCGGTCGTGGCGGCGAGACGGTCCGCGCGCTGCAGGACGTCGCGACCGACGTCGACCATCGCTGCGGCCGAGTCGCGGTAGCTCATCACGGTGACGGCGTCGACGCGTGCGAGGACGTCGTCGGCCAGTGTGCCGTGACCGGTCGGGGAGGCGATCGTGCCGTACCAGAACGGCACGTCGGCCTCGAGGGGGCGCGGGTCGGCCGACTGCAGGCGGGTCAGCAGGTCGACGTACTTCGCGGCCAGAGCGGCCCGCTTTCGCGGCGTGCTCCAACCGGCGAGCGCGTAGGGCTCCACGTCGACGTGCGCGGCGCGGAACAGGCCGGTCGACAGGGCGGCCTGCTGCCAGGCGAGGGCGTCGGCGGGCCGGTTGGTCCACGCCGGGTCGCCGCCGAGGGCGCTCAGCGTGAGGCCGGCCGCCTGGGCCAGCTGGGCGAGAGCGCGCAGCCGGGGCAGGTCACCGTCGGTGAGCACCGTGGGCGTGACGTGCACGTACAGGTCGTCGACGCCGTGGGCGACCGCGAAGTCGACCACCCGCTGCGGGTCGTCCTTGCCCCACACCCATAGCGGCCGCGTGGGGGACGCCGTCGTGGTGGCCGCGTGGGCGGCGGGTGCGGGCACACCCCATGCCACCACGGCCGACACGGCGCCGGCCAGGAGCGCGCAGGCGGTGCTGCGGAGCCGGGCAGGACGGGAGGAAGACGCAGGACGTCGCATACCGGCCCCATCGGCCACCCGGCGGCGCGAGGTCAGGGGCAGATCAGGTGGTCACTCACCGTACGCTCGGGGGGTGAGCGTTCGACGAGTGATGGGCATCGAGACCGAGTACGGCATCTCGCGTCCGGGGGACCCCGAGGCCAACCCCATGCTGATGTCGGGGCAGGTGGTGAACGCCTACGCCCAACCCCTGGGTCACCGGGCCGGGCGAGCCCGCTGGGACTACGAGGACGAAGCGCCCCTGCGCGACGCGCGCGGCTTCGAGATGAGCCGGGCGATGGCCGACGCCTCGCAGCTCACCGACGAGGACGACCCCACGCTCGCCAACGTCATCCTCACCAACGGCGCGCGTCTGTACGTCGACCACGCCCACCCCGAGTACAGCTCACCTGAGGTGACCTCGCCGCGGGACGCCGTCCGCTGGGACAAGGCGGGGGAGCGGATCATGGCCGCTGCCGTGCGGGCCATCGCGAGCAGCCCCGGCCTGGAGCCGGTGAACCTGTACAAGAACAACACCGACGGCAAGGGCGCGTCGTACGGCACGCACGAGAACTACCTCATGAGCCGCGCGACGCCGTTCGCCGACATCGTCCGTCACCTCGTGCCGTTCTTCGTGTCGCGCCAGGTGGTCTGCGGCGCCGGCCGGGTCGGTCTCGGCCCCGAGAGCGAGCGCGCCGGCTACCAGATCAGCCAGCGCGCCGACTTCTTCGAGGTCGAGGTCGGGCTCGAGACGACGCTCAAGCGGCCGATCGTCAACACCCGCGACGAGCCGCACGCCTCGGCCGACAAGTACCGCCGCCTGCACGTGATCATCGGTGACGCCAACCTCTCGGAGGTCGCGACGCTGCTGAAGCTCGGCACGACGTCCCTGGTGCTGGCGATGGTCGAGGACCGCGCCTTCACGCGCGATCTCACCCTCGCCCGGCCGGTGGCGGCCCTGCGAGCGGTCTCGCACGACCCGACGTTGCAGGCCCGGGTCGCGCTGCGGGACGGCTCCGAGATCACCGCCGTGCAGCTGCAGTGGGCCTACTTCGAGCAGGCGCGCAAGTACGTCGACGACCGCTACGGTGACGACGCGGACGCCGACACGCGCGAGGTGCTCGAGCGGTGGGAGTCGGTGCTGACCCGGCTCGAGCGCGACCCGATGGAGTGCGTGCGCGAGCTCGACTGGGTGGCGAAGCTGTCGCTGCTCGAGGCCTTCCGCGAGCGCGAGCACCTCGACTGGGACCACCCGCGCCTCGGCGTGATCGACGTCCAGTACACCGACGTGCGCCCCGAGAAGGGGCTCTACCATCGCCTCGCCGCCCGCGGCCGCATGGAGCGCGTGGTGGACGACGCCGCCGTCGTCGACGCCGTCGAGCAGCCACCGGACGACACGCGCGCGTACTTCCGCGGGCGCTGCCTGGCCAAGTACGGCCGGGACGTCGCCGCTGCGTCGTGGGACTCCGTGATCTTCGACGTGCCCGGGCGCGACTCACTGCAGCGGGTCCCGATGCTGGAGCCGCTGCGCGGGGGGCGCGACATGGTCGGCGACCTCATCGACGCCAGCGACACGGCCGCCGACCTCATGGCGGCGCTGGCGCAGCGCTGACGCCAGCTGGATCGACGCGCCCGCACGGCGTTGTCAGGCGCGCCGACTAGGGTGGTGTCTCGAGGTCGATTTCGAGGAGGACGTCATGCCCGGTCAGGAGCAGCAGCGCCCGCAGCGACGCGAGGACGAGCCGGACGAGGCACCCGCGCCGGTGCCGTCCGGAGCCGCGACCAAGGAGGGCCTCGACGACGACATCGACTCGGTGCTGGACGAGATCGACGACGTCCTGGAGTCCAACGCTGAGGACTTCGTGCGCTCGTTCGTCCAGAAGGGCGGCCAGTGAGCTCCGAGCACCTCCACCCGTCCGGCCGGCTGCCGCGCGCGTTCCTCGTGCCCGGCTCCTCGTCGTTCACCGACTTCCTCGCCGCTCACGCCCCGACGCTGCTACCCAGCGGCCGAGCCCTGCCGCCCGGCACCGTCCCTGAGGCACCACACGGCACCACCATCGTCACGGTGGAGTTCGACGGCGGCGTGGTCATGGGCGGCGATCGCCGGGCCACGATGGGCAGCATGATCGCCAACCGCGAGATCGAGAAGGTCTTCGGCACCGACGAGTTCTCCTGCGTCGGCATCGCGGGCACCGCCGGCCTGGCCGTCGAGCTGGTCAAGCTCTTCCAGGTCGAGCTGGAGCACTACGAGAAGATCGAGGGCACGCTGCTCTCGCTCGAGGGCAAGGCCAACCGGCTCGCGGCCATGTTGCGCGCCAACCTCGGCCTGGCCATGCAGGGGCTCGCCGTCGTCCCGCTCTTCGCCGGCTACGACCTCGACGACCGCGAGGGGCGGATCTACAGCTACGACGTCACCGGTGGCTGCTACGTCGAGCACCACCACCACTCCGTGGGATCGGGGTCGCTGTTCGCCCGCGGCGCCCTGAAGAAGCTGTGGCGTCCCGGCCTCAGCGCCGACCAGGCGGTGCGCATCGCCGTCGAGGCGCTCTACGACGCCGCGGACGACGACTCCGCGACCGGCGGCCCTGATCTCAACCGCCGGATCTGGCCCGTCGTGGGCGTCGTCGACGCCGGTGGCTACCGCCGGGTCGCCGACGAGGCGCTCACCGAGGTCGTCCAGGCCGTCGTCAACGACCGACTCGGCGACCCCGGTGGCGCCGAGCGGCGCGGTAGTCCCGGTGGCCCGGCCGGTGCGCCGTCCGGCCAGGTGGGGGAGGTGCAGTCATGACGATGCCGTTCTACGTCTCACCCGAGCAGCTGATGAAGGACCGCGCCGACTACGCCCGCAAGGGCATCGCGCGCGGCCGGTCCGCCGTCGTCCTGCAGTACGACGGCGGCATCGCCTTCGTCGCCGAGAACACCTCGCGCGCGCTGCACAAGGTCAGCGAGATCTACGACCGCGTCGCCTTCGCTGCGGTGGGCAAGTACAACGAGTTCGAGAACCTGCGCGTCGCGGGCGTGCGCTACGCCGACCTGCGCGGCTACTCCTACGACCGCAGCGACGTGACCGCGCGCGGCCTCGCCAACGCCTACGCCCAGACGCTCGGCACCGTGTTCACCCAGGAGTCCAAGCCGTACGAGGTCGAGATCGTCGTCGCCGAGGTCGGCCGCACGGCCGCCGACGACCAGATCTACCGGATCACCTACGACGGCTCGGTGGCCGACGAGCAGGGTTTCGTCGCGATGGGGGGTCAGCCGGACGCGATCACCGCGGGCCTGGAGGAGCGGTGGCGGGCCGACCTCAGCCTCGGCCAGGCCCTCGCCCTGGCGGTCGAGCTGCTGGGTCAGGATCCCCAGGGCGGCGAGCCGCGTGAGCTCGGCGCGGACCTGCTGGAGGTGGCGGTGCTCGACCGGCACCGCCAGCGCCGGCTGTTCCGCCGCATCACCGGCCCGCTGCTGGAGCGGTTGCTCAGCCCGCGCGACCCCATGAGCGACGTGCCCGCCGACGACGAGGGCCCGGGTGAGCGGGGCAACTCCTCGCAGACCACGCCCGGCACAGCGATCGCCCAGGAACCGCAGCACGACGACCCGGCCTGACGGCGGTCAGCGGGCGGCCCACGCGGTGAGCAGCGCCCGCTCCTGGGCCGCCGTGAGCCCCGCCGACCGATGGCGGTGCAGGCCGAGCTCGCGCTCCCACGCCAGCGCGCCGGCCACGAGGTCGTCGAGAGGACGGTAGGTCAGCCCGGCGGCGCGTGCGGCACTGCCGTCGCGGGCGCCGAACCCGGCCCACGCCGGGTCGGCGATCCACAAGGGCAGCGACCGCGGACCCATCCAGTCCTCGACGTCCTGCTCGTGCAGCCACTGCGAGTCGACCGCTTCGACCGCGCCGTCGTAGCCGGCCACCCGGGCCGCCGCCTCGAGCACGGTGCCCAGGGGTTCGTCGGCGCCCACGACGTTGAACACGCCGGTGCTGCGGGCTGTCGCCGAGCGCACGAGCCACGCCGCCAGGTCACGCACGTCGATGGTCTGCGTGGCGAAGTGCGGCGTGTCGGGCACCAGCACGGTCGACGGCCACGCTGGGTCGCCCTCGGCGGCCAGCGCGAAGCGGGCCGGCCAGTAGCCGAACCGGTCGCTGCGGTCGCCCGGCCCCGCGATGAGACCCGCGCGCGCCACCAGCAGCCGGTCGGGCAGCGCCTCCAGGCACGCCAGCTCGCAGGCCACCTTCGCCTCGCCGTACTGCTCCGCGGTGCCCTCGGTCGCATCCAGTGCCGGCAGCAGCGGGGCGGACTCGTCGGCCTCCGGCGTGCCGTGGTCGGCGTACACCGAGCACGACGACACGAAGGTCCAGTGCCCCGCTCGTTCGCCCAATGCGGCGAGGGCCGAGCGCACCTGCCCCGGCTGGCGGGCGACGTCCACGACGGCGTCCCAGTCGCGCCCGGACACGGCTGCGTAGCCGTCCGCCTGCGTGCGGTCCGCCGCCACCAGGCGGGCACCGTCGGGCACCGACCCGGACTCACCACGGGCCAGGCAGGTGACGTCGTACCCTGCCCCGATCGCCTCGCGCGCGACCTCACGCCCGAGCCACGCCGTCCCCCCGAGCACCAGCATCGTCGTCATGGCGCTCAGCAGAGCAGGCGCCGACGGCCGCTGTCATCACCGGTTCGCCCGCAGCGCACGCCGTTCGCCGAGAGCGCACGACCAGGTGGTCGTCGCGGGCCTCCCCGCGCCGGACGGCTCACCGACGTAGGGTGAGAGCACGGCATCGCGCAGTCACCAGGCAGGAGCCACATGGACCGGCGGATCTTCGGCATCGAGAACGAGTACGGCGTCACCTGCTCGTTCGAGGGACAGCGCCGCCTGAGTCCAGACGAGGTGGCCCGTTACCTGTTCCGCCGGGTCGTGTCATGGGGTCGCTCGAGCAACGTGTTCCTGCGCAACGGCGCCCGGTTGTACCTCGACGTCGGCTCGCACCCCGAGTACGCCACGCCCGAGTGCGACGACCTGCGCCAGGCCGTGGTGCACGACAAGGCGGGGGAGCGGATCCTCGAGGGCCTCGTGGCCGACGCGCAGCACCGGCTGAAGGACGAGGGCATCGCCGGCGAGGTCTACCTGTTCAAGAACAACACCGACTCGGCCGGCAACTCCTACGGATGCCACGAGAACTACCTGGTGTCGCGTCACGGAGACTTCCAACGGCTCTCCGACGTGCTGATCCCGTTCCTCGTGAGCCGCCAGATCATCTGCGGCGCCGGCAAGGTGCTGCAGACGCCGCGTGGCGCGCTCTACTGCGTGAGCCAGCGGGCCGACCACATCTGGGAGGGCGTGTCGAGCGCCACCACCCGCTCGCGCCCGATCATCAACACCCGCGACGAGCCCCACGCGGACGCCGAGCACCACCGCCGGCTGCACGTGATCGTCGGTGACTCCAACATGAGCGAGGTCACGACGCTGCTCAAGCTGGGGTCCGCCGACCTCGTGCTGCAGATGATCGAGGCGGGCGTCGTCATGCGCGACCTGACCCTCGAGAACCCCATCCGGGCCATCCGCGAGATCAGCCACGACATGACGGGCCGCAAGAAGGTCCGGCTGGCCAACGGGCGCGAGCTGTCGGCGCTGGAGATCCAGACCGAGTACCTCGAGCGCGCGCTGGACTTCGTCGACCGCCGCGGCGCCACCGCACCGGCGCACAAGGCGGTGCTGGACGTCTGGCGGCGCACGCTGACCGCCGTCGACACCGGCGACCTGTCGCTCGTCGACCGCGAGATCGACTGGGTGATCAAGTACCGCCTCATCGAGCGCTACCGGGCCAAGCACGGCCTCGACCTGTCCAGCCCGCGCGTGGCCCAGCTCGATCTCGCCTACCACGACATCCATCGCCGGCGCGGGCTGTACTACCTGCTCGAGCGCGCTGGTCGGATCGAGCGCGTCGCGGGCGACGTCGAGATCTTCGAGGCCAAGTCGGTGCCCCCGCAGACGACGCGCGCGAAGCTGCGCGGTGACTTCGTGCGCCGCGCGCAGGAGATGCGCCGTGACTTCACGGTCGACTGGGTGCACCTCAAGCTCAACGACCAGGCCCAGCGCACGGTGCTGTGCAAGGACCCCTTCGCCAGCACCGACGAGCGGGTCGAGCGCTTGATCGCCAGCATGTGACCGCCGGGCAGTCAGGCTGCTCCCAGGTCGCCGGGTTAGGGTGACCCGTCCTGCTTTCGAACCGAAGGTCGTCTCCCGTGCGTTCAGCTCTTCCCCGCCTCGCGGCTGCTCTCGCCGTCCCGGCCCTGCTCCTCGCCGGCTGCGCCAGCGCCGACCCGAAGCCCGCGTCGACCAAGGCCGAGGCCGCGCCGGCTGCTCTCAAGACGGTCACCGTCACCGGTGACTTCGGCAAGAAGCCGACCGTGAAGCTCGAACGCACGCCCACGGTGCTGGCCCGCACCGGCACGGTCGTGGTGAAGCAGGGTGACGGGCCGCAGGTGAAGACGGGCCAGCGCGTCACCGTCGACTACCTGCTGGTCAACGCCAAGAACGGCAAGGAGGCCGACACCTCGTTCGGCCGCCAGCCGGCCAACTTCGTGGCCGACCCCAACCGACTCATGCCGGGTCTGGCCACGAGCCTCATCGGACAGAAGGTCGGCTCGCGCGTCCTGGCTGGTATCGCACCGCGCGACGGGTTCGGGGCGCAGGGCAACACCGAGCTCGGCTTCGGCAAGGACGACGCCCTCATCTTCGTCCTCGACGTGAAGTCCGCGACGACGCCGCTGAAGAAGGCGACGGGTGACCCGGTGACGCCCCCGGCGGGCTTGCCGGTGGTGAAGGACAACGGCGACCAGGCTCCGACGATCACGATGCCGTCGACGCCGGCGCCGAAGAAGACGGTCGTGCAGCCGCTCATCAAGGGCAAGGGACCGCAGGTGAAGGCGGGGCAGACCATCTCCGCCTCCTACATCGGCGAGATCTACGGCAGCGGCAAGATCTTCGACTCCTCGTACCAGTCGGGCCAGCTCCTCGAGCGCCCGGTCGGCGCCGGCCAGCTCATTCCCGGCTTCGACAAGGGCCTGGTCGGCCAGACCGTCGGCAGCCGCGTGCTGCTCGTGATCCCGCCAGCCGACGGCTACGGCAAGAGCGGCAACGCCCAGGCCGGCATCAAGGGCACCGACACGCTGGTCTTCGTCGTCGACATCCTCGACGCGTACTGATCCACCAGCCGCGCACACCCGACGACCCAGGAGGAAGCATGGCGTTCGACCGCACCAAGCCCGAGATCGACTTCCCCGGCGACACCCCGCCGTCCGAGCTGGTGATCGAGGACCAGGTCGTCGGTGACGGCGCCGAGGCGGTAGCCGGGAGCACGGTGCTGGCGCACTACGTCGGCGTCGCGCACTCGACCGGCGAGGAGTTCGACGCCTCGTGGAACCGCGGCGAGCCGCTGCGCTTCCGGCTCGGGGTCGGCCAGGTCATCTCCGGCTGGGACCAGGGCCTGCAGGGCATGCGGGTCGGCGGCCGCCGCAAGATCACGATCCCACCGCACCTGGGTTACGGCGACCGCGGCGCGGGCGGCGCGATCAAGGGCGGCGAGACGCTGATCTTCGTCGTCGACCTCGTCGACGTCAGCTGACGCACCCCGTCTCCTCTCGCCCCACCCGCCCCACCCGCCCCACGCCCACCCCGCGGAAGTTGATCACGTTCTGTGGGTGACACGCCGCTTGCCGAGGGTTGCAACCCTCGGCAAGCGGCGTGTCGCCGTCTTAACGTGATCAACGGGGAGGGGCGGCCGGGGTCAGGGGAGCAGGTGGGCGGCGTGGACGCCGGCCGCGGCCGCCGCCACGAAAGACGCAGCGTCCTCGTCGAGTCCCCGCCCCATCGTCGACAGGCGCACCGGCGTCGCGCGCAGCACGTCGAGCAGTCCGTCGGTGGCCACCTCGACCAACCGGTGACGTCCGGCGGGCGCAGCCAGGACGGCGGCCTGCCGGCTCACCAGGTCGCCGAAGTCACCCGGCAGGCGCGGGACGACGACGTCGGCCGGAGCCAGCGCGACCCGACCGTAAGCCGTGAGGCTGTGGTGAGAGACGCCGCGGTGCCGCTCGCGCGCGTCGGCCTGCGACACCCGCAGCGAGGCCACCGGACGCCCACCCAGCACCGCCGCCGCGTTGACCGCCTCGCCGGCAGCGACTCCCGAGAACCCCCACCGCGTGCCGGTGCCCAGGTTGCCCGGGCCCTGCGCCACCACCACGACGTCCGCCTGCAGCACCAGTCGCGCCGCCAGCAGGCCCGTGTGCACGGTGACCGCCTCGAGGTCACCGCCGAACGCCTGCCCCACGGTGACGCACCCGACCAGCCACGACGCCTCGCGCAGCCCGTCGATCGTGCGCGAGAACCACGCGGGCAGCGCGCCGCCATCGGTCATCACGTAGGCCACCCGAGCGTCCGGACACACTGAGCGCACCCCCGCGACGACCGCAGGCAACGCCGAGTGCAGGTCGGCCACCACCACCGGCAGCCCCGCCAGGTCGTCGGCGTCGCGCAGCAGCTCGTGATGCGGGGAGTCCTGCTCGTCGGCGCCGAGCACCATGGCCTGCAGTGGCGTGTAGCGGGCCTTCACCAGGTGGCCGCCCGCGGACGCCGGTCCGGCCGGCTCGGGCAGTCGCTCGGGCAAGGCGGCCACGACGGCGTAGCCCCCGGTGCCCAGACCTCGCTCGAGCGCCCCCGTGGTGAGCAGGACGCGGTCGCCGTCCGCTGGGTCGCCCACCAGCGCCGGGTAGGCCAGCGCGCGCACCTCCGACCGGTCGCCGATGGGTCGGTCGAGGGCGACGTCGAGCTCGACGCAGCCCGACCAGCGGCGCACAACTCGCTCGACGCGGCCGGCTCGCCACCTCACCATGGACGCCGGGAGGGGCACGTCTGCGGACTGGTGGCTCGGCGGGTCGGTCACGTGCCGAGGCTAGCCGCCGGGCCCACGTCCGGTAGCGTCCGCGGGTGGGGAGGAGACCATGTCCAGCGTCAAGACCGAGCGGCTGCTCAACCTGGTGATCTGCCTGTTGAGCACGCGCCGTCCGCTCACCAAGTCCCAGATCCGCCAGGCCGTGCCGCAGTACGCCGACAACAACTCCACCGAGGCGTTCGAGCGGATGTTCGAGCGCGACAAGGACGAGCTGCGCGAGCTGGGCATCCCTCTCGTCACGACCTCCGAGGACCCGCTCTTCGAGGACGAGATCGGCTACCGGATCGACCGTGACGCCTACGCGCTGCCGCAGATCACGTTCGAGCCCGACGAGCTCGCGGTGCTGGGGTTGGCTTCGCGGGTGTGGCAACGAGCCAGTCTCGCCGGCCCGGCGACGCGCGCGCTGACCAAGCTCACCGCGCTGGGTGCGCCGCAGGACGACGGGTCGCTGATCGGGCTGGAGCCCCGCGTGCGCACCGCCGAACCCGCCTTCGACGCACTGTGGGCGGCCGTGCGCGACCGCGTCCCGGTGCGCTTCACCTACCGCACGGCCCGCACCGGCGAGGTGGCTCAGCGCAGCGTCGAGCCGTGGGGCATCACGAGCCGCTCCGGCAGGTGGTACCTCACGGGGCACGACCGAGACCGCGGCGCGGGCCGGGTGTACCGGCTCAGCCGGGTCGAGGGTGACGTCGAGCCGATCGGGCCGGCCGGGTCCTACGACGTCCCTGCCGGGCACGAGCCGAGGGTCATGGTCGGTGACACCGTGAGGGAGGCTCCCGCGCGCACCGCGACCGTGCGCGCGCGCCGTGACGCCGCCCAGTCGCTGCGCCGCCGCTCCGGCGCGGTCACCCGCGTGGACGACGAGTGGGACGAGCTCGTGGTGCACTACACCGACGAGGAGATGCTCGCCGAGGAGCTCGTCGGCCTCGGGCCGGCCGTCGTCGCCGTCGCGCCGGCCGACCTGCGCGACTCCGTGGTGCGGCGGCTGCGCGCTGTCGTGGGGGAGCAGGCGGTGGCGCGATGAGCGAGTCGGCCACCGAGCGGCTGTCGAGGCTGCTGGCGATGGTGCCGTGGTTGCTGTCGCACCAGGGCGTGCCGCTGGCGCAGGCCGCCACGGAGTTCGGCGTCTCCGAGCGCCAGCTGGTCAAGGACCTCGAGCTGCTCTTCGTGTGCGGCCTGCCCGGGCACCTGCCGGATGACCTCATCGAGGCCGACTGGGAGGGTGGCTACGTCTACCTGCGCAACGCTGATGCGATCGCCCGCCCGCTGCGACTCGGCGTCGACGAGGCGCTCGCCCTGATCGTCGGGCTACGCACGCTGATGAGCGTGCCCGGACTCGGCGACCGCGATGCCGTCAGCCGCGCGTTGGCCAAGCTCGAGGCTGCCGCGGGGTCGGCCGGGGAGCCCGCGGGCGCCGTCCGCATCGACCTCGACCGCAGCGTCGAGCCGGCCGTGCTCGAGGCGTGCGAGGACGCCGTCCGACGCCATCGCCGGATGCACCTGGAGTACCTCGTGCCGCACCGCGACGAGACGACCGAACGCGACGTCGACCCCATGCGCGTGCTGCACGTCGACGCCCGCTGGTACCTCGAGGGCTGGTGTCATCGCGCTGAGGGGGTGCGGCTCTTCCGGCTCGACCGCGTCGTCGGCGTCGAGGTGCTGGACGTCGACGGCACCCCGCCGCCGTCAGCGCGCAGCCGTGACCTCGACTCCGGCCTCTTCGCGCCGGGACCGGACGACCACGTCGTGACGCTCGACCTGCGCCCGTCGGCTCGGTGGGTGGTCGACTACTACCCGGTGGAGGAGGTCGTCGACACCGCCGACGGGGGGCTGCGGGTGACGGTGCGCACCGGCGACCTGGCGTGGCTGCGCCAGCTCGTGCTGCGCCTCGGTGGGTCCGGCCGGGTCGTCGACCCCCGCGAGCTCGCCGACGAGGTGCGCAACACCGCGCGCGAGGCGCTGCGGGCCTACGTCTGAGGCCAGGACGCCTCTGGCAGTTAAGTTCTCGACACCCGCTGCCGATCCAGGTGGAGAACACACACCCCCGAGGTCACGAACCGCTCGGGGGACACCACCGGGATCCGAGAGGTCCCCGTTCCCGTCGAAGGAGGCGGTGAGGATGGCGACGATCAAGGCGTCCTGCCCGACCTGCGGGGACGTGGAGCTCACGGCCGCCCAGGTGCGGTTGGTCGTGTGCACCGTGCCCGACTGGTCGTACTACTCGTTCACCTGCGACCAGTGCAACGACGAGGTGCGCAAGCCCGCCGGCACCGAGGTCGTGAGCCTGCTGCGCACCGGTGGCGTCCGCGCCGAGCGCTGGACCGTCCCCGCCGAGGCGCTGGAGGCCCACGAGGGTCCGGCGATCGGCTACGACGACGTGCTGGACTTCGCGCTCTGGCTCGAGCAGGCCGACAACCCGGTCGCCGCACTCACCGTGCTGCGTCCCGGCACGCGCGTCGCGCACTGACCCCGGACCACCGCCCGCCGCCCTGACGCCGCAGGCAGCGCACCCGTAGGGTAGGCGCCATGTGGTGGTGGATCCTCGTGTGGGTGCTGCTGCTCCTCGGTGCGCTGGCGGTCGTGGCCCTGCTCGGGTGGCACCTCGTGCGCCGAGGCATCGCGCTCGGCCGCGAGCTGGGGCACAGCGCCGAACAGGTCTCCGACGCCCTCGCACCGGTGCTCGAGCACTACGAGCCGGCGCACTCGGTGCTGAGCGACCCCTCCACCGTGCCTGAAGCACCGCGAGATTCCGGGCGAGGCGCCTCTCGTCCCCGGTTTCGACGCGTAGACTGACGAGGTCTCGCCTACCGGAAGGCACGCCATGAGGAACCTGTTCGAGCACCCGCTGTTCATCGTGATCCTGCTTGCGCTCGTCGCGATCCTGTTCGGCGGTAAGCGGCTGCCTGAAGCCGCCCGTGGCCTCGGGCGTTCCATGCGGATCTTCAAGTCGGAGATCAAGCAGATGCACGACGAGGACGACGACCGCGCCGCTCAGCGTCCGACCCCTCCGGTCGAGGGCCGCGTCGTCGACGCCCCGAGCTCGACGGGCGAGCCGCGCGACGCTCAGCAGCACCGCGACTCGCGCGCCTGAGCCGAGGTTCGCAGCCCGGCCATGAGCACGCGGGAGAGCGCTGTGCCACGCGCCCGAGGGCGCGACCCCGAGGGGCGCATGTCGCTGCGCGAGCACCTGCGCGAGCTGCGCACCCGTCTCGTGCGCAGCGCCATCGCCATCGTCATCGGCGGAATCGCCGGGTGGTTCGTCTCCCAGCCGGTGTACACGGCGCTGCTGAAGCCGATCACCGACAGCGCGGCGCGCAACGGCGTACCCACGACGATCAACTACGCCGATCCGTTCTCGGCGTTCAACCAGCGGCTGCAGGTGGCGGTGATCGTCGGGATCGTGCTGGCGTCGCCGGTCTGGCTGTACCAGTTCTGGGCCTTCATCACCCCCGGCCTGACCCGCAAGGAGCGGCGCTACTCCTACGGCTTCGTCGGCGCGGCGCTTCCGCTGTTCCTCGGCGGCGGCACGCTGGCCTGGTTCGTGCTGCCGAAGGCACTGGAGTTCTTGAACTCCTTCGTCCCTGAGGGCGGATCGAACTTCATCACCGCCAACCTGTACTTCTCGTTCGTCACCCGGATCGTGCTCGCGTTCGGTGTGGCGTTCGTGATCCCGGTGGTGCTCGTGGCGCTCAACATGGCGCACCTGCTGTCCGGCCGCACCATGGTGCGGCAGTGGCGCATCACCGTCTTCGTGTGCTTCCTGTTCGCCGCGGTGGCCACACCGACGCCCGAGGTCACGTCGATGCTGCTGCTCGCCGGCTCGATGTGCCTGCTGTTCGCCATCGCGATCGGTATCTGCCTGCTGCTCGACAAGCGTCGCGCGCAGTCGTCGTCCGAGCCCGACTACGGCTCGCTGGCCGACGACGAGGCCAGCGAGCTGTGAGCACCGGTGCCTGACCGACGTCCGGTCAGCCGCTAGCGTTCGTCCCCGTGAGCACTCTCGCGCCCGGCGTCCGCCGCATGGCCCTGGCCGTGAACCCGTCCGCAGGCAAGGGTCGGGCTCGTGCCCTCGGCGTGCGCACCGCGGAGCTGCTCGCGGCCCGAGGTTTCGACGTGCTCGACGTGACGAGCGAGAGCGCAGCCGAGGCGGCCGACCGGGCGACCTCGGCGGTCGAGGCCGGGATCGACGCCCTGGTGGTCGTCGGCGGCGACGGCATGGTCAACATCGGCGTGAACGCCTGCGCCGGCTCCGACACGCCGCTGGGGATCGTGGCCGCCGGCACCGGCAACGACATCGCGGCCTCGCTCGGACTGCCCGTGCACGACATTGCCGCCTCCGTTGACGTCATCACCACCGGCGAGGTGCGCCGTATCGATGCTGTGCGACGGGTGGACTGGTCGGGCGAGGGGCCGCGCTGGTTCGCCGGGGTCATGTGCGGTGGCTTCGACGCGGTGGTCAACGAGCGCGCCAACCGGTGGGCCTGGCCGCGCGGCAAGATGCGCTACAACCTCGCGATCGCCCGCGAGCTGCCGGTGTTCAAGCCCCTCGACTACGTCATCGAGCTCGACGGCGAGCGCTGGGAGACCCAGGCCATGATGGTCTCGGTGGGCAACGGCACCCGCTACGGCGGAGGCATGCTCATCACGCCGGACGCGTCGTACGACGACGGCTTGCTCGACGTCCTGGTGGTCGGCCCGATGTCGGTGCCGCGGCTGCTGACGGTGTTCCCCAAGGTGTTCAGCGGCAGTCACACCACTCACCCGAAGGTCACGATCCGGCGCGCCCGGCACGTGCGCCTGCAGACGCACGGCATCGTCGCCTACGCGGACGGCGAGCGCTTCGGACCGCTGCCCATCGAGCTCGAGGTGATGCCGGCGAGCCTGGGGGTGCTCGTGCCCGCGGCGTCAGGGGGCGCCGCGCGCGCAGGCGGTCCGCCCGCGCCGTAGCCTGGGCGGGTGCCCACACCCGCCGAGCAGTACGCGGCTGCGCGACGCCGACAGGCCGAGCAACGCACCGAGCTCGGCCGGTTCCGTGAGGGGCTGGAGTTCGAGCTCGACGACTTCCAGGTGCGGGCGTGCCAGGCGCTCGAGGCTGGGCGTGGTGTGCTCGTCGCGGCTCCAACTGGCGCCGGCAAGACCGTGGTGGGCGAGTTCGCGATCCACCTGGCGCTCGCCGCCGGCCTGAAGGCCTTCTACACCACGCCCATCAAGGCGCTGTCGAACCAGAAGTACAGCGAGCTGGTGGCGGTGCACGGCGCCGAACGCGTCGGGCTCCTGACGGGCGACACCACCGTGAACGGCGAGGCCGACGTGGTGGTGATGACCACCGAGGTGCTGCGCAACATGCTGTACGCCGGGTCGCCCACGCTGCGCGGCCTCGGCTACGTCGTGATGGACGAGGTGCACTACCTCGCCGACCGGTTCCGTGGCCCGGTGTGGGAAGAGGTGATCATCCACCTGCCCGACGAGGTGCGACTCGTCTCGCTGTCGGCGACGGTGAGCAACGCCGAGGAGTTCGGCGCCTGGCTCGACACCGTGCGCGGCGACACCGAGGTGGTCGTCGAGGAGCACCGCCCCGTGCCGCTCTACCAGCACGTGCTGGTGGGTCACCGCCTGCACGACCTGTTCGTCGACGCCGGTGCGGGGGAGACGAAGGTCAACCCCGACCTGCTCGAGATCGCCCGGAACGAGCAGCGGTTCGAGCGGGCAGACCCGCGCGGGCGGGGCGGGCGAGGCCGGTCGGGGCAACGGCACCAGGGACGTGGTCGCGGCCCGACCCACGGCGTGCCGCGTCGACCCGAGGTGGTCGAGCAGCTCGAGCGCGCCGGCCTGCTGCCCGCGATCACGTTCATCTTCAGCCGCGCTGGGTGCGACGCCGCGGTGAAGCAGTGCCTGGACGCCGGGGTGCGGCTCACCACGGCCGAGGAGGGCGAGCGCATCCGCGCCTTCGCCGAGGCGCACACGGGTGACATCAGCTCCGGCGACCTCGACGTGCTCGGCTACTGGGACTGGCTCGACGGCCTCACGCGCGGCGTGGCCGCCCACCACGCCGGCCTGCTCCCGAGCTTCAAGGAGGTCGTCGAGCAGCTGTTCGCCGCGGGCCTGGTGCGGTGCGTGTTCGCCACCGAGACCCTGGCCCTCGGCATCAACATGCCCGCTCGCACCGTGGTGCTTGAGCGGCTGGTGAAGTGGAACGGCGAGGCGCACGTCGACATCACGCCGGGGGAGTTCACCCAGCTCACCGGACGCGCTGGACGTCGAGGCATCGACGTCGAGGGCCACGCCGTCGTGCTCTGGCACCACGGCCTCGACCCACGCGCGGTCGCGGGCCTGGCCTCCACGCGCACCTACCCGCTGCGCTCGAGCTTCCGGCCGACGTACAACATGGCCGTCAACCTCGTGGCGCAGGTGGGGCGTGAGCGCGCGCGCGAGGTGCTCGAGACGTCGTTCGCGCAGTTCCAGGCCGACCGTGCCGTCGTGGGCCTCGCGCGCCAGGTGCGCACGCAGGAGGAGGCGCTGGACGGCTACGCCGAGGCGATGACCTGCCACCTCGGCGACTTCCGCGAGTACGCCGGGCTGCGCGCCGCCATCAAGGAGCGTGAGACGCAGCTGGCCCGCCAGCGGCAGAGCGGTCGCCGGGCCGAGACCGCCCAGAGCCTGGAACGGGTGCGTGTGGGTGACGTGCTGCGCGTTCCCACCGGGCGGCGCGCCGGCTACGTCGTCGTCGTGGAGCCCGACCGCGCGGTGGGGCTGGACGGCCCGAAACCGCACGTGCTCGGCCAGGACCGCCAGATCCGCCGGCTCACCCTGGCCGACCTCAGCGGGCCGGTCGACCACGTGACGCAGGTGCGGTTGCCGCGCGACTTCAACCCCCGCAGCCCGCAGTCTCGGCGTGATCTCGCGTCCACTCTGCGCGCCGCGGTGCCCCACGAGCCGCCCTCGACGCGACGCGGCAAGGGCGGCAGCGACCACGCGGGCGAGGACGCCCAGCTGGTCGAGCTGCGGCGCCGCATGCGGGCGCATCCGTGCCACGCCTGCCCGCAGCGCGAGGACCACGCCCGCTGGGGTGAGCGCTGGAGCCGGCTGCGCCGCGAGACCGACAACCTGCTGCGGCGGATCGAGAGCCGCACCAGCTCGGTGGCCAAGACGTTCGACCGGGTGTGCGGCGTGCTCTCGCAGCTGGGCTACCTCGACGAGCGCTCCCGCGTGACGCCCGACGGCGAGCGGCTGCGCCGGCTGTACACCGAGCAGGACCTGCTGGCCGCTCAGTGCCTGCGCCGCGGAGCCTGGACGGGTCTGGACGGGCCTGGCCTGGCCGCGGTGCTGAGCACGCTGGTGCACGAGTCACGGCGCGAGGACGCCCTGCAACCCCCGCCACCAGGGGGTGCCGTGGCCGCCGCGCTCGAGCGAACCTGGCGCGAGTGGTCGCAGCTCGAGCAGGTAGAGAGCGACCACCGCCTGTCGACGCTGCGCGAGCCGGACGCCGCCCTGGCCTCGGCGATTCAGCGCTGGGCGAGGGGCCAGAGCCTCGACGTCGTGCTGCGCGACAGCGACCTGGCTGCGGGTGACTTCGTCCGCCGCTGCAAGCAGCTCGTCGACCTGCTCGGGCAGGTGCAGAACGCGTGGGACGACGCCGCTGGCCGCCGAGCGGCCCGGCAGGCCTCGGATGGCGTCCTGCGCGGCGTCGTCGCGCACTCGCTGCCGGACTGAGCCGGGGCGTCGGCGACCGGGTCAGTCGCCGGTCCAGCCGATGGCCTGCAGCACCCGCTCGACACTGCTCGAGAGCCCCCAGCGCCGTGCCAGGTCGAGGAGCCGCTCGGGGTCGGCTGGCGCCCTCGGCAAGCGGTCGTCGACGTCGGCGAGGGGGATGTCGCGCACGACGTCGACCACCGTGGGGGCCACGGCGAGGTAGTCGCGCGCCTCGAGAAGCTTCAGGCGCTTGTTGCCGAGCACGTCGGCGTCGTCGTCCTCCAGCGCGCGCAGCAGGCCCTCGACGTCGCCGGCACGGTTCATGATGGCGGCTGCGGTCTTCTCGCCGATCCCCGCGACGCCCGGCAGCCCGTCGCTCGGGTCGCCGCGCAGCACGGCCATGCCGGCGTACTGGCGCCCGGTGCGGATGCCGTAGCGCTCGTGCAGGCGTGCCTCGTCGACGACGTCGAGGTTCCGCACGCCTCCCTTCGCCGTGTAGAGGACGCGCAGCCGGCGGGCGTCGTCGACGAGCTGGAACAGGTCGCGGTCGCCGGTGACGACGTCCACCGGCGTCCCCTTCCGGACGGCGCGCTCGGCGAGCGTGCCGATGACGTCGTCGGCCTCGAAGCCGGGGTGCCCGACGCGCGCGACGCCCAGTGCCGCGAGGACGTCGACGATCACCGGAACCTGCGGGAGGAGTCCCTGCGGGGTCTCCTCGACGTCGACGCCGCCGTCACGGCCCGGCCGGGCCATGCGGTGCGCCTTGTACGAGGCGATGGCCTGGACGCGGAACGCCGGCCTCCAGTCGTCGTCCCAGCACGCCACGAGTCGCGTCGGCTGCAGGTTGGTCACGAGGGTGGCCACCATGTCGAGGAACCCGCGCACCGCGTTCACCGGGGTGCCGTCCGGAGCCGTGATCGAGTCCGGCACGCCGTAGAACGCGCGGAAGTACAGCGAGGCGGAGTCGAGCAGCAGCAGCTTCTCGGGCGCGATGGCGTCGTCGGTCACGCGTGCAGGCTACGGTGCCCTGCCCACGGGCGCGGTAGATTAGTCGGACGTCCAACTATCTGCCTGGGAGACCTGGTGACCACCGTCGAGCGTGACCTGCCCACTGACGAGGCGCACGACCTGCTCGCCCTCGTCCGAGAGCTCGGCGCGGAGCGTCTCGCCCCGCGCGTCGACGAGTTCGAGGAGAAGGCGCAGTTCCCGCGCGAGGTGTTCGCCGAGCTCGGCCAGGCGGGGCTGCTCTCGCTGCCCTACCCCGAGCAGTGGGGCGGCGGCGACCAGCCGTACACGGTGTACCTGCAGGTGCTCGAGGAGCTGTCGGCGGCCTGGGGCGCCATCGGCCTGGGTGTCAGCGTGCACTCGCTGTCGTGCTACCCGCTGGCGCAGTTCGGCACCGACGCCCAGCGCGAGCGCTGGCTGCCCGCCATGCTCAGCGGCGACCAGCTCGGCGCCTACTGCCTGTCGGAGCCGACGTCCGGGTCCGACGCCGCCGCGCTGCGCACCCGCGCCGTCCCTGTCGACGACGGCTCGGCCTACGAGGTCACCGGAACCAAGGCCTGGATCACCCACGGCGGCGTCGCCGACTTCTACAACCTCATGGTGCGCACCTCCGACGACGGCCCGCGCGGGATCAGCTGTCTGCTCGCCGACGCCGGCACGCCCGGGCTCTCGGCCGCGCCGCCCGAGCGCAAGATGGGGTTCAGCTCGTCGCAGACGGCCCAGGTGCTGCTCGACGCAGCGCGGGTCGACACCGAACGACGCATCGGCGAGGAGGGTCAGGGGTTCACCATCGCCCTGTCGGCCCTGGACTCCGGTCGCCTCGGCATCGCGGCCTGCGCCGTCGGAATCGCCCAGGCGGCGTTCGAGGCGGCCACCGCGTACGCGAAGGAGCGCGAGCAGTTCGGCCGGCGCATCATCGACTTCCAGGGGCTGTCGTTCATGCTCGCCGACATGGCGACCCAGATCAGCGCCGCCCGAGAGCTCTACCTGGCGGCGGCCCGCCGCCGCGACGCCGGCCAGGCCTTCTCGGTGCAAGCGGCGATGGCCAAGCTGTTCGCTACCGACACCTGCATGAAGGTGACCACCGACGCCGTCCAGGTGCTCGGCGGCGCCGGCTACGTCAAGGACTTCCCGGTCGAGCGGTGGTTCCGCGAGGCCAAGGTGCTGCAGATCGTCGAGGGCACCAACCAGGTGCAGCGCCTCGTCATCGGCCGACACCTGGCCAAGCACTGAGCCCACACGGCGACGGCCGGTAGGCTCAGCGCGTGGAGGACACTGACCGCGAGATCGTCCGGCTGCTGTCGCGCGACGGGCGGATGAGCTACACCGACCTCGCTCGCACGACGGGGCTGTCGACGTCCGCGATCCACCAGCGCGTGCGGCGCCTGGAGCAGCGCGGGGTGATCACCGGCTACACCGCCACCATCGCACCGGATGCCATCGGCCTGACCCTCACGGCGTTCATCTCGGTGACGCCGCTCGACCCCTCGGCGCCGGACGACGCCCCCGAACGCCTGGCCGGCTTGGCCGAGATCGAGGCCTGCCACTCAGTGGCAGGGGAGGAGTCGTACATCCTCAAGGTGCGGGTGGCCACGCCCGCCGACCTGGAGGACCTGCTGGCCCGGATCCGGGCGGCGGCCAACGTCTCGACCCGCACCACCGTCGTGCTGTCGACTCCCTACGAGGGCCGCCCGCCCGCCGTCTGACCCGAGCCGAGAACGCAGATACCCGCCGNNNCCGCCGATATCCGGTGGATCAGCGCCCCCACGTGGGTCGCTGACCGGAAAACGGCGGGTATCTGCGCGCAGGCCCGGTGTCAGGCGTGGACAGCGTGGCTGGCCACGCCCTCGGCCTGCGCCGCCGCGGCGGTGCGGCTGGCCATCGCCTGCGCCACGGCCGCCTCGTGAGCACCCTCGTGGTCGCCGTTCTCGCGCCACCACTGCTGGCCGGCCTCGGGCAGCGTGTAGATCGGGTCGTAGTAGACGTACTCCCGGCTGAGCGCGTCCGCGTCGTCGGACTCGATCGAGGTGCGGTAGTTCTTCGTCCAGTACGAGATACCGCGCTCGGTGTCGTAGGTGTGCACCTGGTGCACCCAGCGCTTGCCCACGAACGGCACGTCGCACACGATGCGCGGAGTCGCGAAGCCCGGCAGGTAGCCCATGATCGCGTGCTGCAGGTGCTGGGCCTCGGCCAGCGACATCCGCCAGTGCTCACTGAACGGGATCATGTCGCACATGTAGAAG
Source organism: Angustibacter sp. Root456 (assembly GCF_001426435.1). NCBI lineage: Bacteria > Bacillati > Actinomycetota > Actinomycetes > Kineosporiales > Kineosporiaceae > Angustibacter > Angustibacter sp. Root456. The sequence continues at coordinate 89,013 of NZ_LMER01000014.1, read as the reverse complement.
TAGTACGGCGTGATGCCTGCTTCGTCCTGCAGGGCGAAGCACAGGTCGAGCAGCTGCGCGGAGGAGTCGTTGACGCCCCGCATCAGCACGCCCTGGTTGCGGACGTCGCGCACGCCGGCCTGCAGCATCGCCCGCGCTGCGGCCGCGACCGCCGGCGTCACCGACTGGGCGTTGTTGACGTGGGTGTGGATCGCGAGGCTGACGCCCCGCTCGCGAGCGACCGAAGCCACGCGGCCGACACCTTCGACGACGTCGTCGGCCAGCCAGTGCTGCGGCAGGCCCATGAGCGCCTTGGTGGCCAGCCGGATGTCGCGGATGGTGTCGATCTCGAGCAGCCGCATCAGGAACGGCTCGAGGTTCTTCCACGGCATGTTCGCGACGTCACCGCCGCTGACCACCACGTCGCGCACCGAGGACGTGCGCTGCAGGTACTCCAGCATCGCGGTCTGGCGGTCAGCGGGCTTGAGGTCGAACTTCAGCTTCGGCACCACCGGCGTGGAGTTTCCGACGAGGTCCATGCGCGTGCAGTGGCCGCAGTACTGGGGGCAGGTCGACAGCAGCTCGGCCAGCACCTTGGTGGGGTAGCGGTGCGTCAGCCCCTCGGCCACCCACATGTCGTGCTCGTGCAGCGAGTCGCGGGTGGCGAACGGGTGGCTCGCCCAGTCGGAGCGGCGGTCGCTGAACACCGGCAGCATGTAGCAGCGCACGGGGTCGGCGTAGAAGGCGTCGGTGAACGCCGCACCGGCGCTCGGCAGCACGCCGTCGTCGAACACGCCGGTGGCCGGGACCATCGTGTTCATCATCTGCGGCGGGACGAGCATCGACATGGTCGCGCGCTCGGCCTGGTCGCGCTCGAGGTCGTCGTAGAAGCGGTCCTCGAGCAGGTCACCCATCAGGCCGCGCAGCTGGCGGACGTTCTTGATGCAGTTGGCGCGCTGCCACTGGACACTGGCCCACTGCTCGGCGGTGACGTCGCGCCAGCCCGGGAAGCGGGTCCAGTCGGGCTCGACGAGCTCGCGGCGGCGGTAGGCGTAGGGCTGCTCGATCTTCTGGCTCACGCCTGGCACGATACGGGAAGATGTCCCGAGAATCGAACACTTGGCCGCAACTTCTGAGGTCAAGCGGCCCTCCAGCGAAGGAGCGTGCGTGAGCGAGGTCACCAACGAGCGAGCCGGGTCACCGGTCGGGCTGCACCGAGTGCTCGAGCCGGCGGGTGTCCTGCCGCAGGCGGCCCGTCGCCTCGACGCCCGCGCCGAGCTGTGGCCCGATGAGGTGCGGGTGCGGGTCGAGACCCTCAACCTCGACGCCGCCTCCTACCGCCAGCTGCGCAACGCGCACACGGCGGACGACGGCACGGTCGACGGCGCGGGCGTGCGTGAGGAGGTGCTCGCCATCGTCGCCGAGCGCGGCAAGATGCAGAACCCGGTGACCGGCTCGGGGGGCATGCTCATCGGCACCGTCGACGAGGTCGGCCCCGACAGCCCGCTGGGGCTCGCCCCGGGCGACCACGTGGCGACCCTGGTGTCGCTCTCGCTCACGCCCCTGCAGATCACCGACGGCCTCGAGCGTTGGGACGGGCTGAGCGAGCAGGTTCCTGCCGCCGGCCACGCCGTCCTGTTCGGCCGGTCGATCGCGGCGAAGCTGCCCGACGACCTCGACCCGGCCCTGTCCCTCATGGTCATGGACGTGTGCGGCGCACCGGCGCTGGTCGCCCGCGTCGTGGGGCAGTACGTCGAGCGGGGGAGCGCGCCGACGGTCGCGGTGGTGGGCGGCGCCGGCAAGTCCGGCTCCCTCGCACTGGCCGCCGCCCGCGACAACGGCGCCCGGGCCACCGTGGGCGTCGTGCCGGTCGAGCGCGAGCGCACGCTGTTGCTCGAAGCCGGCATCGCCGACCACGTAGCCCTCGCCGACGCGCGGGACCCGGTGGCCCTCAGCTCGGCGGTGCGTGCCGCGCTGGGCGGCGAGGCCGACGTCACGGTGGTGTGCGTCGACGTGCCCGGCTGCGAGCACGGCGCCGTGCTGGCGACGCGGGACGGCGGCACGGTGATCTTCTTCTCGATGGCCACGTCGTTCAGCGCGGCCGCGCTGGGGGCCGAGGGGCTCGCCGCCGACGTGACCATGCTGGTCGGCAACGGCTACGTCCCCGGCCACGCGCAGTACGCCCTCGACCTGCTGCGCCGCGAGGGTGCCGTGCGCTCGTTGTTCGAGGCCCGTCTGGCCGCCGAGCACGGCAGGGCAGACTGACCCGGGTGAGTACTCCCGCGACACGCAGCGTCCTGTACCGCGGTGGCGACGTCTACTCGCCGGCCGACCCCTTCGCCACCGCGATGCTCGTGGTGGGCGACACCGTCGCCTGGGTCGGGTCGGACGACGCCGCCGCGGGTCATGCCCCCACCGTCGACCAGGTGCTCGACCTGGACGGAGCGCTGGTCACCCCGGCGTTCGTCGACGCGCACGCGCACGTCACCGAGACGGGCCTGGCGCTCACCGGCCTGGACCTGCACGACGCCGTGTCGCTCGCGCAGGTGCTGCGCCGCGTCGAGGAGGCGGCCAGGCGCGGCGGCGGCCGACCGATCCTCGGCACCGGCTGGGACGAGCGAGGGTGGCCCGAGGGCCGCCCGCCGACGCGTGCCGAGCTCGACCGCGCCTCGTACGGCGGAGCGGTGTACCTCGCGCGGGTCGACGTCCACTCCGCGGTGGTCTCGAGCAGCCTGGCCGCGGCGGCCGGGCTCGCCGACCTCGACGGGTGGAACGACGACGGCCGCGTCGAACGGGACGCCCACCATGCCGCCCGGGACGCCACCCGGGCTGCGCTGGGTCCTGGGCTGCGCCACGACCTGCAGCGCGCAGCGCTCGACGCCGCCGCCGCTGCGGGCATCGGCGCGCTGCACGAGATGTCTGCGCCTCACATCGGCGGCGACGACGACCTGCGCGCGCTCGTGGAGCTGGCCGCGGCCGGCGGCACGCCGTCGGTGCTGGCCTACCGGGGCGAGCTCGTCGCTGACGAAGAGCAGGCTCGCGAGGTCGTCGCGCGCCTGGCGCTGGGGCCCGGCGTGCTGCGCGGACTCGCGGGCGACCTGTGCGCCGACGGTTCGATCGGGTCGCGCACCGCCCGCCTGCGCGAGCCCTATGCCGACGCGCCGAACACCACCGGGCACGCCTACGTCACGGCGGAGCAGGTGCGCGACCACGTGGCCGCCTGCACCCGGGCCGGCCTGCAGGCCGGCTTCCACGTGATCGGTGACGGCGGCCTCGACGTCGTGCTGGCCGGCTTCGTCGCCGCGGCCGAGCAGGTCGGCGAGAGCGAGGTGCGCGGCGCGCGCCACCGGCTGGAGCACCTGGAGATGCCCGATCCCGCCGCGATCGAGATGCTCACCCGCCTCGGCGTGCACGCGAGCGTCCAGCCCGCGTTCGACGCCTGGTGGGGCGGCGAGCGCGGCCTGTACGCGGAGCGGCTGGGGGAGCGCGCCCGGGCCATGAACCCGTTCGCGAGCCTGGCCGCGGCCGGCGTCCCGCTGGCCCTGGGCTCGGACGCGCCGGTGACGCCGTTCGACCCGTGGGGAGCCGTGCGGGCCTGCGCGTTCCACTCCAACCCCGACCAGCGGATCAGCGCGCGCGCGGCGTTCCTGGCTCACACCCGCGGAGCCTGGCGCGCCGCCGGCTTCGACGACCGCGGGGTGCTGGTGCCGGGGGCACCGGCGTCGTTCGCCGTGTGGGCGGCGAGCGAGCTCGTGGTCCAGGCGCCCGACGACCGGATCCAGGCCTGGAGCACCGACCCGCGCTCCGGCACCCAGGGGTTGCCGGACCTCACGCCGGGCGCCGCGACGCCGGCGTGCCTGCGTACCGTCGTCGAGGGACGCGTCGTCTTCGACGCAGGCGCGCTGGCCTGACCACGCGCCGCGCGTCACCCGATGACGTCGTCGACGGCGAGCACGCGGGCGCCCGCCGGCGTGACGAGGTGCAACGGCCAGCGATCGGTGAAGGCGCCGGCCTCGGTCAGGCAGCGCGCCCACGCCCGGTCGGCGTCGGTGACGTCCCGACGGCCGCCGCGCACGATGGCGGCGGCGGCCTGCATCGGTCCCACGTCGTCCTGGATCCGCGCGAGGGCCCGGGCGAGACCGGGGCCGTCGCCCGGCCCAGGGGACGCCGGCACCTCGTCGACGCAGAGCATCGCGGGCGGACGCCCGCCGCCGGAGTCGAAGAAGGCCACGCACAGGCTCAGTCCCTCAACGACGCTCGGTGACAGCAGGACGTCCCACGTCGCTGTGAGGTCAGCCTGCGTGCGGATGGGCGGGGGCGGCGTCAACGTCATGACACGAGTCTGCCGAGATCCCGGCCCAGACCTCAGCGCCATCCACAGGCTGCTCTCACCGTGAATCTTCCGGCCACGGGCTGTGGACGCCGGAGGATCGCCCGTGACGCTGCTAATCTCACGTCGTGTCTCGTCGTCCGCACCCCGTCCTCGAACTCGACCCGCAGGTCGTGCGCGCCGCCCGACGCCTGGCCAAGAAGGCCGGCGCGCCCGTCGTCAAGCTCGCCCGCACGCACACCACCGTGTCGGTGGAGCGCGCGATGCTGCGGCTGGCGGGCCTGGCCGGAGCGGACGCCGAGCGCGTGCCGTGGGTCAACCACCTGGTCGACGCGGTGCGCGACCAGGTCGGTCTCGAGCACGGCGTCTCGCTGCCCGTCTGGGACGCACTGGCCCGCTCCGAGGCGCCCGACCTGCTGACGCTGGCCCAGAAGGCCAGCGCGGGCGGGGTCGGCTTCCGGCTGCCCGAGGGCCGCGACGCCCGCCGGGCGGCCACGGCATCCCGACGCGCCGCCTCGGCCGGCATCCGGGCCATCGACAAGCGCCGCGCTGAACGCGACCGCCTCATCACCCGCCTCGGCGACGCCCCCCGGCGGCCGTGGATCTACCTCATCGTGGCGACGGGCGACATCTACGAGGACATCCCGCAGGCCCAGGCCGCGGCGCGCGAGGGTGCGGACGTCATCGCGGTGATCCGGTCCACCGGCCAGAGCCTGCTCGACTACGTGCCCGAGGGCGCGACGCGCGAGGGCTACGCGGGCACCTACGCGACGCAGGAGAACTTCCGGCTCATGCGCGCGGCGCTCGACGACGTCGGCAAGGAGCTCGGCCGGTACGTGCGGCTCACCAACTACGCGTCGGGTCTGTGCATGCCCGAGATCGCGACGCTGGCGGGCCTCGAGCGGCTCGACATGATGCTCAACGACTCGATGTACGGGATCCTCTTTCGCGACATCAACCCCGTGCGCACGTTCGTCGACCAGCGCTTCAGCCGTCAGGTGCACGCTCGCGCAGGCATCATCATCAACACCGGGGAAGACAACTACCTCACCACCGCCGACGCCGTCGAGGCCGCTCACACCGTCACGGTGAGCCAGCTGATGAACGAGTACTTCGCCAAGGAGGCGGGGCTCGAGGACTGGCAGCTGGGTCTCGGCCACGCCTTCGAGATCAACCCCGAGGTGCCGCAGTCGTTCCGGCTCGAGCTGGCCCACGCTCTGCTGGCGCGCACGCTGTTCCCCGACGCACCACTGAAGTGGATGCCGCCCACCAAGCACATGACGGGCGACGTGTTCCGCGGCTACCTGCTCGACGGCTTCTTCAACCTGGTCGGCGCGATGACGGGTCAGGGCATCCTGCTCGTCGGCATGATGACCGAGGCCGTCGTCACACCGTTCCTGTCCGACCGCGACCTCGCGCTGCAGAACGTGCGCTACGTCCTGGACGCCGCCGGTGGGCTCACCGAGGACTTCCACCCGCCCACCGACGGCTTCATCCAGACCCGGGCCCGCCAGGTGCTGTCGGAGGCGGTCGAGCTGCTGGAGCGCATCGTGGACGACGGCATGCTGAACGCCATCGGCGACGGCACGTTCGGCCTGATGAAGCGGCCGGCCGACGCGGGCAAGGGCCTGGACGGCGTGGCGCAGCGCGCGGACGGCTACTACAACCCGGCGAGCGACCTGTTGGAAGAGGGTGCGACGCGATGAGCAGCGAGGCGATGAGCGCCTACCACGGGCACGGGGAGCCGGCGGCGGGCAAGCGGATCGTGCGTCCGTACGGCGACACCACCGGTGACGGCATGGTGCAGCTGTCGTTCACCCTGCCGGTGCCGCACGACAAGCGGGCGGAGGGCGCCGCGCTGCAGCTCGCCGCCAAGATGGGCCTGGAGCCCGCGATGGTGGTGCACGCCAAGGCGATGGGGCCCAGCTTCACCTTCTTCGTGGTCTACGGCTCCGTGCACCACCTGGTCGACCTGTCCGCCGTCGACGTGGTCGAGCGCGAGTACCCGCTGCTGTCGGCCAAGGAGGTCAACGGGGCCATCAAGTCGCGGCTGCGCCGTCCCCTCGTCGTCGTGGGAGCCTGCATCGGCACCGACGCGCACACCGTCGGTATCGACGCGATCCTCAACATCAAGGGCTTCGCGGGCGAGAAGGGCCTGGAGTACTACTCCGAGATCCGGGTCGTGAACCTCGGCGCCCAGGTGCTCGTGCCCGACCTGGTGGAGCGGGCCCGAGCCGAGCGAGCCGACGCCGTCCTGGTCTCGCAGGTCGTGACCCAGCGGGACGCTCACCTGCACAACACCACCGAGATGTCGGCGGCGTTCCGCGAGGCGTACCCGACCGGCAAGCGGCCGCTGCTCGTGGCGGGCGGACCTCGCTTCGACGAGCGCGCTGCCGAGAAGCTCGGGGTCGACCGAGTGTTCGGCAAGGGGACCACGCCCGGTGAGGTGGCGTCATACCTCGTGCACGCGCTGCTGCCCCCCACGAACCCGTTGCGCGAGAGGAAGTCCGCATGACCACCGACCACACCGGCCTGGTCGTCACCCACCGGCGCTACGTGCCCTACTCGCACGCTCACTACGCCGGCAACCTCGTCGACGGCGCGTACTCGCTCGCGGCGTTCGGCGACGTCGCCACCGAGGTGTGCATCCGCACCGACGGCGACGAGGGCCTCTTCGCGTCGTACTCCGACGTGCAGTTCCTGGCCCCTGTGCGCGCCGGCGACGTCCTCGAGATCGAGGCGAAGGTCGTGCGCACCGGACGCCGCAGCCGCGAGATCGACTTCGAGGTGCGCGTGGTCTGCCGTGGCCGCAGCGACCTGGGCGAGTCACGCGCCGAGGTGCTCGACCCGCCACTGGTCGCCACGCGCGCTCGCGGGACGGTCGTCGTCCCGCCCGTGGACGCCTGACCGCGCCGTCCGGCGTGTCGCCGCAGGACACGCCGAGCAGGACGCGATCTGCGAGGATTTCTGCGTGTCGGCGCAAACCCCTTGACCTGCAACGACTCCGCGTCGCCGCAGGTCAGAGGACGGTTGACAGGTAGCGCGCGCTGAGTAAGTTCCTGTCCCGTCGTCCACCTCGGCAGACAGAACTACGGTGGCACCACCACCAGCGGCCAGCCGCAGCACCAGGGGGGAGCGTCAGGGACCAGAGTCAGGCACCTGCCCAGCCGGACTCGCGCAGCCAGGCACCCGGATCACCCCCACCCCTGCCCGGGGTGGACACGGACGGGCCCGCATCGCCTAGTAGACAACACCGGTCGACCTCGCAGCCAACGAGGCCGGCGGTGGACCCAACGGCGTGGCGGGCCCGACCCATGTCCGCGTCGAGTGGCAGGTAGCGTGGTCGAGTGGATTCCGGACGTCGAGCGCCCCTACCGCTCGCGGTCGCGGTGCCCCAGGTCGTGGTGGCCGGCCTGCTCACGCGCTGGGCGTTCCCCGAGCCCGGCTGGTGGCCGCTCGCCGTCGTGGGGCCGGCGCTGTGGGTGATCGCCGTCGCGGGCCGGCGCACCGGCGCGGCAGCGGGCCTCGGGCTGCTCTACGGTCTGGCGTTCTTCGTGCCGCTCCTGCAGTGGAGCGGCGTGTACGTCGGCGCGCTGCCGTGGCTGGCGCTGGCCACGCTCGAGGCGGCGTACATCGCCGTGAGCAGCGTCGCCGTCGCGGTCGTCGCGCCGAGGGCTCGGTGGTCGGTGCGGCGTAACGTGCTCGCCACGGTCGCCGTCGGTGGCGTGTGGACCGCCCAGGAGGCCCTGCGCGACCGCACTCCCTTCGGCGGCTTCCCCTGGGGACGCTTGGGTTTCTCGCAGGCCGACTCGCCGTTCGGCCACCTCGCCACCTGGGGAGGGGTGCCCCTCGTGAGCTTCGCCATCGCCGCCGCCGCGGCGGCGATCGCCTGGCTGGTGGTGCTGGCGCTGCCTGCACTCGGCGCTCGCCGGGCCGACGTCCGTCGCCTGGTCCCGCCTGCCGCCGCAACCGTCGTGCTGGCCCTGGTGGGGTTCGCCGTCCCGCTGCCGACGTCCGGCACGCCGGTGCGAGTGGCCGGCGTCCAGGGTGACGTGCCCGAGGCCGGCCTTGACTTCAACGCCGAGCGCCGGGCAGTGCTCGACAACCACGCGCGCGGCACGTACGCCCTGGCGCAGCGGGTCCGGGCGGGTGAGGCGCCCCGCCCGGACGTCGTCATCTGGCCGGAGAACTCCTCGGACCTCGACCCGTTCGAGCAGGTCGACGCCCGAGAGGTGATCGACGGCGCGGTCGACGCCATCGGCGTCCCGGTGCTCGTCGGCGCCGTGCTGCAGCGGCCCGGCGACCGGCTGACCAACGCCTCCATTGTGTGGACACCCGGTCAGGGGCCCGGCGCGATGTACGCCAAGCGCCATCCCGTGCCGTTCGGCGAGTACATCCCGTACCGCGCGTTCTTCCGGCGCTTCAGTGACAAGGTCGACCTGGTGCGGCGGGACTTCGCCCCGGGCCGCGACCCGGGGGTGCTGCGCCTCGGGCCGGTGACTGCCGGCGTCGCCATCTGCTTCGAGGTCGCCTACGACGACCTGGTGCGCGACACCGTGCGCGGCGGGGCGGACCTGCTGGTGGTGCAGACCAACAACGCCACCTTCGGCTACACCGACGAGGCGGTGCAGCAGCTCGCGATGTCGCGGCTGCGCGCCATGGAGCACGGACGGGCGGTCGCGCACGTCTCGACGGTCGGGGTGAGCGCGCTGATCGAACCCGACGGTCAGGTGGTGCGCCGCAGCTCCCTGTTCACCCCGGCCGTGCTCCAGGCGCAGCTGCCGCGACGCACCGCCCTGACGCTGGCCGACCGCCTCGGCTCCTGGGTGGAGCTGGCGCTGTCGCTGCTCGGCGGCCTGGGCGTCCTCGTGCTGGGTCGGGCGTCGCGACGGATACGCTCGGGGTCGGACGGCGCTCCTGCCGTCCCTCGAGCCGTCGAGCACGCGGAGGCAGGGTGACCACGTCCGACGCAGGTGAGGGTCCTGCGAGCGCCGGACTCGGACGGGTGCTCGTGGTCGTCCCCACGTACAACGAGCGCGACAACCTGCGGCCGATCGTCAGCCGGCTGCGCGCCGCGGTGCCAGGCGCCGACGTCCTGGTGGCCGACGACGCCTCACCTGACGGCACCGGCGACCTCGCCGACGAGCTCGCGGCCGCCGACGAGCGCGTGCACGTGCTGCACCGGCCCGGTAAGCAGGGCCTGGGCGCGGCGTACCTCGCCGGGTTCGGATGGGGCCTGGAGCGTGGTTACGACGTCCTCGTCGAGATGGACGCCGACGGCTCGCACCAGCCCGAGCAGCTGCCCGCGCTGCTCACGGCCCTGCAGGACGCGGACCTCGTGCTCGGCTCGCGCTGGGTGCCTGGTGGCGAGGTCGTCAACTGGCCGTTGCACCGCAAGCTGATCTCGGTGGGGGGTACGACGTACGCTCGGCTGGCCCTCGGCGTGCCGATCCGCGACGTGACCGGGGGCTACCGCGCCTTCCGGGCAAGCACCCTGCGCGCGCTCGACCTGCACGACGTCGCCTCGCAGGGCTACTGCTTCCAGATCGACTTGGCGTGGCGCACCGTCCAACGGGGTCTGCGCGTCGTGGAGGTGCCGATCACCTTCGTCGAGCGCGAACGCGGCGAGAGCAAGATGAGCGGGGCGATCGTCCGCGAGTCGCTCGTGCGCGTGAGCGCCTGGGGTGCCCAGCTGCGGCTGCGGCAGGCGCGGGCTGCCGCCCGGGCCCTGCGGTCGCGGCCGCGGGGGCGGACGGCGCCGTGAGTCCCCAGCGTCCGCGCCGCTCTCGCGGGGGGCGCCTGCTGACGGCCCTGGCCGTGTCGCTGCTGGTGCTGCCGCTGCTCGAGATCGTGGTGATCATCGCCGTGGGGCGCGCCATCGGCGGCTGGCCGACGTTCCTGCTGCTCGTGGCCGAGTCCGCCCTCGGCGCCTGGCTCGTGCGGCGCGAGGGCGGGCGAGCCTGGCGCGCCCTGCGCGAGGCGCTGTCGACCGGTCGTATGCCGGCGGGGGAGCTGGCCGACGCCGCCTTGGTGCTCGTCGGCGGCACCTTGCTGCTGACGCCTGGCTTCGTCACCGACGTCGCGGGGTTCTTCTTCGTGCTGCCCATGACTCGGCCGGTGGCGCGACGGCTGCTCACCCGCTTGGTCGAGCGGCGGCTGCTGGGTGCCTCGCCCTGGGGCCGCGGTGGGGCGAGTGAGCGGTTGGTGCCGGGTCACCCGGCGGCTACGGACGGCGACGTCATCGAGGGCGAGATCGTCGACGAGCAGCCGCCCGGCCCAGAACACGGAACCGGCCGCACCAGCTAGGGGACTGGTGCGGCCGGTTCGCGGTCGGCGGTGCGGCAGGGGTCCGCGCCGCCGTCCGGTGCGCGCCTCAGGGGCTCAGGCGCTGCGCCGGTGCTTGGTGGGCTGCTGCTTGGCGCGCAGCAGCGCGAGTCGCTCGTCGAGCAGCACCTCGAGCTCGGCGATGGAGCGCCGCTCGAGGAGCATGTCCCAGTGCGTGCGGGCCGGCTTGGTCGCCTTGACCTCGGGCCGCTCGGAGTCCACGCGCAGCGCCTCGGCGCCGCACTTGCACTCCCACAGGGCGGGGATCTCGGCCTCGACCGAGAACGGGATGTGGGTCACGTGGCCCCGCGGACAGTGGTACTCGGCCACGGTGCGTGCGGCGGGCTGGACGCCCTCGTCGCTCTCCAGGCTCTGAGCACCCAGCCGCGTACCCCGCAGGCTCTTGTCACTCATGTCGCTGCCTCCTCGGACGGGTCGAAGGGTCCCGTCACTCGTGCACAACGCCTCGACTGGTCCGAGGTGTTCCGCCCGCGGTGTGGAGACCGCGTGAAGGGCCTGTGGTGACCGTCACACGCCCGGCGGCGCGCGCCGCGGAGTCAGACGACCGCCGGCTGGGCGTTGCCGGCGTCCTCGATGCCCTGCCGCACGTCGACCCGGCGCAGGATGAGCCCTCCGACGACGAAGAACACCACGAGCGCCACGATCGACCAGCGGTAGGTGTGGGTGAACTGGTAGACGAGGCTGAACACGAGCGTGCCGAGCCAGCTCGTCCCTCGCTCGCAGGCCTGGTAGAGGCTGAAGTACTCCGCCTCGCGCCCGCGGGGGATGAGCTGGCTGTACAGCGATCGGGACAGCGCCTGGCTGCCGCCCAGCACGATGCCGATGAAGACGGCGAGCGCGACGAACAGGGCGAAGGCGCGCTCGGGGATGAAGAAGGCCGCCACCACCACGCCCATCCAGACCACCAGGCTGGCGAGGATGACCCGGTGGGAGCCGTAGGACGCGGCGAGCCGGCCGAAGAGCAGGGCTCCGCCGAAGGCCACGAGCTGGACCAACAGGATCGTCGCGATCAGCTGCGTCTCGTCGAGGCCGAGCTCCTTGGAGCCGTAGGTGCTGGCGTTGACGATGACGGTCTGGATGCCGTCGTTGAAGAACAGGTAGGCGAGCAGGAACAGCATGGTGTTGCGATAGCCCCGCATGTGCCGGAACGTGCCCGCGAGCTGACCGAAGGCCTCGCGCCCGAGCCCCCCGCGCACGGCCTCGACGTTCACCGGCGGCCGGTCGCGCAGGCCGAGCACGGGGATGAGCGTGAAGACACCCCACCACAGTCCGGCCAGGCCCAGACTGACCCGCACCGCGTCACCCTTCGACAAGCCGAAGGTGTCGTGCAGGGTCACCAGGGCGAGGTTGACGGCCAGCAGCAGGAACCCGCCCAGGTAGCCCAGGGCCCAGCCGCGGCTCGAGACGCGGTCGCGCTCGTCGGCGGTGGCGATCTGGCACAAGATCGCGTCGTAGACGACGAGGGAGGACCCGAGGGCGAGGTTGGCCACGAAGAGCAGCGCCACACCGAGCTGCCAGTTGGATCCGGACACGAGGTACATCAGCGTCGCGGCGACCGCACCCACCCAGGCGAAGCCGCCGAGCAGCATCCGCTGGCGGCCGGACCGGTCGGCTACCGCACCGACGAGCGGCAGCACGAGAGCCGACAGCAGCGTGGTCACCGTGACGACGTAGCCGGGCAGGGAGCCGGGGCTCACCGGCAGGCCCAGAACCTGCAGGTCGGTCGTGCAGGTGGCCCCGTCGGCCAGGCGTGGGCAGGCGGCCTTCTCGGCGACGGTGATGAGGTAGGGGGAGAAGAGCACCGTCAGCGTCGTCGTGACGTAGGCGGAGTTGGCCCAGTCGTAGAAGTACCAGGCGCGCTGCTCGCGGCGGCGGGCGCCGTCCGCGGGGCCGGGCCCTGCGCCGGTGCGGGTGGCGGCGTCCGTCACGTTGGCCTCCAGGGTGCGCGCGCCGGAGGGTCCGACGGGTAGTGGCTGTCGCAGATCATGCCGTGCGGGTGGCCCGCAGCGTCAGCACCTCGCGCAGCGTGTCCGCGCGGTCGCTGATGAGGCCGTCGACGCCGAGGTCGAGCAGCCGATGCATCTCGGCGGCCTCGTTGACCGTCCAGACGTGGACGTGCAGGCCGAGGTGGTGGGCCAGCTGCACGGACCGCCGCGTGACCACCGGCAGCCGACCAGCCGACGCCGGCACCTGCAGCGCGATCGTCGTCGGCGGGACGGCAACCAGCCGGTGCGGTGCCCGGCTGGCCGCCGCGAGCCACCAGCGCAGCACGGTGCGGCGCCCGGCGGAGGTGGCCAGGTCGGGGCCGAGCAACCGTGCGACGGCGGCGCTGCGGCGATCGTCGAAGGACGCCACGCACACCCGCTGCACGGCAGCCGTGACCCGCAGGACGTCGGCCAGCGGCGTGACGGCCGGCCAGTCCTTGACGTCGATGTTGAGTCGCAGGGCCGGCCAGGCGCCGAGCAGGTCGTCGAGGCGGGGGACCACCTCGGCGCCCCCCACGCGGACGGTGCGCAGGTCGTCCCACGTGAGGTCGGCGATGGCGCCTCGTCCGTCGCTCACACGGTCGAGCACGCTGTCGTGAAAGGCGACGACCACCCCGTCGCGGGTGGCGTGGACGTCGGTCTCGACGTAGGGCAGCCCGAGGTCGACGGCGGCCGCGAAGGCCGTCATGGTGTTCTCGAGCCCGTCGAGGGAGAACCCCCGGTGCGCCATCGCCACCGGGCCGTCGACGTCGAGGAAGGGATGCAGGCCGGCCACGAGGTCACGCTACCCAGGTGCGCCGGCCGCTCAGCCCGCGTACTCCCAGTGCCAGGGCTCGGGCTTCGAGCCGCCCGGGCCGGCCCACGTCGGCAGGAACCACCCACTCAGGGGTGCGTGCGCGACCATCCACGCGTGCTCGGCCGTGCCGAACGACTGGATGCCGCCGCACAGGTCGGCGGCGACCCCACGACCGTGGTTGCTCGTGCCCGGCTTGGCGGCCAGCTGCGGCTTCTCGGCGTAGACCTTCACCTGCGCCGCGAGCGAGCGGTAGGAGTCGGTGACGCAGATCGGCGTGCCGAACTCGGTGGCGTACTGCCGCGAGAGCCGGCGGAACGCCTCGGCGGCGTCCGCGCGCAGCAGGTGACCGGGAGCGCCCCACACCGGGCAGAGCGCAGCGGCCGGGATCATCCCGTTCGCGAAGGTCGACGTGTCGAGGCCGAGGCAGCTCGCGCCAGCGGTGGCCGGGCCGGCTGCCGCGACGATCACCTCGGCGGCCTTCAGACGCGCCTGCTGAGCCGCGCTGAGGGCGCCCTCACCCATCAGGCGCGCCTGCTGCACCTGCAACCGGGCCGACAGGACGCGGGCTCGCTGCTGCAGCGTGCGCAGCTGCTTGACGGCCGCCTCGGCGCGCCCCCGCGCCGCCGCTGCCTGGACCGCAGCGAGCGAGGCGCGCTGGGATGACTGCTGCTGCGTCGCGACCGCCGACTGCAGGCGCGTGACGGCGGCGCCGCCGGCGACACCGACCTGCTCGAGCACCGAGAGGCTGTGCGCGACGTCAGCTGGGCTGCGCCCCTCCAGCGCCACCAGCCAGCCCTCGTAGGCCGCCATCGGGCCACCGACGGCGTAGGTCTCGCGCGCCCACCGTCCGAGCGCGTCGCGCTGCACCGTCAGCTCGCCGGCGACCTGGTTGAGCAGCGCGACGTTCACCAGCCGCACGTGCTCGGCTGCCGCCTCGGCCGTGCGGGCCTGCGAGAGCTGGTCGAGGGCCACGGCCATCTGGCGGCCGAGAGCCTGCAGCTGCTCGGTCGCCGCCTGCAGACCGGCGTTCACCGCTCGCCGTTCGGCGGCCAGCGCCGCGGCCTGCGCGAGCTGCGCGCGCACCTCGTCCGGCGTGAGCGGACCGTCGGAGTCGACCGGGCGCGCGGGCCGGGCAGTGGTGCGCCGGGGACCGGCCGTCGTGGCGGGCTGGCTGCCCGAGCCCGTGGGCCGAGCGGACTGCGTGGTCGACGGCTCGGCGGTCCCGGTGGCGGTAGGGGTGAGGGTGAGCGTGGAGGTGAAGGTGGGGGTGACCGGGGACGTCCCGGTGGGGTCCGCGGTCGCCGTCGCGTCACCGCCCGGCGGATCGGTCGCCGCGGGAGAGCTCGTCGGCGTGCCTGAGGGGGGAGCTGAGGGGGTGGCGGCCTGGCCCTCGGACGTCGCCGTGGGCTGCGTGGTGCTGGCCGCGGCGGAGCCGGCGCTCGCCCAGGCGCTGGACAGCGCGGCCGCGACGACCACCAGCGCGCTCACCGCGCGCCTGGCCCGTGCACCCCTCACTGCGCTCCCTCCCCCCGCCGAGCCGGGGTGGAGAGAAGACCTGCTCGCACCCGCTCATCGACCCTAACCCCACTCAGACGCCACGGGACCGCGAAGGCAGATGACGGTTGATGACGGTTGTGTCAGGTCGCGGTGCGGATGTGAACGGTGGGGCGACGCATCACGGCCCGGAGCCGCAGCATGACGCTGCGACGCCGGGCCGCGACGAGACCGGTCAGGCCTCAGTGAGCGTGGTCGGCGCCCCGTGCACCGACGGGATGGTGCCCAGCTTGCCGGCCTGGAAGTCCTCGAACGCCTGCACGACCTCCGCGCGGGTGTTCATGACGAACGGCCCGGCCCACGCGACCGGCTCGCGGATCGGCTGGCCCCCGAGCACCAGCACGTCCAGGTTGGGCTCGGCGAGCGGCTGGTTCGCGGCGGCATCGACCTGCAGGTGATCGCCAGAGCCGAGGACGACGAGCTGACCCTTGCGCACCGGGCGGCGCTCGCTGCCCACGGTGCCCTGCCCGGCCAGCACGTAGACCAGCGCGTTGAAGTCACGGCGCCACGGCAGCTGCATCCGAGCCCCGGGCGACACGGTGGCGTGCACGAGCGAGATGGGCGTGTGCGTGGTGCCGGGGCCACGGTGACCGGCCACCTCGCCGGCGATGACCCGGACGAGCGTGCCGCCGTCCGGCGTGCTCAGCAGACCGACGTCGCCGCCGCGCAGGTCCTGGTAGCGCGGCTGAGCCCACTTGTCGGCGCGTGGGAGGTTGACCCACAGCTGGATGCCGTGGAACAGCCCCCCGCTGACGACCAGCTCCTCGGGCGGTGCCTCGATGTGCAGCAGCCCCGATCCTGCGGTCATCCACTGGGTGTCGCCGTTGGTGATGCGCCCACCCCCACCGTGGGAGTCCTGGTGGTCGAAGGTGCCGTCGAGGATGTACGTGACGGTCTCGAAGCCACGGTGCGGGTGCCACGGGGTGCCCTTGGGCTCGCCCGGCGCGTACTCCACCTCGCCCATCTGGTCCATGTGGATGAAGGGGTCGAGCTCGGTGAGGTCGACGCCAGCGAAGGCCCGCCGCACCGGGAACCCCTCACCCTCGTAGCCGCTCGGGGCGCTGGTGACGCTCTTGATCCGGCGCTCGGCGCTGGCCGCGGGGTCGATAGCGGGCACGCGCTCGAGGACGGTGATGTCGGGAACGGTGATGGCGGGCACGACGGCCTCCCTGGGAGGATGATTGTTGCGGATTCAACTATCGCACGACACAACCGCCACTGTCACGCTCTTGTTCCCGCGTCATGGGTTCCGCGAGACGTCAGGACGGCCAGGGCGTAAGCGCACCCGGCATCCGCGTGCTCGACGGCGCTCTCGACCCCCGCGCCACGCCAGGTCACGACGAACCGGCCGTCACGGCGTGACAGCGCGACGAACGCGTCCCCGAGCAGCTCGCGCAGCTGATCCTCGCGCGGCAGCCACAGCACGGCGCCCTGGTCGACGCTGTCGAGGGCCCACTCGGTCGTGCCGTTGAAGCGGAGCACGTGCCCGGTGGGCTGCGCCACGGCCTCCACCACCATGTCGGCGATCACGAACACCTCGTCGTCCATGCCGCGGTCGCGGACGACGAACCGGTCACCCGGCGAGGGCTCCCACCGCACACCGGTCGAGCGCAGGCGCTCGGCGAGCTCGACGCTGATCACGGTTGCCAGTCTGCCCCTCGCCGAACGTCCCGCCAGGCGGCGCGCGCTCGGGACGCGGTTCAGCCCGTGGGGCTACTCGTCGCGGTCGCTGTGGAAGCCGCCGTGGAAGTCGCCGTGGAAGGAGTCCCGGCGGTCGTGGTGGTGGGTCCGGCGGTCGGGGTCGCCGTCCCGGGAGCGGGCGAGGACGTGGGTTCGGTGGTCGCGGCAGGCTCGTTCGGGCCGGTGGACGCCGACGCGCCGGACGCCGTCGGGGACGCGACTGCGCTGCTGGCGGACGTCGCCGTGCCGGTCGCGTCGGCGGAGGTGGTCGGGACACCGGTTGCGGTACCGGTCGCGGTCGGGCCCGTCGCGCCGGGCTGCGCAACGAACGGCTGGACGACCTCCAGGATCTGCTGCTCGTACTGCGTCAGCCGGTGCTGCAGCTCGGACAACGGGACCTCGTCGATCCGCCGGCCGAAGTCCGCGATCTGCTGCCACAGCTGCCGGAGCCTCGCGGCGGCCGCATCGTCCAGCGGGCGGTCGAGGGTGACGAACAGCTGCACGGCGAGGGCGTACGTCAGACAGCCCGTGCAGTCGTAGTTCACCGCCGTCGACAACGCCTTCGGGACGTCGGTGTGCGACTGCCCGACCACGAGCACCACCTGGAAGGCGACCGCCACGGCCGCGCAGCCCGAGCAGCTGGCCGCCGCGAAGGCCTCGTCGCGGTTGAGGGCGGGGGCGCCGTCCTCGACCCACACCAGCGCCATGGCCACGTCGTAGACGACCGTGCCGTTCGTGGTGTTCACGGCCATGGCGACGGTGTCGCCCGGGGCGGCCGCGAGCGGCTTGTCGAAGGGGAACACCCACGCGGGCGCCGCAGGTCGTCCGGCGCCGGACTCGGGTTCCGCGCGCGGCACGAGCACCATGGCCAGTCGCGGGTGCTCGGCCGTCGCGCGCGGCTCTCCGGCCGGCCACACCGCTGACGCCCTGCCCTGCACCCCAGCCTGCAGGCCCGACGCCGTCGACGACGAGACGAGCTGCGTGAGGTCGGTGACCGTCCCTCGCTCGTAGGGACGCACGGGCCGGTAGGTGCCCGGGTGCGGCCACCAAGCCCAGGCCAGGCCCGCCGCCAACGCGACGGCGAGGAGCCCCGCGAGCGCTCGGCGTCCCGGCGACCCTTCGGTCCGGCGCCAGACGCTCGTGCCCGCCTGACGCAGCAGCCGGGCGATGATCACGGCGGTCGCCAGGATCGGGAAGGCGATCGCGACGAGGGCGAGCACTCTCGCGGCCGCCTCGGTGAGCTCGCCCGCGCCGACCGCCACTGACAGGGCGTGGGCCTGCTCGCCAACCTTCACCCAGGCGGTGGCCAGCACGCGGGGGAGGGCCACGACCAGGGTGACGAAGGAGAAGAGCAGCAGCGGCACGACCACCAGCACCCACAGCGTCACGACCGCGCGGGCCCAGGGCTTGAGCGCCTGAGCCTCGGGATCGGTACGGCGTCCCGGCACGGCCGAGAGCAGCGTGGGCTTGATGCGGTGGAACAGGTCGGGGACGCCCGTGACGTCCGCGAGCACGTGGTAGCCGTCGAAGCGCACCAGCGGGGTCAGCTGGCGCACCATCTGCAGCACCTGCGTCGCGACGACGAGCAGCAGGGCGTCGTACCGCGTGGCCCACCAGATCGCGGCGACCGCCACCGCCACGATGGCGTTGAAGTACAGGCCGCCCAGGTCGGTGCGTACCCGACCGACCCGACCGAGTCGGTAGGAGTCGGTGACGTCGGTGTAGAACGCCGGCCACACGAGGTAGACGCCGGCTCCCATGACGCCGGGCGTCGCCCCGCCGTACCGAGCGGCTGCGGCGTGACCGAACTCGTGGAACCCGGCCGACAGCACCGTCACGGCGAAGACGAGCAGCAGCAGCGCCGGCTTGTCGAACGCCTCGTACGTCGCCGAGGCGAGGCCCTTGCGGAACAGCACCCACCAACAGACCGCCGCAAAGGCTGCGAGCGCGACCGTGACCACGACGGGGTGGAACAGCCGCCCGAAGGGGTCGGTGATGCGGCGGGTGCGCTCCGGGTCGGTGACGGCGTACTTCAGGCGCAGCGCCAGCAGGGGGTTGGAGCGCTTGAGCTCCGGCTGGGAGCCGTCCGCTCGCGCGACGAGACCGAGCGGCCGCAGCTGGTCGTCGACGAGCCGGCGCACGTTGTCGGCGGACACCGTCCGGCCGTAGGCCGTCGAGACCGCTGCCGCCACCTCGTCGTACGAGCGGCTGCCGTCCACGGCTTCCAGCACCAGGTACAGCAACGGCGTCAGCTGAAGCGTCTGGCCGTCCGCCCGACGCACCAGCGCAGGTGGCTCGCGGTAACCCGACCCCGCCATCTGGCCGATCAGCTCGACGCCGTCGGCGTGCGCGGGGCGGTCGTCGGTGACCGTCCCCGGGTGGGGCGACGGCAGGCCGTCGCGCCCCCCGGGGTGCCCGGAGGTGAGAGTCATCCGACGCTACTGCGAGATGTCGGACGTCTGGTCCGTCGTGGCCTCGGCCGATCCGGTGATGTCCTGGTTGATGATCGCGTCCTGCTGAGCGATCGAGACGGCGTCGGAGTCGACCGACCCGACGTTGGCCGCCACCGACCCGGCGATGGGCGCCGCCACGTTGGCGTTGGCGGCTACCGCCCCGTCGATGGGCGCGGCGATGTTCGCGTCGGCGTCCAGGTTGACGTTGACGTTGAGCAGGTTGCCGTCCGACAGTGCAGCGGCCGGGTCGGAGGTCGCGGTCGTGGTGCCGTCCGTGGTCGCGGTGCCGCCCGTGGTCGCGGGGTCGGTCGTCCCCGTCGTGTCCGTGGCCGACCCCGGGTCGGTCGTCGCGGTCTGGTCGATGCCGCTGTCCTGCGTGGAGTGTGCCGTGGCGTCGGCGGCGATGCTCTGGTCGATGAGCGCCCCCTGGTCGGTCATCGACTGCGCCGTCGAACCGGTGGAGAGGATGTTGCCGCCGACGGACGCCTCGATGGGCGCCGCGACGTTGGCGTTGGCCGCCACCGCCAGGTCGATCGGCGCGGCGGCGTCGATCGCCAGATCCAGGTCAGCGTTGAGGTCGAGGATCGACACGACCTCCTTGTCCGGAAGTGCCGTGATCCCCTGCGCCTGCAGCTCCTCGTCACTGAGGCCTGCCGCGTGCTCGTCCCGCCCCATGATGCCCAGCCCCTTACCTTGGTTTGCCGCCCCCGGCGGCGGTTACCGTGCCACGGTTCGACGGTGATCGCACGCGGAGCGGAGCCCGTGCGGGTGACCGCGGGACGTCGCAGGTGCTCACCGCTCCCGGCCGGCCCACTCGAGGAGCCGGTCGACGTCCCACGTGGTGATGATGCGGTCGGCGGGTACGCCGCACTCGACGGCGCGCGCGACGCCGTACGGGCGCCAGTCGAGCTGCCCGGGCGCGTGGGCGTCGGTGTCGATGCTGAACAGGCAGCCGGCCTCGACCGCCTGACGGAGCAGCTCGCGTGGGGGGTCGAGCCGCTCGGGGCGAGCGTTGATCTCGACGGCGACACCGAAGTGCCGGCACGCCTCGAAGACCAGGTCGGCGTCGAAGTCCGACGGCGGCCGAGGCTTGCCCGTGCGGGTGTTGGTGGTGACGTAGCGGCCGGTGCAGTGGCCCAGGACGTCGGTGTAGGGGTTGGCGATCGCCGCCACCATGCGTCGGGTCATGTCCTTGCGGTCCATCCGGAGCTTGGAGTGCACGGACGCGACGACGACGTCGAGCCGGCCGAGCAGCTCCGGCTCCTGGTCGAGCGACCCGTCGTCGAGGATGTCGACCTCGATACCGGTGAGGAACCGGAACGGCGCGAGCTCCTCGTTGAGCTCGGCGACGATGGCCATCTCGCGACGCAGCCGCTCGGGCGACAGCCCGTTGGCGACGGTGAGCCGGGGCGAGTGGTCGGTGAGCGCGAGGTACTCGTGCCCCATGGCGGCTGCGGTGCGGGCCATCTCGTCGATCGGACTGCCGCCGTCACTCCAGTCCGAGTGGCTGTGCAGGTCGCCCTTGAGCTGGGTCAGCAGCGCCCGCCCGGCGTCGTCCAGGTCGGTGACGAGCTCGGGCGAGGACTCCTCGAGCTTGCGCAGGTACGAGGGGACCTCACCGTCGAGCGCCTCGCGGATCACCGCGGCCGTGCGGTCACCGACGCCAGGCAGGTCAGTGAGCGAACCCTTGTCGCGCAGGCGGCGCAGCTCGACGGGGTCGGTCACCGCGACGGTCGCTGCCGCCGTCCGGAACGCCTTGACGCGGTACGACGACTCCAGAGCGCGCTCGAGCAGGAACGCGATGCGGCGCAGTGCCTCCAGCGGGTCCATCGCGCCATTGTGGCGCAGCGGCTGGTCAGGCGACGTGCAGGAAGGGCCGCACGCGTTCCACGGCCTCGGTACGGCTCATGACGTGGAGCCGGACGAACACGTTCTCGAGGTGCTTGCGCACCGTCGCCTCCGACAGGCCGAGCACGCGGGCGATCTGGGCGTTGCTGGCCCCGGACGACACCCGGCGCAGGATCTCCCACTGGCGCGGGGTGAGCTCGGGCTGGCCGCTCAGCTCGCGCTGCCGCCGCAGGTGCAGCTCGGACAGGTGCGGTCGCAGCAGGCGCAGGATCAGCAGCTCGTGGTCGGTGAAGTCGGTGCCGTCGCAGCGGAACAGCAGGAGGCGGCGGTCCAGGACCCCTAGCGGCGGCAGCGGCACCAGCACCTCGTGGCGCACACCCCACTGAGCCATGAGCGAGCCCATGCGGGTGCGGGCGTACTCCTGGTCGCCGTACTGGTCCGACCGCCGCAGGATGGTGACGAAGTCGCCGCGGTCCTGCGGGTAGCTGCATCCGCCTTCGGCCCAGTACGCCTCCCAGAACTCGGCGGCGGTGGCCGCATCGGGATCGAGGACGGAGGTCTCCACGCCGTCATCGGTGACGCACACCCCGGTGGCCACGCGCCGGCGGACGTCCGCCACCTGGAAGGTGATGTCGTCGCACGGCACCAGCTCGCGGAGCGCGACGAGCACCGCCGAGTAGAACTCCTCCTGGCCGTCGGCAGCCTCGGCCCGCTCGACGACGCGCAGGACCTCGGCCAGGTCGGCGTCCGTCGTGGTCGACGTGATGGTCATCGCCGTCACCTCCGTTCAGCGCTGACCACGCTAGAGGCCTGCCGGCCCCAGCACCATGCGCTCTTGCGCGTACGCCGCGCGGCGCACGCCCAACGTCGCATTCCCTCAGCCGCGCCCTGCGCCCACTGTGGTGACAGAGCCGAGAGCATCGCCGTCGGCCACCGGAACCCCAAGGAGATCGCCATGAACCGCACGCCCAGCATCCTGTCCCGCAGCGCGGCCGTCGTCCGCCGTCTGCTCACCGCTGCAGTCGCGGCCTTCGCCGTGCTGGTGCTCGCATCGACCCGCGCCGCAGCGCTCGTGCCACCGCCGGACGACCCTTCGTCGGGCCACGCAGTGGCCCCCTCGACCGTGCCCGTCGACACCGGAGCCAGCCCGCTGCTGTGGATCGCCCTGGCCGTCGCCATCGCGGCGCTCGTCGCGGTCACGTTCGCGATCACGACGCGTCGTCGGCACCGGACGCGCCGCGCCGCGGGAGCGCTGGCCACGGCCTGACGGCAACACCGACGCAGGAGGCCCACCGGGCACCCGGTGGGCCTCCTCGCGTGCCGCCTGCGGGGCGCCGGCGTGTGGCACGATCGGGCGGGTGACCAGCGCGGCGACGCAGGAGCGACTGCGACACCTGAGGCGGCTGCGCGGCGTGCGCGACCGGATCGACCGCGACTACGCCCAGCCCCTCGACGTCGAGGCGCTGGCCCGCGACGCTCACATGTCGGCCGGCCACCTGAGCCGGGAGTTCAAGCTGGCCTTCGGCGAGTCTCCCTACAGCTACCTCATGACGCGACGCATCGAGCGCGCCATGGCCCTGCTGCGCCGCGGCGACCTCAGCGTCACGGACGTGTGCTTCGCGGTCGGCTGCTCGTCCCTGGGCACGTTCAGCACCCGCTTCACCGAGCTCGTCGGCGTGCCGCCCAGCGTCTACC
This sequence comes from Angustibacter sp. Root456, assembly GCF_001426435.1. Lineage (NCBI taxonomy): Bacteria > Bacillati > Actinomycetota > Actinomycetes > Kineosporiales > Kineosporiaceae > Angustibacter > Angustibacter sp. Root456. The sequence continues at coordinate 66,348 of NZ_LMER01000014.1, read as the reverse complement.
GGCAGCAGACGAGCCGTGCCGAGACGGGCCTGCCCCCGTGCGTGGAGAAGCAGGTCACCAGACCGGTCAGGAATCGAGAAGCGCGCACCCGAGAGCCACGCCTAGCGTGAGCGCCATGGACATCACGATCTACTCCAGCTTCCTCCCGCACGAGGACCCCGAGGCGTCACTGGCCTTCTATCGCGACCTGCTCGGCTTCGAGGTCCGGCTGGACGTCGGCCAGGGCACCATGCGCTGGCTCACCGTGGGGCCGGTGGGCCAGCCTGACACCAACGTCGTGCTGCAGCCGCCCTTCGCCGACCCCGGCATCACCGACGCCGAGCGCGCGACGATCGCCGAGATGATGGCCAAGGGCACGTTCGCCCGGCTGCTGCTCGCGACGCACGACCTCGACGCGACGTTCGAGCGGCTGCAGGCCGGCGACGCCGACGTCGTCCAGGAACCGACCGAGCAGCCCTACGGCATCCGCGACTGCGCGGTGCGCGACCCCGCGGGCAACCTCCTGCGGATCCAGGAGCTGCGCTGAGATGACGACGAGGGGGGCCTGCCGGTGAGTGACGTCGCCGCCGCGGACAGCCATGACGTGATCCGCGTCGTGGGCGCGCGGGAGAACAACCTCAAGGACGTCAGCGTCGAGATCCCGAAGCGACGCCTGACCGTCTTCACCGGCGTGTCTGGGTCGGGCAAGAGCTCGCTGGTGTTCGACACCATCGCGGCGGAGTCGCAGCGGCTCATCAACGAGACGTACAGCGCGTTCGTCCAAGGGTTCATGCCCACGCTGGCGCGCCCCGACGTCGACGTCCTCGACGGGCTCACGACGGCGATCATCGTCGACCAGGAGCGCATGGGCGCCAACGTGCGCTCGACCGTGGGCACGGTCACGGACGCGAACGCGTTGCTGCGCATCCTGTTCAGCCGGCTGGGGGAGCCGCACGTCGGCCCCCCGAGCGCCTACTCGTTCAACATGCCGTCGGTGACCGCGAGCGGTGGCATGAAGGTCGAGCGCGGCGAGGGACGCACCCGCACCGAGAAGGTGACCTTCGAGCGGCTGGGCGGCATGTGCCCGCGCTGCGAGGGCATGGGGTCGGTCAGCGACTTCGACCTCACCGCGCTGTTCGACGACAGCCTCTCGCTCGATGAGGGCGCCCTGAAGGTGCCCGGCTACAGCATGGACGGCTGGTACGGACGCATCTTCCGCGGCTGCGGCTTCTTCCCCCCGGACAAGCCGATCGCGAGGTTCACGAAGAAGGAGCGCTACGCGCTGCTCTACCAGGAGCCCAGCAAGATCAAGGTCGACGGTATCAACCTCACCTACGAGGGGCTCATCCCGAAGATCCAGAAGTCCATGCTGTCCAAGGACGTCGACTCCCTGCAGCCGCACATCCGGGCCTTCGTGGAGCGCGCCGTGACGTTCTCCGTCTGCCCCGACTGCGAGGGCACGCGCCTCACGGCCGCCGCGCGCGCGTCGAAGATCAACGGCAAGAGCATCGCTGACGTCTGCGCCCTGCAGATCAGTGACGTGGGGGAGTGGCTGGCCCAGGTGCGCGACCCCGGCGTGGAGCCGCTGGTGGCCGAGCTGCGCCATCTCGTCGAGGCCTTCACCACGATGGGTCTGGGCTACCTGTCGCTCGACCGGCCGTCTGGCACGTTGTCCGGGGGAGAGGCCCAGCGCACCAAGATGATCCGGCACCTCGGGTCGTCGCTCACTGACGTCACGTACGTCTTCGACGAGCCGACGATCGGTCTGCACCCGCACGACATCCAGCGGATGAACCAGCTGCTGCTTCGGTTGCGGGACAAGGGAAACACGGTGCTCGTCGTCGAGCACAAGCCGGAGGCGATCGCTATCGCCGACCACGTCGTCGACCTCGGGCCCGGCGCCGGTACGGCCGGGGGTGAGGTGGTCTACGAGGGCACCATCGAGGGCTTGCGGGGCACCGACACCGTCACCGGACGCCATCTGGACGACCGCGCGCGCCTGAAGGACGGCGTCCGGGCGGCGTCCGGCGTCCTGCAGGTCCGCGGAGCCCACAGCCACAACCTCAAGGACATGGACGTCGACATCCCGCTCGGCGTCCTGGTCGTCCTCACCGGGGTGGCCGGCTCGGGCAAGAGCTCGCTCATCGCCGAGTCGGTGTCCGGCCGCGACGGTGTGGTCACCGTCGACCAGAGCGCGATCCGGGGATCGCGGCGCAGCAACCCCGCGACCTACACGGGCCTGCTGGAGCCGGTGCGCAAGGCGTTCGCGAAGGCCAACGGCGTGAAGCCGGCGCTGTTCAGCGCCAACTCCGAGGGCGCGTGCCCCACGTGCAACGGCGCGGGCGTCATCTACACCGACCTGGCGATGATGGCCGGCGTCTCGGCGACGTGCGAGGACTGCGGCGGCAAGCGGTTCCAGCCGGCCGTGCTCGAGTACCGCCTGGGCGGCAAGGACATCAGCGAGGTCCTGGCCATGCCGGTGGACGAGGCCGAGCTGTTCTTCAGCAGCGACGACGCCCTCGCCCCTGCGGCGCACAAGATCCTGACCCGACTGGCCGACGTCGGGCTGGGCTACCTCACGCTGGGCCAGCCGCTCACGACGCTCTCCGGCGGGGAGCGCCAACGGCTGAAGCTCGCGACGCAGATGGCCGACAAAGGCACCGTGTACGTGCTGGACGAGCCCACGACCGGGCTCCACCTGGCCGACGTCGAGAACCTGCTCGCGCTGCTCGACCGGCTGGTCGACTCCGGGCGATCGGTCGTCGTCATCGAGCACCACCAGGCGGTGATGGCCCACGCCGACTGGATCATCGACCTGGGCCCCGGCGCCGGTCACGACGGCGGCCGCGTGGTGTTCGAGGGCACGCCCGCCGATCTCGTGGCCACGCGGTCGACACTCACCGGGGAGCACCTCGCCCAGTACGTCGGCGGCGGGGCACTGAAGACAGCGCGTGCGCGATAGCGTGTGCGCCCCACCAGCCGGGTCCACCCCGCGCGCGTCTCGCTGGCCTGCGGCGGGTGACGTGAGCGGACGCCGACGCAACGGGTCTGAGGCGTCGTGCTGGCTCGACCACCTCGGGCCCGTCGGCGGTGGCGGCGCGCTGCGCGTCGCCGTTGTCACGGGCAGCGAGGCGCAGGCGTCCGCGTGGCTCGACGCCGCGCTCGCCGAAGACCAGGGGCGGTCGAACCTCGTCGACGACCACACCCTGCACGGGTCGCCCGGCGGGATCGGCCCCGCAGAGCACGTCAGGGTGCACGTGGTGCTGTCCGGACCGGATGACGACGTGCAGGTGCACGACGTGTACCTCGACGGGGCCACGGCCCTCGACCGCTGCGAGGAGCTGCGTCGCCGGGGGATCGACGACGTGCGGCTGCTGTCCGCGGTCACGAACTCCTGGGTGTGACGGCGGCGGTGAGGACGGCGAACTGGTTGCCGTCTGGGTCGAGCATCGTCACCTCGTCGTCGGTATCGAGCCCGTCAGCCGGGGTCGCTCCCAGAGCGACGAGCCGCTGCAGCTCGGCTTCGACGTCGTCATCGGCTGGCACGGCGACGTCGAGCTGCACGCGGTCCTTGCCGTTGCGCGCCATGAGCGGGGGACCGCTCCAGGTGATCTTCGAGCCACCCCGCGGCGACTGGATCGCCGTCTCCTCGTCCTGGTCCCAGACCAGCGGCCACCCGAGCGCCTCGCTCCAGAAGTAGCCGAGCGCCTGGGTGCCGTCGCAGTTGATCGCACCGATGCGGCCACATCCGGCGAGGAAGCCGTTGCCGGCCTCGACGACGCACAGCTCGTTGCCCTCTGGGTCGGCCAGCACGACGTGCCCCTCGTCGCCGCGCTGACCCACGTCGACGTGGCGGCCGCCGAGGGCGAGCACGCGGTCGACCAGCTCGCGCTGGTGGCCAGGGGAGTCGCTGGTGAGGTCCAGGTGGATGCGGTTCTGAATCGTCTTGCGCCTGTCGGTTCGGCCGAACCGCAGGGGGTAGCTGGTGGCGTCTCCGGGCGCCACCAGGACGTCGCCGACAGGGGAGTCGTGCACGTCCCACCGCAGGACTCGCGCCCAGAAGTCGGCCAGCCGCAACGGGTCCAGCGCGTCGATGCGCAGCGCGGAGAACTCGATCGCCATGCGTCGGACCGTAGACCGCCGGGCTTCGCGCGTCGAACCATTACCGCGCGGCTCGAGTGCCCTAGCGTGCCGCGGCGACGTCACCCGCCGTCGACCAGCCCGCAGAACTCGACGCGGTGCGCGTGTCCTACGACCGCATCGCCACCAGCTCAGCTAGAAGGTCACCTCAGGCGAGACCCACCCCTGTGGACTCCAGGGGATCAGCACGGACGCGATCATCAACAGCGTGACGACAGCGATCACCGTCAGCCACATGGCCAACGAACGATCGCCGCGCCGGTGAGCCGCCACCGCGCCCACCACGGTGAGGGGTACGCCGATCACGGGAGCGAAAACGTAGACGAGCCCAGCGCCCACAACCCACACCGGCGCTGGAAGACGCTCCATCACGTGCGACACGACGCCTCCTCAGCGGTGCCCCTCACACTGAAACGCCGATAATGCACATTATGTCATTACGGCGAGGAAGCAGCAGTCCCCTCAGCAGCCGAGGACGACGTCCTTCAGCTCGGCCAGGCCGCCGATGCGGTACGTCGCCTGCGAGAGGTCCTGCCCCGCCGTGAAGGGATGGTGGACGACGGCGCAGTCGATACCCGCGGCCACGGCCGACTGCAGCCCACGGGCCGAGTCCTCGACCACCAGCGTCTGCTCGGCCGTCGCCCCGAAGCGCCTCAGACCAGCCAGGTACGGCTCGGGGTACGGCTTGGCTCGCTCGTAGTCCTCGCGCACCAGGACGAACTCCATGACCTCCAGCAGGTGCCGGTGCTCGTGGATCAGCTCGACGTCCGCACGCTTGGCCGTCGTGACGACGGCCAAGCGGACATGCCGCGACAGCTCGGCGAGGGCGTCGGCGACGCCGTCGATCTCGATGTCCTCGGTGCGCAGGTACTCCTGGTAGTACCGGTCACGCGCCACGCGCAGCCGGTCGATCGTCGGCTCGTCGACGCCCGCCGTTCGGGCGCGGGCCCAGGTGCCGAGCCCCTGCGTCATGTCGAGCAGGTACTGGCCCTGGTCCAGCGTGACGCCGACCTCGGCGAGGGCTCGCTGCCCGGCGCGGAAGTACCAGGTCTCCGTGTCGACCAGCACCCCGTCATGGTCGAACAGGACGTACTTCTTCACCTGCGCGATCCTCTCGTGCCGGCCCGGCGGCTGCCACACTGCCCCCGTGAGTCGCCACGTGGACTTCCCCACCCACCAGCTCTGCGTCGTGGGCGAGTCCGACCCCCTCCTCGATCGGGCCGTGTTCGACGACCGTTGGCTCACTGCGTCGGTGGGCTAGCGGTGGGCGACGACGAGCTCGAGCTGGTGCAGGCGATCCGCGAGCAGTTGCGCGACCTCGCCGAGCCCTCGCGGGCACCGGCGATGCAGGCCTACATGAAGTCAGCGATGCCGTTCCTGGGCGTGCGGGTGCCGGTCGTGCGGTCCGCCGTGCACGCGGTCGCGCGCGAGCACCCGCCGGCTGACTTCGACGAGCTCGTGGCCGCGGCCACCGTGCTGTGGCGCGAGGCGGCGGTGCGCGAGGAGCGGTACGCGGCGACCGCGCTCACTGGCCTTCCGCTCGCGCTCGGCCGGCTGGAGCTGCTCCCCCTGCACGAGGAGATGATCGTCACGGGGGCCTGGTGGGATCACTGCGACGAGGTGGCCCATCGCGTCGGCCGCACCCTGCAGGCGCATCCTGAGCAGGTGGCTCCCCTGTTGCGCGCCTGGGCACGCGACCGCGACCGGTGGCTGCGCCGGTGCGCGATCATCGGCCAGCTCGGGCTGCGCGAGCGCACCGACGTGGCGCTGCTCACCGACGTCGTCGACGCGAACCTGGGCGACCACGAGTTCTTCGTCCGCAAGGCGATCGGCTGGGCGCTGCGCGACTACGGCCACACCGATCCCCGCTGGGTCCGCGCGTTCGTCACTGCGCGCCACGACGCCCTCAGCCCGCTGTCTCGGCGGGAGGCGCTGAAGCACCTGGCGTGACCGAGATGCCCTCGCGCCCGGCCTGCGGCACAGTCGCGCCATGACCCACCAGCTCGTCCTGATCCGGCACGGCCAGACCGAGTGGGCGCGCGACGGTCGCCACACCGGCCGCACTGACGTCCCGCTGACGCCCACCGGCGAGCAGCAGGCACGCGACCTCGCTCCCCTGCTCGAGCCGTACCGCGGCTGTCCGGTGCTGGTCAGCCCGCTTCAGCGCGCCAGCCGCACCGCCGAGCTGGCCGGCCTGGGCGACGCCGTCGTCGAGCCCGAATTGGTCGAGTGGGACTACGGCGCCTACGAGGGCCTGACGACGCCCGAGATCCGCGAGCTGGCCGGCCCGAGCTGGACCGTCTTCGCCGACGGCGTCGTGCCCGGCGACTCCCCCGGCGAGAGCCTCGAGGACGTCGCGAGGCGGGCTCGAGCGGTGCTGGGGCGCGTGCGACCGCTGATGACAGACAGTGACGTGGTGCTCGTGGGACACGGGCACCAGCTGCGGATCCTCGCCAGCTGCTGGCTTGAGGCGCCGCCCGCGTTCGGCGCGCGCCTGCTGCTGTCCCCCGCCAGCCTGAGCGTGCTCGGCGAGCAGCACGACGTGCCGGCGATCGTGGGGTGGAACGTGGCCGCGCAGGACTGACCTGCGACGTCGCGGCGGCGGCCGAGCCCCCTGTGCACCGGCCCAGCCGGAGCGCCTATGGTGGGCTCTCGAGTTGCCAGCCGCCCCCCGTGACGTGGAGCCGACCTGTGAGCGTCCTCGACCACCTCATCGCCGCTCCCGGCGTCTACTGGGGCGAGGGTCATGGCCCTGGCGGGGGGCAGTTCGTGGCCCGGGTCGCGCTGGTGGTCGAGAACGAGCACAACCTCACGTTCGACTACGAAGCGTGGTCGGCTGAGGGCGGTCTGCACCACGCGGAGTCGGCGCGGATGGCGCGTTCGGGCCCCACCGTCGTGCTCGCCGCGACGTCCAACGGCGGCGACGACACCATGCTGTTCCGCGAGGGCGACCCGGGTGTCTTCGGCAGCCTCGGCCCGCAGCGGGTGGGGCTGGTGATCGGCGCCAGCGAGCAGGAGCTCACCTTCTCGTGGTGGTGGACGGGGCGCGACGGCGTGCTGCGCGAGCAGTCCCGCGCCACCCTGGCCCCGATGCGCCAGGTCGTGCCTGCACCCACGATCCCGACGACCGACGCCGAGGACGACGCCCCGGACGACGCGCCCGAGGCGCCCGAGGCGCCCGAGGCGCCCGACGACACCGTCGAGCGGTCCGCCGACGAGGCGCGGTCGCTGACCGATGAGACCCCAGAGCCCGAGGGCGCCGCCGCGTCCACGGAGCAGCAGGCCGAGGCGCGAACGCTCGAGAGTCTCGACGAGCCCGCGGCGGCGCCCGACCAGGACGAACCCGACCAGGACGAACCCGACCACGACGAACCCGACGAGAACGCACCCGACCAGGACGCACCCGAGCAGCCAGAGCCCGACGACGACCCGGCGGACCCGCTCGTGGGCGCCCAGTCCCCCGCCGCCATCGCGGAGAACCCACGCCCGACCGTGCCGTGGCCGGGCATCTTGGTGCTCAACGGTCCGAGCACCGGCATCGTGGCTCAGCGGCTCGCCGCCCGGCTGACTCGCGCGGCCGTGGTGCGCACCGACTTGTTCGACCGCGCGGTGCGCGGCACCGCCGGCCGCCCCGACCCGGCCCTGCGCCAGCGAATCGCCCTGTCGGTAGTGCAGGGTTACGCGGCCACCGGGCACCCGGTGATCCTGCACGGGGCGAGCACTCGCGCCGAGCACGAGGCGCTCGCCGCCGCGATCTCGCGCACGGGCCTGTCGCCGGTGAAGCTCGTCGACGTCGCCGAGGGCGAGGACTACGGCGAGGTCGCGCGCCGGCTCATCGAGAGCGACTGACCCGGCCGCGGGGTGGCTCGATGACCAACAGGTCGCGCCGCCTCGGTGGCTCGACGACGGCTGGTACGCCGGCCACCTGGGTCACCGGCACCGGCTCGGGATCGACGGCGCGCGCGTCGTCCTGGCCCGCCGGCCCGAACGCCGCCACCGCGCCGGCTGCACCGGGGCTGAACCGGGGGCCGTACCAGACGCCGTCGAAGCCCGCCGCGTCGAACGCCGCAGCCCAACGCACCGGCACGTCGTACGGCGTCATGGACTCCAGCTCTCGGGTGACGCCGAAATCCGCCGCCGCGGCGGTGCGGACGTTCGCCAACCGCAGCGCCCGCTCCCCCCGGTGCTCCTGGGCCGCGGTCGGCGGCCGCGCGAGCGTGAGGCGCGACACCACGACGCCGTCGAGCGCGCCGGCAGGCAGGGTCGAGCGCGCAGCCAGCACCGGCCCCAAGCGCTCGCGCACCGCGACCAGCGCGGACGACGCCACGTAGCAGGTGCCGCGCGGCTCGCTCAGGTCGAAACGTCCCCCACTGCTGGAGAACCACCAGGGCGATCGCCTGGCCTGGTGAGCCCGGAACACCGGGGCGTCCGGCGCCAGCCGTCGCACGGGAAATCCCCGAAGGTCGTCGGGCGGTGGGAGCTGAGCCGAGACGTCGCGAGCGCTCACGCCGCCCACGCGGCGACGTCAGCCTGCGCCTGCCGCAGGACCCGGCGCACGGCGGCGGCCGACGCGCGGTGGACGACGAGGTGGTCGACCGCGCTGTCGCCGTCGAAGGCGGCGGACGCGGTGGTGAGCCAGATCGCCGCCGTCCAGCCGTCCACGCCGGCCCGGCTGAAGACCGCCACGGCCTCGGCGATGCCGGGTCGCACGGCACCGTCGCGCGCGAACTGGAAGGCGGGGTAGACCAGGTGACCGTCGAAGGTGCGGCACGCCAGCAGCGTGCCGCGCCGGACGCGGTCGGCGAGCGCCTGGCGGCTGACCCCCCACCAGCGGCTGAGGCCGGTGGTGTCGTAGAAGGGTCCGAGCTCGACGTCGAACGGGTGCGCCGCTACGGGCAGCGTCGCGGCCATGCGCTCAGCAAGCTCATGCGGGTCGCCGAGCTGGGCGATGTCGCCCCCGCGCCTCTCGACGGTGCGCAGGCGGGCCTCGACGGCGTCGTGGAGTGCGTCGAGCAGGTCGTGGTGGAACTGCTCCGCCGGCGTGCCGGTCGTGCGTGGGGTGCCCAACCGTTCCATCAGTGCGCCTCCCGAGCGTCAAGGGCGTCAAGGTCTCGGCCTCAGGAACGAGTGTAGACCCGGCCTCCGACATCGGCCGGCCAGCTACTCCCCCGGCACGTCCCAGGTGTGCACCGGCTCGTTGCCGTGCATGCGCTCGGAGTACAGCGCGAGCATCTCGCGCAGCGCGTCCAGTCGCGTGCGGCCGCGCGCCTCCAGGGCGCGCACCGTCGAGACCTGCCACTCCGCGCCGTTGCGGCCGGTCTTGCACCGCGCCTCGATCACTCCGAGGTAACGGTCTCGGACCTGCTGCGAGACGCCCCACCTGGACAGGCCCTCGTGGGCCATCGGCAGGAGGTGGCGCAGCACCAGCTCCTCGACCGGGATCTCGCCGAACCCGGGCCAGTAGACGGACGCCGGCAGGCCCCGGCGAGCGCACTCGGTGAAGTTCGCCTCCGCCGTGGCGAAGCTCATCTTGGTCCACACCGGGCGGTCCTCCTCCGACAGCACCCGCATGGCCCCGTAGTAGAAGGCCGAGTTCGCCAGCACGTCGACGACGGTCGGGCCCGCCGGCAGCACGCGGTTCTCGACCCGCAGGTGGGGCCGGCCCTCGACGATGTCGTAGACGGGCCGGTTCCAGCGGTAGACCGTGCCGTTGTGCAGGCGAAGCTCCTGCATGCGCGGCGCGCCGCCGTCGTCCAGCACGGCGACGGGGTCCTCGTCGGAGACCTCGGGCAGCAGCGCCGGGAAGTACCGCACGTTCTCCTCGAACAGGTCGAAGATCGAGGTGATCCAGCGCTCGCCGAAGAACACGCGGGGACGCACGCCCTGGTTCTTCAGCTCCACCGATCGGGTGTCGGTGGCCTGCAGGAACAGCTCGGTGCGCGTCTCGGCCCACAGCTGTTTGCCGAACAGGAACGGCGAGTTGGCCCCCAACGCCACCTGCGGGCCGAGCAGGGTCTGGGCGGCGTTCCAGTTCGCGGCGAAGTCCTGCGGGCTGACCTGCAGGTGCAGCTGCACGGACGTGCAGGCCGCCTCGGGGGCGATGGTGTCGGCGTACGCGGTGACGCGCTCGGCGCTCGTCGGGGACGCGATGTCGAGCAGGAGGTCCTCGCCGCGGGCGGCGAAGATCGACTCGTTGAGCGCGGCGTAGCGGGGGTTCGCGCTCATCCACTCGGTGTGGAAGTGCTCGGGCATGATCGTCGGGAGGATGCCGATCATCACGATGTGCGCACCCACGTCGTTGGCCTTGGCCTCTGCAGCGTTGAGGCTGGCGCGCAACGACTCCTCGAGCTCGAGGGCGGAGTCCCCCGGCAGCGGGCGAGGCGGGACGTTCAGCTCGATGTTGAACTGCCCGAGCTCGGTCTGGTAGGCCGGGTCAGCGATGCTCTTGAGCACTGCGGCGTTGCCCATGGCGGGTGAGAAGTCCGCGTCCACCAGGTTGAGCTCGATCTCGAGGCCGGTGAGGGGACGCTCGAACTCGAAGCTGCGTTCGGTCAGCATGCGCTCGAAGACGTCGAGGCACTGCCTGACCTTCTCGCGGTACCGCTGCCGTTGCTCGCGCGTGAAGCTGACGCCGGCCACCTCGTCGCCCATGCCCAGACCCTGCCACGGCGGGTCGCCCGCGGCCACCGGTTCGCAGGACTGTTCCGACCTCGTCCCCTGCGTGCCGTCGTGGCGCCACGGATCTGTCGGACGTGCGACCTAGAGTCCCGGTGTGCGCATCCTCCACACCTCCGACTGGCACCTCGGGCGCAGCTTTCACCGCGTCGGGATGCTGGAGCACCAGGCGGTCTTTCTCGACCACCTGGTCGAGGTGGTGCGCAGCGAGCGGGTCGACGTCGTGGTGGTCGCAGGTGACGTCTACGACCGGGCGCTGCCGTCGGTCGACACCGTGGGGGTGCTCGACGACGCGCTCGCCCGGCTCACCGCCACCGGAGCGCGTCTGGTGGTCAGCAGCGGCAACCACGACTCGGCGCAGCGGCTCGGATTCGGTGGTGCCGTCCTCGAGCGCGGCGGGGTGCACCTGCGCACCCGCCTCGCCGACCTCGACCGGCCGGTGCTGCTCGCCGACTCCCACGGCCCGGTGGCCGTGTACGCGCTCCCGTACCTCGAGCCCGCGTTGGCAGCCGAGCACCTGGCCTGCCAGCGCGGTCACGAGGCGGTGCTCACCGCCGCGATGGAGCGCGTGCGGGCCGATCTGGCGCGGCGGGGCGGCGTGCGGTCGGTCGTGGCGGCCCACGCCTTCGTGGTGGGCGGCCAGGCGAGCGAGTCCGAGCGCGACATCAGCGTCGGTGGTGTGGGGTCGGTGCCGGCGTCCGTCTTCGACGGCGTCGACTACGCGGCGCTCGGGCACCTGCACGGCCGCCAGCAGATCAGCGACACGGTGCGCTACAGCGGCTCACCACTGGCGTACTCGTTCGGCGAGGCGTCGCATCGCAAGGGCTGCTGGTTGGTCGACCTCGGGCCGCGCGGGGCGGAGTCGGTGACGCCGGTCGAGGCCCCCGTACCCCGGCGGCTGCACGTGCTGCGCGGCGAGCTCGACGACCTGCTGCGCGACCCCCGGCACGCACCGGCCGAGAGCGGCTGGTGCCACGTCACCCTCACCGACACCGCTCGTCCCCGTCACGCCATGGAGCAGCTGCGCGCTCGGTACCCGCACACGCTGGTGCTCGCCTTCGAACCGCAGGGCGCAGTGACCGACGACCGCACCTACGCGGGGCGTGTGCGTGGCTGTGAGCCGGTCGACGTCTGCTGCGCGTTCGTGGCGCACGTCCGCGAGCAGCCCCACGCCGCCGCTGACCGAGCGCTGCTGACCGAGGCGCTCGACGGCGCCCGGGTCGTCGCGGCTGAGCGACCCGCGACCGGCGCGCCCGGCGCGGAGCGGGCCGACGACGCGATGGGCGCCGCATGAGGCTGCACCGGCTGCAGCTGGAGGCCTTCGGCCCGTTCGCGACCCGGCAGGTCGTCGACTTCGACCTCCTGAGCGGCGACGGGGTGTTCCTGCTCCATGGACCGACCGGCGCCGGCAAGACGAGCGTGCTCGATGCCGTGTGCTTCGCGCTGTTCGGTCAGCTGCCGGGTGCCCGGCGCGAGGGGCGCCCGCGGCTGCGCAGCGACCACGCCGACGCGACCACGCCACCGCGGGTCGTGCTCGAGCTCACGATCGGCGGACGCCGGCTCGAGGTCACGCGCTCCCCGGAGTGGCAGCGGCCGAAGAAGCGGGGGCACGGCACGACGCGCGAGCCGGCCTCCACCGACATCCGCGAGCTGGTCGACGGCGCGTGGCGCGTGCTCGTGGCTCGCCGCAGCGACGAAGCGGCCCTGCTGCTGCATGACCTGCTGGGCATGGGGCTCGAGCAGTTCACCAAGGTGGTGATGCTGCCCCAGGGCGAGTTCGCGGCGTTCTTGCGCGCGGGGGCCCAGCAGCGAGCCGAGCTGCTCAGCCGGCTGTTCGACATCGACCGGTACGCCGGGGTCGAGACCTGGCTGCGTGACGAGCGCCAGCGGCTCACGCGGCTGGTCGCCGCCGCAGACGCCGAACGCGACGCCCTCGTGGCGCGCGCGCAGCAGGCGGCGCTGCCCGTGGTCGGAGCCGTCGCGGCCGTCGCGGGCTCAGCCGAGGAGGTCGCGCTCGCCGACCCGCCCGGGCCCCGGCTGGTCGAGGCGTTGAGCTCGGCGGTCACGGCAGCCCTCGCCCGCGCCCGCACCGACGCGGCGGCCGCGCGGCAGCACGCTGCTGCTGCGAGCGCAGCCTGGCGGGCCGGCGAGGAGCTCAGCAGTCGGCTTCTGCGGCGCAGCGAGCTGCTGGCGACGCTGATGCGGTTGGACGCCGACGACGACCGGCACCGCGCCGCCGTCGGGCGCCTCGACGCGGCGCGGCGAGCGCAGCGACTGGCCGTGATCCTGCCGCGGCTCGCGGACGCGACCCGCGCCGAGACCGAGGCCGCCGCGCTGGTCCACCGGCGACTGACGGCCCTGCCGGACTCCCTCGACGGCGTCGCGGACGCCGTCGGCGCCCCGGACCCGGGCGCCCACCTCGAGCACTTCGAGGCCCTGCTCCACGAGCGTCAGCGTGAGCTCACGCGACTCGACGACGCCCGAGCGCAGGACGACGAGCTGCACCGCCTGGACGACGAGTGCTCGGCGTTGCGTCAGCAGGCCGACGACGTCGAGCGGACGCAGAGCGAGCTGTCCGCACGTCTGCCGGTGCGCCAGGCGTCGCTGGCCGAGCTCCGCGACCTGCAGGACGCCCTGCTCGCTCGGGCGTCCCTGCTCGACGCCGCCCAGCAGGCCGTCGACGCCGCCCGCGCTGTGGCACGCGCCGCCGACGAGGTCGCGGAGTGCGCCCGAGAGCTGACCGAGCACGACGAGCGGCGACGAGTGGCCCGCGACCACGAGCTGCAGGCTCAGGCCCGGCTGCTCGACGTCCGCGAGCGCAGGCTGCGCGGGATGGCCGCTGCCCTGGCGGCGGGACTCGCTGCGGGCGCATCGTGCCCCGTGTGCGGCAGCACCGACCATCCACACCTCGCACCCACCGCGCCCGGACACGTCGACGAGGATCAGGAGCTCCTCGCGCAGGAGGTGGTCGATGCTGCCCGCGCTGCGCGCGAGGACGCCGAGCAGGCGCACGCCGTCGTGGCCCAGCGGCACGCGGCGCTCAGCACGGCGGCGGCCGGTCAGTCGGTGGAGGCCGCTCGGGCGGCCGTGGCCGCACGCGAGCGCGAGCTCGTCGCGGCCGAGCAGGCCGCCCAGTCGCTGGAGCGGTGCCGTCACGAGCTCCAGACCCAGCAGGCCGAGCACGACACCGACATCGAGGCCCGGCAGAGCGCGCAGCGCCGCCGAGACGAGCTGCGGGCCCGGCTGGAGGTGCTGGCTGCTCACCGAGACGAGGTGGCCGCCTCGCTCGCGCGCCTGCTGGGCGGGGCCCTCGACCTCGCGGCGGCGCGCGACCAGGTGGCGGCGCAGGGCGATGCGCTCCACGACCTGGTCGACGCGGTCCGCGACCTCGCGTTCGCCCGCACCAGAGCGGACGACCTGCGTGCCGCCGCCACCGTCGCGGCGACCGAGCTCGGCTTCGCCGACCTGGCGGCGGCCCAGCAGGCGTGGCTTGACGACGGCTCCCTCGCGGCCCTGGAGGAGACGGTGCGCGAGCACGAGCGGCTGCGCGCCGATGCCGAGGCGGTGCTGGCCACGCCCGAGCTGCGCGGCCTCGACGACGCGGCGCTGCCTGACCTGGACGCGCAGCGGTCAGCCGTCGAACAGGCCGAGCGGTGCGCGAGCGAGGCGCTGCGCACCGTGACCATCGCCCAACAGGCGCACGAGGCCCTGCTGGAGCTCACCGAGGCGCTGCGCGAGCACGACGACGTCCACCGCGAGCTGCGGGCCAGACACCGGCACGTCGACGAGCTGTCGCGCTGCGTCGACGGCACCGGGGGCGGCAACGTACGGCGCATGCGGCTGTCGGCCTTCGTGCTGGCCGCGCGGCTGGAGGAGGTGGCGGTGGCGGCCAGCGAGCGGCTGGTCGCCATGTCCGACGGTCGCTACACCCTCGCCCACAGCGACGACCTCGCCAAGGGCGGCGCGCGCAGCGGCCTCGGCCTGGAGGTCGTCGACAGCTGGACCGGTGTCGCCCGTGAGCCGTCGACGCTGTCGGGCGGCGAGTCGTTCATCGCCTCCCTCGCGCTGGCGCTGGGGCTGGCGGACGTCGTGCAGGCCGAGGCCGGCGGCACCGACATCGAGACGCTGTTCGTCGACGAGGGCTTCGGTTCCCTCGACGACGACGCGCTCGAAGAGGTCATGACGGTGCTCGACGGGCTGCGCAGCGGCGGGCGCACCGTCGGCATCGTCAGTCACGTCAGCGACCTGCGCTCGCGCATCCACCAGCAGCTGGAGGTCGTGAAGACGCGCACCGGCTCCAGCGTCCGCCACCGCAGCGGCGACGGCGCGACGCAGGTGGCTTCATGACCCTGGCCGTGTTCGACGTCGACGGCGTGCTGGCCGACGTCGCGCACCGCAGGCACCACCTCACGGGCGCCCGGCGCAGCTGGGACGCGTTCTTCGCCGCGGCAGGCGACGACCCACCGCTGGGTGTCGGCGTGGCCCTGGCCCTGCGGGCGCACAGCGCGGGCCACGACGTCGTCTACCTCAGTGGGCGCCCCGAGCGGCTGCGGCGCGACACCGAACGCTGGCTGAGTCGCCACGGACTGCCTTACGGCGACGTGCTGCTGCGCCCTGACGCGGACTACTCCCCCGCGGCCCGTCTGAAGCTCGCCGGACTGCGCCGGCTCACCCGGCGCGACGACATCGGGCTGTTCGTCGACGACGACGCCTGGGTGGTCGACGTCGTCCGGGCGGCGCACCCACCCCTCGTCACCGGGCGCGTCGTGCTGGCCGACTGGCAGCCCGGCGGCCCGCGCGTGCGCCGCAGCCTGCACCAGGCGCAGGAGCGTTTCGGACGCACGTAGCCGCCAGCCGGCCTGCTCCCGACAGGAGTTGACGGACATTTGACGGCGGTTTGACCCGGTCTGGGCGAAATACACCGTAGGAAGGACTCGGTGGACATCCCACCGACGTCTACGGAGGTATCGCATGACATCACGCACCAGGTCAGTACGCGCCCGCCTGCTGGCGGTCGCCGCCGGACTCGCGGCCGGCGCCGTCGTCGCCTCGGGGGCGCCGACGACCACCGCCGCTACCGCCGCGTCGACCTCGTCCGCGGCCCAGTCGTCCCGCCACGCCTACACCCCGGGAAGCCAGGACGACGCGCAGAACACGCGGCTGCGCCGGCAGCTCGCTCAGGCCCTCAAGGCCCAGGCGAACCAGCTGGACGCGACGCCGCGCAGCGGGCGGCAGACCGCGGCGGCCGCCGTCGTGTACTACGACGCCTCGAACGCGCCGTCGTTCGCCTACGAGATCGCGCAGAGCGCCTCGATCTGGAACTCCAGCGTGAGCAACGTGCGCCTGGTGCGGGGCTACCCGGCCGACCTGACCTACTACGAGGGCAGTGACTCACGGGGCTCGTACGCGAGCACCGACGGCCACGGCCACGGCTACATCCTCATCGACTACAGCCAGGCTCAGCGGTACGCCCCACTGCGCATCGTGGCTCACGAGACGGGTCACGTGCTCGGGCTGCCCGACCACTACAGCGGCCCCTGCAGCGAGCTGATGTCCGGCGGTGGCCCCGGCCCGTCGTGCACCAACCCGTACCCGAACAGCACCGAGCGCCGCAACGTCAACGCCTTGTGGGCCTACGGGTTCGCGGCCCGCTTCCCGACCCAGCGCTCCAGCGACAAGAGCCCGGCGCTCAGCCACTGAGCCGCACCCGCCCGAGACGGGGGCGGTCGGCGGCGCGCTCACCGGCCCGGTGAGCGCGCCGCCGCTCTCGCTCAGTCCTCAAACGCCTCGGGCGGCGGGCAGGAGCACACGAGGTGCCGGTCGCCGTACGCGCCGTCGATGCGCCGCACGGGCGGCCAGTACTTGCCGCGCGCCTCGACCCCGCGGGGGTAGGCCGCCTCCTCCCGCGTGTACGCGTGCTCCCACTTGCCCGCGACCGACAGGGCGGTGTGCGGGGCGCCGCGCAGGGGGTTGTCATCGGCCGGCCAGGTGCCCGAGGCCACGGCGTCGATCTCACCCTTGATGGCGATCATCGCCTCGCAGAAGCGGTCGAGCTCGACGAGGTCCTCGCTCTCCGTGGGCTCGACCATCAGCGTGCCTGCCACGGGGAACGACATCGTCGGGGCGTGGAAGCCGTAGTCGATCAGCCGCTTGGCGACGTCGTCGACGGTGATGCCCGTGCGCTTGGTGATCTCGCGCAGGTCGAGGATGCACTCGTGCGCCACCAGGCCATCGTGTCCGCTGTAGAGCACCGGGTAGTGCTCGCGCAGGCGCGCGGCCACGTAGTTCGCCGACAGCACGGCGACCTGGGTCGCCCGACGCAGGCCGGGCCCACCCATGAGGCGCACGTACGCCCAGCTGATCGGCAAGATGGACGCCGACCCGAACGGCGCCGCCGACACCGGGCCCACGCTCGAGCCGGGGGACGCGTCGTCGACGAGGGGGTGGCTCGGCAGGTACGGCGCCAGGTGCGAGCGCACCGCCACCGGTCCGACCCCGGGCCCGCCACCACCGTGTGGGATGCAGAAGGTCTTGTGCAGGTTCAGGTGCGAGACGTCGGCACCGAACCGGCCCGGTCGAGCCAGCCCGACCAGCGCGTTGAGGTTCGCGCCGTCGACGTAGACCTGTCCGCCTGCGTCGTGCACCAGGGCGCACAGCTCGGTGATGGTGTCCTCGAACACGCCGTGCGTCGAGGGGTAGGTGACCATGATCCCCGCGAGGTCGTCGCGGTGCGCCTCGACCTGGGCGCGCAGGTCGTCCATGTCGATGTCGCCGCCTGCTGCGGTCTTGACCACGACGACCTTCAGTCCCGCCATCACCGCGCTCGCGGCGTTCGTGCCGTGGGCCGAGGCCGGGATCAGCACGACCCGGCGCTCACCCTCCCCGCGCGCCCGGTGGTAGGCGCGGATCGCGAGCAGGCCGGCGAGCTCACCCTGCGAACCCGCGTTGGGCTGCAGCGACACCGCGTCGTAGCCCGTGACCTCGACCAGCCAGCGCTCGAGCTGGCGGATGAGCTCGACCATGCCCTGCACCTGCTCGCGCGGCGCGAACGGGTGCAGCCCGGAGAACTCCGGCCAGGTCACGGCCGCCATCTCAGTGGTCGCGTTGAGCTTCATCGTGCACGAGCCGAGCGGGATCATGCCCCGGTCGAGCGCGTAGTCGAGGTCAGCCAGGCGGCGCAGGTACCGAAGCATGGCCGTCTCGCTGCGGTGCTGGTGGAACACCGGGTGGCTGAGGAACGGCGTGGTGCGCCGGACGCGCTCGGCGATGGCGTCGTCGGACGCCGGGCTCACCGCCCCCTGTCCGCCTCCGAAAGCGGCCACGACGGCGCCGAGCTGCTCATCGGTCGTGGTCTCGTCGCAGCTGACGCTCACGTGATCGTCGTCGACCCGCCACAGGTTGACCCCGCGGGCGGCCGCCGCGGCCACGACCTGATCGGCACGGCCCGGCACCGACAGCAGGAGCGTGTCGAACACCTCGGTGTGCACGACCTCGACGCCCTCGATCGCGCCCAGCGTCTGGGCCAAGGCGACGGCCCGACGGTGCACCCCGCGGGCGATCGCCGCGAGCCCCTCAGGGCCGTGGTAGACGGCGTACATCGAGGCCATCACCGCCAGCAGCACCTGCGCGGTGCAGATGTTGCTCGTGGCCTTCTCGCGGCGGATGTGCTGCTCTCGGGTCTGCAGGGCGAGGCGGTACGCCGGGTCCCCGGCGGCGTCGACGGAGACGCCGACGAGCCGGCCCGGCAGGTTGCGCTCGAGGCCCGCGCGCACCGCCATGTAGCCGGCGTGCGGTCCGCCGAAGCCCATCGGGACGCCGAAGCGCTGACTCGTACCCACCGCGATGTCGGCGCCCATCTCCCCCGGCGCGCGCAGCAGGGTGAGCGCGAGCAGATCGGCGGCCACGGTCACCAACCCACCCCGCTCGTGCACGACCTCGATCAGGCGCGTGAGGTCGGCGACCCGACCGCTCGCCGAGGGGTACTGCACGATCACCCCGAAGGCCTCACGCCCCTCGAGCGCGGCGTCCAGCGCGGCTGCGGGGTCGTCGCCCGCCAACGAGGCCCGCACGACGTCGAGGCCGAGTGGCTCAGCGCGCGTGGCGATGACGGCGTGCGTCTGCACGAAGACGTCCTCGTCCACGACCAGCGCCGCCTCGGGCCCCACCTTGGCGGCCCGCCGCATCAACGTCATCGCCTCGGCCGCCGCCGTGGCCTCGTCGAGCAGCGAGGAGTTCGCCGTCTGCAGGCCGGACAGGTCGCAGACGACGGTCTGGAAGTTCAGCAGCGCCTCCAGCCGCCCCTGCGAGATCTCCGGCTGGTACGGCGTGTAGGCCGTGTACCAGGCGGGGTTCTCGAGCACGTTGCGCTGAACCACCGCCGGCACGTGGGTGCCGTAGTAGCCCTGCCCGATCATCGACGTCGCGACGGTGTTTCGCGCGGCCAGCTCACGCAGCTCAGCGATCACCTCCGGCTCGCTGCGGCCGTCGTGGAGGCCGAGGCGCTCGCCCATCCGGATCGACTCCGGCACCGCAGCGGTGACGAGCTCCTCGAGCGAGGCGTAGCCCACCACCTGCAGCATGGACTGGACGGCGTCGCCGTCCGGACCGACGTGCCGGTCGACGAACGGGACGGCACCGAGGGACGAAGGGGTCATCTGGAGGCTCCTGACGTGGGCCGACCGCTGCCGGCGACGTGACACGGACCTCCCCCTCTGTCACCCGGCGCAGGCCGCGCTCCAGAGTCGCCTCTTCCGCGTGGTCCTGGGCGCCTGAGAGGTTCCGGGGAGAATTGCCCCTTCGGCGCCCCGGCGCGGCTGGCGCGCCGGGGACTCTCCCACGCAGGGTCGATGGCCCCGCCAGGATATACGAGCGGCGACGCCGTCGGGACCTATCCGGCAGCGCGGTTGCGCCGGCGCGCCGAGAGCTCGTCGTGCGGGTGGTCGGCGCCGACGTCGTCCGGGCGCTCGCTGGGCAGCTGGGCGAGCTCTCCCTCGACCTCGCGCCACACGCGCCCGACGGCGATGCCGAACACGCCCTGGCCACCCTGCACCAGGTCGATGACCTCGTCGGCCGAGGTGCACTCGTAGACGCTCGCACCGTCGCTCATGAGGGTGATCTGCGCCAGGTCGTCGACGCCGCGCTCGCGCAGGTGCTCGACGGCGGTGCGGATCTGCTGCAGCGAGACGCCGGTGTCGAGGAGCCGCTTGACGATCTTCAGCACGAGGATGTCGCGGAAGCTGTACAGCCGCTGGCTGCCGGAGCCGCTCGCGCCGCGCACCGACGGCTCGACGAGCCCGGTGCGCGCCCAGTAGTCGAGCTGACGGTAGGTGATCCCCGCCGCGCCGCACGCTGTGGGCCCTCGGTAGCCGGCGTCGACGGGCAGCACCGGCAGGTCGTCGGTGAACAGCAGGCCCTGCGCCTGCTCGGGCACGCGTCGGGCGGGCTGCTGCGTGGCGTCGCCTGAGCTGGTCACGTCGACCTCCGTCATCGGCGCCCCACCGGGGGAAGAGCTCCGGCCGGGTCGAGACGACATCGGTGGAACTACAAGGGGGGCGTTCGTCTTCGACGGTAGGCCTCGCGCAGGCGCCCGTCAATCACAGGTCGAGGGTCACGCACGTCGGCGTGTCGCGACGGCACGCCGACGAAGTCTCAGTCTCAGGTTCAGGGTTCGGTCGGACCGGGCGCTGCGCCCGGCTCGGCGCCTCCACCCTGCTCGAAGTCGTCGGGCGAGATCTGGTCGAGGAACTCCCGGAACTTCTCGACCTCGTCCTCCTGCTCGTCGGGCACCGGGACGCCTTCGTCGTCGAGCACCTCGTCTGCCGCCACGATCCGGGTGCCCGTGCGCAGCGCCAGGGCGATGGCGTCTGACGAGCGCGAGCTGACCTCGACTCCCCCGTCGAACACCAGGCTCGCGTAGAACACGCCGTCGCGGACCGCGACGATGCGCACCTCCTCGAGCTGGCGACCCAGCGCCTCGAGCACGTCCTTGAACAGGTCGTGGGTCAGCGGACGGGGCGGGACGACGCCCTGCTGGGCGTACGCGATAGCCGTGGCCTCCGCGGCACCGATCCAGATCGGCAGGTACAGGTCACCACCGCTCTCACGCAGCAGCACGATGGGCTGGTTGTTGGGCAGCTCGACCCGGACTCCGACGACCTCGACCTCTCGCACGTCTTCACCGTACCCCGCCGCGCCGACGGCGAACGCGCCGACGACGGGTGGCGGCTCAGCCCAGGCCCGCGCGGGCCAGGCCGGCGCGCACCAGCGCGGCGTGCAGCCGCAGGGCCACCGCCGTGATCTCGCGCGCGGTGTCGTCGGCCCGGGCACGCGCGGAGTCCGCCCGCCCGCCGCGCAGGGGGCTGACGACCTGCTCGACCAGTCCGACCTCGCGGTCGGCAGCCGTGCGGAACGCGCGCAGGTGGCGCGCCTCGATGCCGAAGCCGGCCAGCTCGGCCGCGGCCGTGGCGATGACCAGGGCGGTCTCGTCGTACCAGCCCGCGACGCTCGGCTGCAGCAGCCCGAAGCCGACGAGCGACTCCAGCTCGTCGGCATCGATCCCGGCGCGCGTGCACAGCTCGGCCGCCGACAGCCGCACGCGGCCGCCGCGCCGCAGCAGGTCCTCCAGCCCCGAACCCTCGCCGCCGTCGGCCGGCCGCGCCGCGCGGGGCCCGGTGGCTCCGACCAGCAGCTCCTCGGCCCCGCGCGAGACGGCGTCGAGGTGGTCACGGATCTTGCGCAGCGGCCAGAACTGGTCGCGCTGCAGCGTCATGGCGTACCGCAGCCGCTCGACGTCCTCGTGCGTGAACTTGCGGTATCCCGACGGTGTGCGTGCGGGCTCGACGAGGCCCTCGCTCTCCCACAGCCGGATCTTGGAGACGCTGACGTCGGGAAAGTCCGGGCTCAGCTGCGCCAGGACCTCCCCGATGCTCATGGTCGAGTCGCGGCGCGAGACCGCAGGGCTCATTCGGCCTCGCCCAGCATCACGACGAGCCGGAACTTGCCGATCTGCACCTCGTCGCCCGTGGCGAGCGGGCTGGCGTCGATCCGCTGCCGGTTGACGTACGTGCCGTTGAGGCTGCCGACGTCGCGGACGCTGAAGGCCGTGCCCTCCCGGCGGAACTCCGCGTGCTTGCGCGAGACGGTGACGTCGTCGAGGAAGATGTCGCTGCTCGGGTGCCTCCCGACGGTCGTGACGTCGCCGTCGAGCAGGAAGCGCGAGCCCGCGTTGGGTCCGTGGTCGACCCGCAGCAAGGCGGTGCCCGCTCGCAGCGAGGCGACGGTGCCCGGCTCGACGGCGGCCGGAGCCCCCGGCTCACCGGCGGCCGGCTCGCCGACCTCGGTGGCTCGTTCGTCCGGCCCCGAGCCGATCGCGGACAGGTGCATCGTGGTGGCGTCCGGCGGCTCGGCGGGCTGCTGCGGCTGGACCGTGGGGCGGTCCTGCTCGTCCGGCATGGCGCTACTCCCTCGAGTCATCTGTCGCCCCTCGGCAGGCATCCGGGGGTGCGCGGGTCCAGACTGCCACAGCCCAACCCTGAACTGCAGGGTGAGCGACGACGCTCACCCGGTGGCAGCGCGGAATCCGCGCCGCGTCAGGTCGGGCGGGTGGTCAGCCGAGCTGGGCCTGGTAGGCCGCGGCGTCCATCAGGCCGTCGAGCGCCGCCGGGTCACTGGGCCGCACCTCGAACATCCAGCCCTGCCCGTACGGGTCGCTGTTGACGAGCTCGGGGTTGGCGTCCAGCGCGTCGTTACGCGCCGACACGGTGCCCGCAACAGGGGCGAAGATGTCGCTCACCGACTTGGTGGACTCCACCTCGCCGCAGGCCGAGCCGGGCGTGACGTCGCTACCCACCTCGGGCAGCGTCACGAACACCACGTCGCCGAGCGCGTCCTGCGCGTAGGCCGTGATGCCGACGCGCACCGCACCGTCGGCCCCGCGCCGCACCCACTCGTGCTCGGCGGTGTAGCTGAGGTCGTCGGGGAAGTCGTTCGCGCTCATGGGTCCTCGCGTCTCGAGTGCACGGTGGGTAGGGACGAACGGCTGCGGCTCAGCGCGTCGCGGTCGGTGTCACGGCCGGCTGAGCGTAACGAGGGGTCGGAACCGGTCGCAAGGCAGTGATCTGCACCTCTTCCTTGGCCGCGACGGTACCTCGCGCACCCTCCGGGAGGCTGGCCAGGACCCCGCCGGGAATCTCGAGCGCGGTGGCCATGGTCTGGCTGTCGCCGATGGCGAGGATCGTGTACGGCGCCGTCTGCTTGTCGCCGTCGACGGCCACTCCCCCGGGGACGTCGGTGAACGCCGTGGTGGCCACGACGCGCGCCGTGCCGACCTGGATGGCTTCGGCGCCGGCGTCCCGCAGCTCCTGCACGAGGTCGAGGATCCGCGCCGCGCGCACCTCCCCCTGCGGGTCGCTGATGAAGACCTGGACGCCGGTGCCCTCCGCTGCCACGGTGCCCGCGAGCACGCCGAGCGCGTCCAGACGCTCCTGGGCGGCGTCGATGGCCGCCTGCGATCCGGCCGAGCCCGAGGTGAGGTCGCGGCGCTCGGCCTCCAGGTCCGACTGCTCGGCCGCCAACCGGTCGCGGCGGTCGGCGATGTTGTCGAGGATCTGCACCAGGTCGCTCTGCCGCAGGCCGGTGAGCGCCTGCTCGTCGCGCTGGGTGATCTGGGCCACCAGCGCGAAGCCGAGGGCGGCCACCAGCGCGGTCGCCAGCAGCTGGGCCCGGCTCGCCCGAGGCTGCATGGCTCGGCGCAGCGCGCTCCAGGTGCGCCCGGGCACCGATCCGGACGCCACCTCGTGCCGACCGTGCGGCCTCAGCTCGTCGTCGGTGCCGCTCATGCGCGAAACAGGTGCCGGCGGATCGCGGCGACGTTGGAGAAGATGCGGATGCCCAGGACGACGACCACGCCGGTCGACAGCTGGGAGCCGACACCCAGCTGGTCACCGAGGTAGACGATGAACGCCGCGACGAAGACGTTCGACAAGAACGACACGACGAACACCTTGTCGTCGAAGATGCCGTCGAGCAGGGCGCGCAGGCCCCCGAAGACCGCGTCGAGCGCCGCGACCACCGCGATCGGCAGGTACGGCTGCATCCACACGGGCACGGTCGGGTGCAGGACGAAGCCGAGGACGACGCCGACGACGAGGCCAAGGGCGGGGATCACGGGGTCTCCTGGGTCGAACGGGTGCTGGCGCGGGTGCCGGACGAGTCGGAGCTCGAGGTGCTCGAGCTGCTGGTGGTCGAGCTGCTGGTGGTCGAGCTGCTGGTGGTCGAGCGCTCGAGCGCCTTGGCTCGACGGGTGGTGAGGCCCGCGCTGGCCGGCAGGGTGAGCCGGCTGGAGGACGTCAGGTCGAAGCGGATGCCGAAGTTGTCCTTGAGGTACTGCAGGTCGCGGCCACCGGCGCCGTTCATGAACCGCGACTGCAGCTTCTGCGGGTCGCCGATGGCCGAGATCTTGTACGGCGGTGACAACGGTCGGTAGTCCACCAGGATCGCCTGCCCGGCCGACCGGATCGCTGACAGGGCCGTGAGCCGCTGGCCGTTGATCGCCATCGCCTCGGCCCCCGCGTCCCACAGACCGTTCACCACGAGCTGCAGGTCCTGGTCGAGCACGCGGCCGTCGTCGGCGTTCTGCTGCGCGCGCGGGTTGCTGCCGTCGCCGGACCCTGAGGCGGCCTCCGCGTCGTTCACGGTGACGACGATCCCCGGACCCGACGCCGCCGTCGCCCCCGTCACCAGGCCGAGGGTCGTGACCTGCTCGGCCAGGCCGCTCTGCGCGGACAGCTGCAGCTGGCGCGAGCGCTCCGCCTCGATCTGGGCCACGAGCGCGGCGTTCTGTTGCTGCAGCCGACCCGCTGCGGCGTCCTGGCGCTGGATCTCAGCGGCGAGCTGGTCGCGCGCGATGACGCCGGCAGGACGGGTGCCGCGGGTCTGCCACCACGCCGTCGCCAGGAGCAGCCCCACGGCGATGAGCGCCAGGACGGCGAGGGCGCTGCGTGCGCGGGCGCCCGCGTCGTCCTGCGTGCCGAGAACGCGCCGGCGTTCGGCGGCGGCTTCGTAGCCGGGGTCCAGCGGGCGGGTCATCACCTCGAGCAGCAAGGTCATGGAGGCGTCCGGACGGCGGGCCGACTCGCTCTGCCGGCGCGGTGCTGCGGGACGCGCGCTCACGCGGCCACCTGGCGACGCGCACGCACCAGCCCGGCGGCCTGCACCGCGTACAGCACCCCGGCGACCCAGTACAGGGCGGTACCCCACCACACGAAGCCCCAGGCGATCGGTCGGGCGACGTGCGCGAGCGCCGACTCGCCGTCCGCGAGCAGCAGCAACGGGAACGCGTAGAGGAGGTTGAACGTGCCCGCCTTGCCGACGAAGTGCACGGGCAGCGACCCGTAACCGTACCGGCGCACCCACAGCAGGACGGCGGCGCCGAACAGCTCGCGGCCGAGCAGCACCGCGACGAGCCACCACGGGATGATGTCGCGCCACGCCAGACCCAGCAGGGTCGTGAGGATGTAGAGGCGGTCGGCGATCGGGTCGAGCAGCGCCCCCACCTTGGACACCAGGTTGAAGCGGCGCGCGATCTTGCCATCGAGGTAGTCGGTGACGCCCGAGAGCATCAGGACGACCAGCGCCCACCCGTCGCGCTCGCTGAGGATGAGCCACACGAACACCGGCACGCCGACGAGCCGCAGGGCGGACAGCACGTTGGGCACCGTGAGCACGCGGTCGCTGGTACCCGGCACGGAGTGCTCGCGCTCCGGCGGGGTCGTGGCCTGGTCAGTCACGCACTGAGCCTAAGTGGTCGCCGGGCCTGTGGGGGCGACGGCCCGCCGAACCGCGGCCTGGACCGGTGTCGGGGTGCGATAGCATTTCCTTCGTTCGCCCACGGGCGAACGGATTCGGGATGTGGCGCAGCTTGGTAGCGCACCTGACTGGGGGTCAGGGGGTCGCAGGTTCAAATCCTGTCATCCCGACAAATCATCGAACGGCGACAAAACATCGAGCGGCCGAGCGTCAAGATCGGCCCTGACCGCGCCGAGGCTTGAAGGGTCCCCTCGAGCCTGCGGAGGTCTCTGCCGTGCGCGGACCCGTGTTGTCCGATGACGCCGCCCGCGTGGCGGCGCTCCACCGACTGGGCGTTCTCGACCAGCCGCCGGCCCCCGACCTCGACGCGATCGCCCGGCTCGCCGCCTACATCGCCGGGGCGCCGTACGCGGCGATCAACCTCGTCGACACCGATCGGCAGTGGCAGGCTGCCGTCTGCGGAGGCGAGCGCGGCGAGGTGCCCCGCGCGCAGTCCATGTGCGACGTCACGGTGTCCGTCGACGAGCTCGTGCACGTCCCGGACGCTCGAGTCGACTCCCGCTTCGCGGCCAACCCGTTCGTCACCGGCGTGATCGACGTCGTCCGGCTGTACTGCGGGGTGCCGGTGCACGACAACGCCGGGTTCGCCGTGGGCACGCTGTGCGTCACCGACCCGTCGGCGCGCCGACTCGACGACGGTCAGCTCGCGGCCCTGCGCGACCTCGCCACGCAGGTCGAGCAGCTGTTCGAGCTGCGTCGCCAGCACGCCCAGCTGGTCGACGTCCTGGCCGAGGTCGACCACTACGCCCGTCACGACCCGCTCACGGGGTTGGCGAACCGCCGCACGTTGCTCGACCACCTCGAGCTGGCACTGGGTCGAGGACGCCGCTCGGGTGTGATGCCGACCCTCTTCTTCTGCGACCTCGACGGCTTCAAGTCGGTCAACGACCGCTACGGCCACGACGTCGGCGACCAGACGATCGTCGCGGTCGCCCAGCGCCTCGCCGCGGTGGTGCGCGAGGGCGACACCGTCGCCCGCTGGGGCGGCGACGAGTTCGTCGTGCTCTGCGAGGACCTCCAGCCGCACGCGCAGCCGATCGTCGTCGACCGGCTGCGCACCGCCGTCGAGTCACCAGATGACGAGGTCCGGGTCGGGCTCAGCGTGGGCATCGTCCAGGCGGCCTACGAGCAGACCGTGGGCGACGTCCTGAGCGACGCCGACCGGCTGATGTACGCCGACAAGCACAGTCGTCGCCAGCTGGCCTGAGCCGGGCCACGAGCGCGTGAGGCGGCCTACTTGCGACGCTTCTCGCGCACCCGCACGCTCACCTCGATGGGCGTCCCGACGAAACCGAAGGTCTCGCGCAGCCGACGCTCGATGAAGCGGCGGTACCCCGCCTCCAGGAAGCCGCTGGCGAACACGACGAAGCGAGGCGGCCGGGTGGAGGCCTGCGTCGCGAACAGCACGCGGGGCTGCTTGCCACCGCGCACCGGGTGCGGGTGGGCAGCGACCAGCTCACCCATGAACGTGTTCAGCCGGCCGGTGGGCACGCGGCTGTCCCACGACTCCAGGGCCTGGTCGAGCGCGGGCACCAGCCGGTCGAGGTGGCGTCCGGTCAGCGCAGAGATGTTGACCCGCGGCGCCCACTGCACCTGCACCAGCTCGGTCTCGATCTCGCGCTCGAGGTAGTACCGGCGCTCCTCGTCGATGGTGTCCCACTTGTTGTAGGCGATCACGAGCGCGCGGCCGGCGTCGATGACCTGCTGGACGACGCGCACGTCCTGCTCGGTGATGGGCGTGCCGGCGTCGATGAGGACGACGGCCACCTCCGCCTTCTCCAGCGCCGTCTGCGTGCGCAGGGACGCGTAGAAGTCGGCCCCACGCGTCTGGTGCACCCGCCTGCGGATGCCGGCGGTGTCGACGAACCGCCAGATGCGGCCGCCCAGCTCCACGAGCTCGTCGACGGGGTCGCGCGTCGTGCCGGCGACGTCGTCGACGACGACCCGCTCGCTACCGACGGCCTTGTTGAGCAGGCTGGACTTGCCGACGTTCGGGCGACCGACCAGGGCCACGCGGCGTGGGCCGCCCTCGGCGTACTGGCCGCCCACGGCCGACTGCTCGGGCAGCACCGCGAGCACGGCGTCGAGCATGTCGCCGCTCCCCCGCCCGTGCAGCGCCGACACCGGCTGCGGCTCACCCAGACCCAGCGACCAGAGCATCGCGGCGTCGGCCTCGGTGCGTGCGTCGTCGACCTTGTTGGCGGCCAGCACGACCGGCTTGCCGGAGCGCCGCAGCACGCGCACGACCGCCTCGTCGGTGTCGGTGGCGCCCACCGTGGCGTCGACCACGAACAGGACGGCGTCCGCGAGCTCGATGGCGATCTCGGCCTGCTCGGCCACCCGCAGGTGGATGCCCGTGACGTCACGCTCCCACCCGCCGGTGTCGACGAGCAGGAAACGCCGCCCCGACCACTCCGCCTCGTAGGTGACGCGGTCACGCGTGACGCCCGGCACGTCCTCGACCACGGCCTCTCGGCGGCCGAGGATGCGGTTGACCAGGGTCGACTTGCCGACGTTGGGACGCCCGACGACCGCGAGCACCGGCAGCGGCCCCTGCGGCGCCAGACCCAGGTCGTCGCCGTCACCGCGCTGCAGCAGGCTCAGGTCCTCGTCGCTCAGGTCGTAGTCGTCGAGGCCGGCCCGCAGCCCCGTGGCGACCATCTCGTCCGGCTGCTCGTCGGGCTGGTCGTCGGTCGGGTGGCTCATGATGCGTCCTCCAGGCCCGCTCGGTGGTGGTCGCCCGGGCGCGGGATCGCGCCGGGACGCTGCTGCGGGAGATGCTGCGGCAGCGTCGAGTGCAGGGCGATGCCGAGGCGCCGCGAGCTGTCGCGGACGTGCCCGGCCAGGGTAAGTCGCAGCTGCTCGGTCAGCTCCCGGCTCGCGACCCGGCGGGCGACGCCGGCCGGTGCGTGCAGGCTGACGGGGTCACCGAACGCCACCGCCACACGGTGCAGCGGCCGGGGCGGGCGCCCGACCTCGTCACCGGCCACGCGCGTGCCGAGGCAGGCCACCGGCACCACCGGGGCGCCGCTGCGCATGGCCAGCCACGTGATGCCCTCGTGCACGGCCGCCACGTCACCCGTGCCGCGCGCGCCCTCGGGAAAGACCCCGACCGCTCCCCCCGCCTGCAGCACACCGAGTGCGCTGTGCAGCGCGCTGCGGTCGACGCCGCTGCGGTCGACGGGGATCTGCCCGAACCGGTCGAGGAACCATCCGGTCAGCCCGTGGAACATCTCGGTCTTGACCAGGAAGTGCACGGGTCGCGGCGCCAGGCCGAACACCAGCGGCCCGTCGAGGAAGCTCGTGTGGTTGGAGGCCAGGAGCACCGGACCGGTCGTCGGCACCCGCCAGGCGTCGAGGGTCGTGCTGCGGTAGACGGAGCTGAACAGCAGCTTGCCGATGCGCCGGCCGCTCGCGGCGCCCAGGTGCACCCCGTGGTTCACGGCGCCACGGCCTGGGGCCTGCGGCCCGTGCGCTCGGTGATCAGCGCGCTCACCGCGTCGACCACCTGCTCCAGCGTCAGGCTCGAGGAGTCGATGGTGACGACGCCGTCCGCCGCCTCGACGAACTGCGACACGGTGGAGTCGTCGCGGTCGCGGCGCACGACCTGGTCGCGGGTGGCCTCCACGGCGTGCGCCTCGGCGTGCCCGTGCAGCTCGCGGGCGCGGCGCTCGAGCCGGGCCTGCTCGCTGGCGGTGAGGAGCACCCGGACGTCGGCGTCCGGCGCGACGACGGTCGTGATGTCGCGCCCCTCGGCCACCGTGCCGCGCGCGTCGGCGGCGATCAGCGCGCGCTGCAGGTCGCGCATGCGCGCCCGCACGTCGAGGTTGGTAGCCACGGCGCTCACCTGCTCGCTCACGCGCGTCTCGCGGATCGCGGCGCCGACGTCGTGACCGGCCACGGTGACGTGCGGGGCTGACGGGTCCGTACCCATCGCCAGGGGCAGGGCGTCCAGGGTGGCCGTGACGGCGGCCTGGTCGTGCAGGTCGACGCCGCGCTCCAGGCACCACCAGGTCAGCGCGCGGTACATCGCACCGGTGTCGAGGTACGCCAACCCGAAGCGCTGGGCGACCCGGCGCGAGACGCTGGACTTGCCGGAGCCGCTCGGCCCGTCGACGGCGACGACCAGTGACGCTGAGGGGGGCACGCAGGACTCCTTGCAGAACGACAGAACGACCCAGAGTAGTCGAGGATCACAGGTGGACGGTCCAGCCGCCTGCTCGCAGGGACCCCGCGAGGCCCGCCGCGGCCGCGGGCAGCACGTCGATCTCGGCCAGCGCCATCGGCCGCCCCTCGCTGTGCTCCAGGCGCAGGTCCTCGAGGTTGACCCCTGCGTCACCGACGGCCTGCAGCAGCCGAGCCAGCTCGCCAGGACGGTCGGGCACCAGCACGACGACCGGCGTGTACGCCGTCGGCGCGCTGCCGTGCTTGCCCGGAATACGAGCGTGCCCCTCGTTGCCCGCCGCGACGACCCGGGCGACGGCTGCGCGCGCTCCGGGGGCCTCGGCGCCGGAGTCGGCGCCGAGGGCGTCGACCGCGGCGATCACCACGTCGAGGTCGTCGCGCAGGGCGTGCAGCGCTCGCGCCACGGCCGCCGCGTTGCCCGCGAGGATCTGGGTCCACAGCTGCGGGTCGCTCGCCGCGATGCGCGTGACGTCGCGCAGACCCTGACCGGCCAGCGCGACCGACGGTTCGGGGACCTCACGCAGTCGGGCCGCCACCAGGCTCGCCGCCACCTGCGGCACGTGCGAGACCACCGCTACCGCCTCGTCGTGCTCGTCCGCTGGCATCTGGGTGACCACCGCGCCGGTGAGCTCGACGACGCGCCGCACGAGCTCGACCGCCTCAGGGTCGGTCGACGCAGCGGGCGTGAGCACCCACGGGCGGCCGGTGAACAGGTCGGCCCGGGCCGCGACGGCGCCGGACCGCTCTCGACCGGCCAGGGGGTGGCCGCCGACGTAGCGGGAGACGTCGACGCCGCGCGCGGTGAGCTGTCGCAGCGGCTGAGCCTTGACGCTCGCGACGTCGGTGACCACCGCCTGCGGGTGAGTGGCCAGCTCGCTCGCCACGACGTCCGCGACGACGTCCGGCGGTGCAGCCACCACCACCAGCGCCACCTCGTCGTCCGCTGCGGCGAAGCGGCCGGCCCCGAGGTCACGCGACAGGGCCACCGCGCTGGGTGAGGGATCCCACAGCACCGTGTCGACTCCCTTGGCGCGCAGGGCCAGGGCCAGGCTGGTGCCGACCAGCCCGGTGCCGACGACGCGGACCGTGCCCAGCGCGCCGCTCACTGCGCGATGTCCAGGCGCAGCGCGGTGGCGCCGCGCAGGTACACGTGCTGCACCTGCGCCCGCGGGACGTCGAGCTCGGCGTGCGCCATGAGCCGCACCACCCGCGGCAACGACCCGGGGACATCGATCTCGACGGTGCACAGCAGTGGTACGTCGCCCAGGCCGAGCTCGCGAGCGGCGACGGCGGGAAACTCCGAACGCAGGTCGGCCGTGACCGTGAAGATGATCGAGATCAGCTGCTCGGACGACAGCGCGTTGGCCCGCATCACCTCGCCCACCAGCTCGCGCGTCGAGGCGAGCAGGTGCTCGCGCTCGTCGACGTCGAGCTGGATCGCGCCACGGATGGCTCGCACCGCCATCGGCTACAGCCCAGCCGCCGTGAAGAGCTGGCCGACCTCCGTGCGGGTGAGCACGCGCCATCGACCGGGACGCAGGTCGCCCAGGTGGATCGGGCCGACCTGCACGCGCACGAGCCGCTCCACCGGGTGACCCACGGCCTCGAGCAGGCGACGCACGATGTGCTTGCGTCCCTCGTGCAGGATCACCTCGACCAGCGCCTTGCCGGGCTGGCTGTCGATCAGCCGGAAGCTGTCGACCCGGGCCGGGCCGTCGTCGAGCTCGATGCCGGCGCGTAGGCTCTTGCCGACGTCGCGCGCCACCGGGCCGGGCACCTCGGCCAGGTAGGTCTTGGCCACGCCGTACGACGGGTGCTGCAGGCGGTGCGCCAGCTCGCCGTCGTTCGTCAGCAGGATCAGTCCCTCGGTCTCGGAGTCCAGCCGGCCCACGTGGAACAGCCGCTCCTGGCGTTCGGACATGAAGTCCCCGAGCGACACGCGGCCCTGCTCGTCGCTCATGGTGGACACCACGCCGGCCGGCTTGTTGAACGCCAGGTAGGTCTTCTCCTCGTCGAGCTGCACGCGCACGCCGTCGACGTGCACCACCTGCCGGCTCGGGTCGATGCGCACACCTTGCTCGACCACGACGTGCCCGTCGACCTGCACGCGCCCTGCGGCGATGAGGGCCTCGCACGCGCGGCGGCTGCCCACGCCCGCCTGGGCGAGCACCTTCTGCAGCCGCACGCCGTCGGCGTCGTGGACGTCGACCGGCACCTCCGGCACGGGGGCCTGACGGCGGGCCGGCCGACGGGCCGGGCCACGGGTCTGGGCCGGACGGCGAGCGCCCCGGCGCGGCGTGCCGCTCACAGCGACGCTCCCTCGCTCAGCTCGTCGAGCACATCGATCTCGGGCAGGTACGGCGCGAGGGCCGGCAGCTCGTCGACGCTGGTCAGGCCCAGGCGCTCCAGGAAGTAGCCGGTGGTGGAGTACAGGATCGCGCCTGACTCGTGGTCGGTGCCCTGCTCCTGCACGAGGCCGCGCGCCACCAGGGTGCGCATGACGCCGTCGACGTTGACGCCGCGCACGGCGCTGACCCGCGCGCGGCTCACCGGCTGGCGGTAGGCCACGACGGCGAGGGTCTCGAGTGCGGCCTGGGTGAGGCGGGCCTGCTGGCCGCCCACGACGAACCGCTCGACCACCGGCGCGTAGTCGGCGCGGCTGAACACCCGCCACCCACCGGCGACCTCGCGCAGCTCGAAGCCTCGGCCGCCCTGGTCGTACTCGGCCGCGAGCTCGCGCAGCAGGTCGGCGACCTGCTGCGGCGGCAGCGCCAACGCCTCGGCGAGGGCCAGCTCGGTCACCGGCTCCTCGACGACCATCAGCACGGCCTCGACGGCGCCCTTGGCTCCCGAGGGCAGCGCGTCGAGGTCCAGCGCGTCGGCGTCCACCGCGTCGGCGTCCACCGCGTCGGCGTCCAGCGCGTCGGCGTCCACCGCCGTCAGATCGGCGGCGACGTCGTCGCTCGACGCGTCCCCGGGGGGTTGGGGGGCGTCCGCCTGCGGCTGCTCGCTCATGCGGTCGAGTCTAGTGGCGGCCGCGGGGCCGCCCGGTCACCGCAGGCGCACCGTCCGCTGGGCGGACACGCTGGGCAGGTTGGCGAGCGAGCCCGCGAAGCGCACGCGGTACGCCGTACCCCGCGTCGGCCGCACACCGAACGCGTACCGGCCGGTCGCCGAGGTGCGCACGCTGCGGACGGCGGTCCACCGTCCCCTGCCCACGCGCTGGTCGAGGGTGACGGTCTTGCCGGGCAGGCGAGCGTGACTCACCGTGCGCAGGAGCGTGCCACGGACGCGCACGGAGGCACCGCGCCGCACCCTGGTGGCGCTCGTCGCAGCGGTCAGCGTGGTGGTCGAGCGCTGACGGATCGCGTGGCTGCGCACGTCCGACCACGACGGGGCGAAGGTGGTGCCTCCGGAGTAGCGGACCTTGTAGCTCGCGGCCGCCCTCGGGCGGAGCACGAACCGGTAGTACGCCGTCGTGCCGGACGTCTTCGTCGTGGCGATCAGCCTCCAGGGACCCCCCGCGACGCTGCGGTAGAGCCGCACGGTCGCGCGCGGGATCGCTGCGCCGCGGTCGGTGACCAGGTGGCCGGAGATCCGCCAGGGGGATCCACGGAAGGCGGTCCGGCCGCTGGTCCCGGCGGTGGGATGCGTCCCCGGGTGCGCGAACGCGTGCAGCTGGGCCGCGGTGCCGTTGAAGACGTCGAGGTCGACGTCGCCGCTGATGCCAGCCACGCGTCCGGTGGCCGAGTACTGGTGGATGGTCCACGTCGGCCAGCCACCCGGCACCGACGGCGTGGGCGTCCAGTTGGCGATCCACAGCGGGTACGCGTGGAACGCCTGGCTGTCGGCCATGGCCGAGCGCCAGAACGAGGGGTAGGTGTAGATCATGGGCTGGCGGCCCGTGAGAGCCCGGACCGTGGTCAGCCACGTGCGGGTCCAGCTCGCGAGCTGGGTGGGGTTCAGTCCGCCGGAGGTCTCCAGGTCGAGCACGGGAGGCAGGTCGCCGGCGTTCTGCATCCGGCCGGTCACCGACACGAACGTCCGGGCGTCGCGGGCGGCCGAGCCGGCTACGGTGCTGGGGATCGCGTAGTGGTAGGCGCCGCGGTAGATGCCGCGGCCGGCTGCCCCGGCGTAGTTCCGCGCGTAGCAGGTGTCGGCCTCGGTCCGGCCGGCGGTCGTGCGGGTCGCGCGGATGAGGACGAAGCCGCGGCTGGTGGTGCGCACCTTCGACCAGTCGATGCCGTCGGTGGCGCAGGCTCCGTCCGGGCCGGCGCTCTGCCACCGCGACACGTCGAGGCCCAGCGGGCGCTCGGAGCCGCTGGCCGCGGCCGCGGTCCCTCCGCCCGCGAGCGTCGTGGCCACCGCCGCCAGGAGGGTGAGACCAGCGGCGAGGCGGTTGCGGGCACGGCGGGGTGAGGACGACGAACGTGGCATGCAGCAGGTATCGACCCGAACAGGCCGGCGCTTGAGCGCCGGCGGTGCGTCAGTCGTCGTCGTTGTTGATCTTGATACCTTGTGCGCCAACGGTTTCGGTGTCCGAGCCCGCCTGGTGGCGCTCGTCGAGCTCGTCGCCCTTGTCGCCCTCATCGAGCTCGTCGCCCTCATCGAACTCGTCGCTCACGTCGACGTCGCCCTCATCGGAGCCGG
Source organism: Angustibacter sp. Root456 (assembly GCF_001426435.1). Taxonomy (NCBI): domain Bacteria; kingdom Bacillati; phylum Actinomycetota; class Actinomycetes; order Kineosporiales; family Kineosporiaceae; genus Angustibacter; species Angustibacter sp. Root456. The sequence continues at coordinate 31,854 of NZ_LMER01000014.1, read as the reverse complement.
TCCAGCGGATCGTCAGCTCGCCCAGGGGCGTGACCTGGTCGAAGCCCACCGAGCCGTCCCGAAACAGCTCGAGCAGGGCGAGAAAGCGCGCGACCACCACGAGCGTGCCGTCGGCGTCCGCGGTGAGCGAGCGGAACGTCGCCGAGCGCTGACGGCGCAGCGCGTCCACGATGATCGCCGCCTGCTCGCGAACGCTCACCGGCGGGGCGTGCAGGTGCGCGAGGCCGACGGTGGGGGCGACCTTGGGCGCGAGCGCGCGAGCAGCGATCTGCGCCAGCTGCTCGGGCGTGATGCTCATGACGAGCTCTGGCAGCAGGCTGGTGAACTGCGGCTCGAGCGGCACCTGGCGCGCGTGCCGCCGGCCCGCCTCAGCCATGCGGGACTCGAACACCGCGGCCACCTGCTTGAACGCGCGGTACTGCAGCAGACGCGCGAACAGCAGGTCCCGCGCCTCCAGCATGGCCAGGTCGTCCTCGTCCTCCACCTGGGCAGAGGGCAGCAGCCGCGCGGCCTTGAGGTCGAGCAGCGTGGCGGCCACGACGAGGAACTCGCTGGCCTGCCCGAGGTCCCAGTCGCCGTCCGGGCCGCCCCCGCGGATGTGGGCGATGAACTCGTCGGTGACCTTGGCGAGCGCGACCTCGGTGATGTCGAGCTGGTGCTTGGAGATCAGGCCGAGCAGCAGGTCGAACGGCCCCTCGAAGACGTCGAGGTGCACCTGGAAGGGCGCCGACCGGCCTCGCCCCGTGAGCGGTGCGGCGTCGTCCACGACGACCCCGGGTCTCAGGCGGCGTCGCCGCGGGCGATGAGCTCGCGGGCCAGCTGCCGGTAGGCCTCGGCGCCCGCGTGCCCGGAGGCGTACGTGGTGATCGGCTCGGCGGCGACCGAGGCGTCCGGGAACTTGACGGTGCGGCCGATGACGGTGTGGAACACGCGGTCGCCGAAGGCCTCGACCACGCGGGCCACCACCTCGCGGCTGTGCAGCGTGCGGCTGTCGTACATCGTGGCCAGGATGCCGTCGATCTCCAGGCGCGGGTTGAGGCGGTCCTGCACCTTCTCGATGGTCTCGACGAGCAGGGCGACACCGCGCAGGGCGAAGAACTCGCACTCCAGCGGGATGATCACACCGTGGGCGGCGGTGAGCGCGTTCACCGTGAGCAGGCCGAGCGAGGGCTGGCAGTCGATGAGCACCACGTCGTAGTCGTCGGTGACCGCGCGCAGCGCCCGACCGAGCACCATCTCGCGAGCCACCTCGCCGACGAGCTGCACCTCGGCGGCCGACAGGTCGATGTTCGCGGGCAGCACGTCGAGGTCCGCGATCGCGGTGTGGCGGATGACCGACCGGACGTCGGTGCTGCGCTCCATGAGCACGTTGTAGACGGTGACGTCCAGCTCGTGCGGGTTGATGCCGAGCCCGACCGACAACGCCCCCTGCGGGTCGAAGTCGACGAGCAGGACCCGACGGCCCGCCTCGGCGAGCGCGGCGCCGAGGTTGATCGTGGTCGTCGTCTTACCGACCCCGCCCTTCTGGTTGCACATCGCGATGATGCGCGCTGGCCCGTGGGCGCTGAGCGGTGCGGGAGTCGCGAACTCGGGCAGCGGGCGTCCGGTAGGGCCCGTCCGCTCGGTCGCGGGCGCGACCTCGGCGCTGCTCTGCCCCCACGGCTGGTCCGCGGCCGCGGGCGAGGATGCGGCGGTCGGCGGCTGGGCGCTCACGGGCGGTCGGCTCCAAGGACGGTCACGGACGGGACTGCAGGTGCCGCGACCCTAGCCGCGGCGTGTCAGGCGCTTCAAGGCGCCCCGCCGCTACCGGGCCCGAGGGTGGGCGGCGGCGTACACCTCGCGGAGGCGATCGGCCGTGACCAGCGTGTAGATCTGCGTCGTCGTCACCGAGGCGTGCCCGAGCAGCTCCTGGACGACGCGGACGTCTGCGCCGCCGTCCAGCAGGTGGGTGGCGAACGAGTGCCGCAGGGTGTGGGGGCTGACGTGGGCCCCCAGGTGGGCCCGCTCGGCCGCGGCACGCAGCACGCTCCAGGCGCTCTGCCGAGACAGCCGGCCCCCGCGGGTGTTGAGGAACAGCGCCGCGGTGCCGCGCCCGGTGCGCGCAGAACCCGCGGTCGCGAACACCGGCCGGGCCCGCACCAGGTAGGACTCCAGCGCGGCGCAGGCGAAGGAGCCCAGCGGCACGACGCGCTCCTTGCGCCCCTTGCCGAACAGCCGCACGGCCCGCGACTGCAGGTCGACGTCGTCGACGTCGAGGCCCACGGCCTCGCTGATCCGGGCACCGCAGCCGTAGAGCAGCTCGAGCAGCGCGCGGTCGCGGACCGACGCCGGGGTGTCGCCCACTGAGGCGGCCTCGAGCAGCCGCTCGACGTCGTGGGTGCTGATCGCCTTGGGCAGTCGCTTGGGTGCGCTCGGTGGTCGCACCTGGGCCGCCGGGTCGTGAGTGGTGACGTCCTCGAGCAGCAGGAACTTGTGCAGGCCGCGTACCGCCACCAGGCAGCGGGCCGCGGACGTCGCCGTCAGCGGCTGGTGGCCAGCGTCACCTTCGCGCAGCTGGGCCAGGAACGCGCTGACGTCGGCCTCGGCGACCGACTCCGGCTCGCGCACGCCGCGGTCGGCGAGGAACCTCACGTACCGCCGCAGGTCACGCCGGTACGACGCCAGGGTGTTGGCGGCCGCGCCGCGCTCGACGTCCAGGTGCTCCAGCCAGCCCTCGACCGCCGCCGTCAGGGCAGCGGTCGAGGGCTCGGTGGGCTGGTCGGCCGGGGTGAGGGTCAGCCGAGCACCTCGGCGAGGGCCACCGACTGCATGCCGTGGGCCTGGGCCACCGGCTCGTAGGTGACCTGACCGTCGTGGGTGTTCAGGCCGAGCGCCAGGGCCGGGTCGGCCTTCAGCGCGTCGCGCCACCCGCGGTTGGCCAGCTCGACGGCGTACGGCAGCGTCACGTTGGTGAGCGCGTAGGTGGAGGTGTGCGGCACCGCGCCCGGCATGTTGGCGACGCAGTAGAACACCGAGTTGTGCACCTGGTAGGTCGGGTCGGCGTGCGTGGTGGGACGCGAGTCCTCGAAGCAGCCGCCCTGGTCGATCGAGATGTCGACCAGCACGCTGCCGGGCTTCATCCGCGACACCTGCTCGTTGGTGACGAGGGTGGGGGCCTTGGCACCCGGCACGAGGACGGCGCCGATGACCATGTCGGCGTCCATGATGGCCCGCTCGACCTCGTAGGCGTTCGAGGCGACGGTCTGGCAGTGACCCTGGTAGATCGCGTCGGCCTGACGCAGGCGGGAGATGTTCTTGTCGAGCAGGAGCACCTCGGCCTGCATGCCGAGGGCGATGGCGGCGGCGTTCATGCCCGAGACGCCGGCACCGATGACGACGACCTTGGCCGCGTAGACGCCGGAGACGCCGCCCATCAGCACGCCGCGGCCGCCCTGGGCCCGCATCAGCGTGTGCGCGCCGACCTGCGGGGCGAGCCGTCCGGCCACCTCGCTCATGGGTGCCAGCAGCGGCAGGCTGCGGTCGGCCAGCTCGACGGTCTCGTAGGCGATGCCGGTGACCTTGCGCTTGGCCAGCTCCTCGGTGAGCGCCCTGTCCGCGGCCAGGTGCAGGTAGGTGAACAGCGTCTGGCCCTCGCGCATGCGGTGGTACTCGCTGGCGATCGGCTCCTTGACCTTCAGGATGAGGTCACCGGTACCCCACACGTCGTCGGCCGAGGGCAGGATCGTCGCGCCGGCGGCGGCGTAGTCGTCGTCGACGATGGAGGAGCCCACACCCGCCTCGGTCTCGACGTACACCTCGTGGCCGGCGCGCACGAGCTCGTGCACTCCGGACGGGGTGATCGCCACCCGGTACTCGTGGTTCTTGACCTCGCGGGGGATACCGACCTTCACGGCCCACACGTCCTTTGCACGCACCGCCAGCAGGACGACGCCGTTGTCGCCCCGTCGACCCCGCTCTGGGGTGGCAGCGGGAGTCTAGCGGTGAGCACGACAGGCCTCGGCCACGTGCGGCGGGCAGACTGTCGCAGATCGGGCGTCCCGCCATACACCCTGATACACCCTGATGCACGCTGATGCACCCTGCCTGCCTCGAGAAGGAGCCCCGATGCGGCTGTACTCCGCCCTGCCCCTGCGCGCCGCCGGCCAGGCCGCCGGGGACGTCCTGCTCGTCGTCTGGATCTACCTCGCGGTGCGTGCCGGCCAGGCCGTGCACGAGGCGGTGCTGCGGCTCGCCGAGCCCGGCCGCCGCCTCGAGGAGGCCGGGCGCACCCTGGGCAGCGGTCTCGGCACGGCGGCGGCACGGGCGAGCGACCTGCCGCTGGTCGGCGACCAGCTCGGCGCTCCGCTGCGCGATGCCAGTGGCGCCACCGGGAGCCTCGTGCGTGCGGGCCAGGCCCAGCAGGAGGCCGTTGCCCAGCTCGCGCTGGTGCTGGCGGTCGTGATCGCGGTCGTCCCGGCGCTGCTCGCGATCGCGGTGTGGCTGCCGAGGCGCGTGCGGTTCGTGCGTCGTGCCACTGCGGCGCAGCGGTTCGTCGACGGCGAGGCCGACCTCGACCTGTTCGCCGTCCGGGCGATGGCCCACCAGCCGCTGCACGTCCTCGCCCGGATCAGCGACGACCCGGCGGGTGCGTGGCGCGCCGGTGACCGGACGGTGATCCGCGACCTCGCGACCCTGGAGCTGCGCAGCGCCGGCCTGCGTCCCCCACCTCGCCCGTGATCATGCACGCCAGCGCACCCACCCCGCCGTGATCATGCACGCCAGCGCACTCACCCCGGATGGGGTCGTCGGCGGGGTTAGTCGGCGGGTTAGTCGGCGGACTTGGCAGCGCCCCAGCCGTGCCAGTGCTCGATCTCGAACCACGCGCTCACCCGAGCGCGCTCGCGGTTGGCGTACGGCTTGCCGGTGTAGTGCGTCGAGAGCCGGTCGATGTCGGCGAGGTCCGGGTCGTCCGCCCACTGCGTGATGCGCCCGCGCACGCTGACGTGGGTGTACCACTCGCCGTCCTTGACCGCGGTGAGGGCGACACGTGGGTCCTGGCGCATCCAGGCCACGCGGGCCCGCTCGGCGTCCATGTTGACCAGCACGCGGCCGTCGTCCTCGACGAGGTACCAGGTGGCCACTGACATGGGCTGGCCATCGGGCATCAGCACCGCGATGACCGCCGGGTTGGGGCGGCGGAACAGCTCGTCGGTGGCGGGTGGCATGGGCGGCTTGGGCATCGACGCTCCTCGAGTAGGTGAACGCTTCGACTGCCAGGATCCTCACATGGAGCTCTCCGAGGCGATCCGCCGTCGTCGCATGGTGCGGTCCTACGACCCCGACCGCGCGGTGCCGCCCGCCGTGGTCGACCGGCTGCTCGACCACGCGGTCCGCGCCCCCAGCGCCGGGTTCAGCCAGGGCTGGGACTTCGTCGTGCTGCGCCAGCGCGCCGACCGCGACCGCTTCTGGGACGCCACCACCGACGGTGGTGCACCGGACGCGTGGCTCAGCCGGATGCGCGCCGCTCCCCTGCTCGTGCTGTGCCTGAGCCACCAGAGCGCCTACCTCGACCGCTACGCCGAGCCCGACAAGGGCTGGACCGACCGCGACGCCGCCCGCTGGCCGGTGCCCTACTGGGACGTCGACACCGGCATGGCCGCGCTGCTGATGCTGCTGACCGCCGTGGACGACGGGCTGGGGGCGTGCTTCTTCGGCGTCCCGGCCGAGCGCCACGCCGCCGTGAAGCAGGCCTTCGAGGTGCCGGCCGACCGGCGGATCGTGGGGGTGGTCAGCGTGGGTTACCCGGCGTCCGACCTGCGCTCCCCCAGCCTGCGCCGCGGACGCCGGCCGGTGCGCGAGGTGGCTCACGAGGGACGCTTCGGCGAGCCGTACCGCAGCCGCGCCGACGCCGTGGGAGATGATGGCGGCGCACCCCCACCCCCACGCTGAGGAGCTCGTCCGCGCATGGCCCGCCGCTCGTCGTCCACCCCGCCGCCCGAGGAGTACACCGAGCGGATCGTCGACATCGACGTGCAGTCGGAGATGCAGGGCTCGTTCCTGGAGTACGCCTACTCGGTCATCTACTCGCGCGCCCTGCCCGACGCCCGCGACGGCCTGAAGCCGGTGCAACGGCGGATCCTGTTCTCGATGGCCGAGATGGGCCTTCGGCCCGAGCGGGGCCACGTGAAGAGCTCGCGCGTCGTCGGCGAGGTGATGGGTAAGTACCACCCGCACGGTGACGCGGCGATCTACGACGCGCTGGTGCGCATGGCCCAGCCGTTCTCGATGCGCCTGCCGCTCGTCGACGGACACGGCAACTTCGGCTCGCCGGACGACGGCCCAGCCGCCATGCGGTACACCGAGGCGCGCCTGGCGCCGGCCGCGCTGCTCATGACCACCTCGCTCGACGAGGCGACGGTCGACTTCGTCCCCAACTACGACGACCAGCTGCAGCAACCCGACGTGCTGCCCGCGGCGTACCCCAACCTGCTGGTCAACGGCGCGAGCGGGATCGCCGTCGGCATGGCCACCAACATGGCGCCGCACAACCTGGTCGAGGTGATCAGCGCGGCTCGCCACCTCATCAAGCACCCCGACGCCTCGCTCGACGACCTCATGCGGTTCGTGCCTGGCCCCGACCTGCCCACCGGCGGCCGGATCATCGGGCTCGACGGCATCCGCGAGGCCTACGAGACCGGCCGCGGCAGCTTCCGCACCCGCGCCACCGCACGGATCGAGTCGATCACGCCGCGCCGCAAGGGCATCGTCGTCACCGAGCTCCCCTACACGGTGGGGCCGGAGAAGGTGCGCGAGAAGATCGTCGAGCTCGCCCGGGCCAAGAAGATCCAGGGCATCTCCGACGTCGTCGACCTCACCGACCGCTCGCACGGGCTGCGTCTGGTGATCGAGATCAAGAACGGCTTCAACCCCGACGCGGTGCTCGAGCAGCTCTACAAGCTGACGCCGATGGAGGACTCCTTCGGCATCAACAACGTCGCACTCGTCGACGGCCAGCCCCGCACGCTGGGGCTGCGCGAGCTGCTGAGGGTCTACGTCGACTTCCGGCTCGACGTGGTCCGGCGGCGCAGCGAGTACCGGCTCGGCCGACGCGAGGAGCGCTTGCACCTCGTCGAGGGTCTGCTCGTCGCGATCCTCGACATCGACGAGGTCATCGCGATCATCCGCTCCAGCGACGACGCCGAGATCGCTCGCACGCGCCTGACCCAGGTCTTCGACCTGTCGCAGCCGCAGGCCGAGTACATCCTCGAGCTGCGCCTGCGCCGCCTCACCAAGTTCAGCCGGATCGAGCTCGAGCAGGAGGCCGAGGACCTGCGCCGTCAGATCGAGGACCTGCGCGCGATCCTGGGCGACGAGGCACTGCTGCGCCGCGTGGTCAGCGACGAGCTGGCCGAGGTGGCCAAGCAGCACGGGACCCCCCGCCGGACCGTGCTGCTGGCCTCGGCCGGCGCCCCGGCGGCGACGACCACGCCACTCGAGGTCGCCGACGACCCCTGCTGGGTGCTGCTGTCGTCCACCGGTCTGCTGGCACGCACGGCGGACGCCGAGCCGCTGTCGGGCTCGCCCGACCGGCACGCGCACGACGCGGTCGTCGCTGCCGTCCGGACGACGGCCCGCGGCGAGGTGGCGCTGGTGACCTCGCGCGGGCGAGCCCTCCGGCTGCCCGTGCTCGAGCTGCCGGCCCTGCCGCCGACCAACGGTGCACCCAGCCTCGCGGGCGGCGCCCCGCTCGGCGCCTTCGTCGACCTGCCGGCTGCCGAGCGGGTGCTCACCATCACCTCCCTCGACCCCGCGTCGAAGGGTCTGGCGCTCGGGACGGCGCAGGGCGTCGTCAAGCGCGTGGTGCCCGACCACCCCGGAGGGCGCGCGGACTGGGAGGTCATCGGGCTCAAGGACGGCGACGAGGTGGTGGGCGCCACCGAGCTGCGCACGGGCGACGAGGAGCTGTGCTTCATCACCTCCGATGCCCAGCTGCTGCACTTCCCGGCGTCGGTGGTGCGCCCACAGGGCCGGCCGGCGGGTGGCATGGCGGGTATCAAGCTCGCGGCCAAGGCGGCCGTCGTGTGGTTCGGAGCGGTCGACCCGGCCCGCGAGGCGGTGGTCGTCACCGTTTCCGGCTCTACTGGTGCCCTTCCCGGCACCGAGCCCGGTTCGGTGAAGGTCACGCCGTGGTCGGAGTACCCCGGCAAGGGTCGAGGCACCGGGGGCGTGCGCTGCCACCGCTTCCTGCGCGGGGAGGACACGCTCATCCTCGGGTGGGCCGGCGCCTCCCCGGCTCGGGCGAGTGCCGCCAACGGCAGCGCGCTCGACCTGCCGGAGGCCACCGGCAAGAGGGACGGCTCGGGCACGCCCGCTGCCGCACCGATCGCTGCGGTCGCGGCTCCGGCAGGCACCACCGCGGTCACCGCGTGACCGCGGGGACCGCCCCGCGTCGGCCGCTGTGCTCGGCGACGTCGGAGTCGTTGCGCGAGAGCGCTTTCGGCTCGGCGGCCACGGCAGCGGCCTGGGTGTGCCTCGAGCAGAGCGGGCCGTGGGGACGCGTGGCTGCGGTGGAGAGCCACCTCGACACCGAGCTCGGCCGGCAGCTCGATGCCGCGGCGAGCGCTGTGGGGGCGCGGTTCGTCCTCGTGCGCACGCCCGGCCGGCACGCCGACGACCACGACGGCCGGCACGAGCGCCACACGGTGCTCCTCGCCTGCTCGGACGTCGCCCACCCGTGGCTGCTGCGCGGTGAGCTGTCACAGCCGCAGCAGCTCGCGTCGCTGGACGTCGCGGCACTCGTCCGCGGTGACCAGGCGGCGGTGCGGGCGTCGCTGCCCGACGTCGCGCTCGAGGTCGACGACGACCCCGCCCTGCTGGTGTGCACCAACGGCCGCCGCGACCTGTGCTGCGCCGTGCGGGGACGACCCGTAGCGATCGAGGCCGCCGCCCGACGTCCGGGAGCAGTCTGGGAGACCACGCACACCGGCGGTCACCGCTACTCCCCTACCGGCGTCCTGCTACCGACTGGCCAGACCCTCGGCCGGTTCGACACCGCCCTGGCCGTCAGCGCCCTGGACGCGGCCCACAGCGGCGAGCTGGCCGCTCAGCTGCACGGACCCGACCACGACCGTGGCCTGTCCGCCTTGGACGCGCCGGTACGGGCCGCCGTCAGCGCCGTCCGTGCTGCTGTCGGCGAGCCGGCCCTGGCGGCGCTCACTGGCACCGCGGAGCAAAAGGGCGACGAGGCGTGGCTGGTGAGCGTGCTGCACGCCGACGGCCGGACGTGGGAGGTGGAGGCGGCCCGCACGGTGCTCGGCCCGGACCGCCCGGAGTCCTGCGTGAAGCCCGCGGTGCCGCAGGTCGGCTGGACCGTGCGGCTGCGCTGAGCCACCGACCCGGCCCGGACCAGAACGCGAACGGGCCGCGCTCAGGCGTCGATGCGCTCGCGGTCGAGCGCGGCGGCCCCCTCGACGATGAAGTCCTTGCGGGGCGCCACCTCTGAGCCCATGAGCAGCTCGAAGACGCGCTCGGCGTTCGCCGCGTCCGGCACGGTCACCCGGCGCAGCGTGCGGTGGCGTGGGTCCATCGTCGTCTCGGCCAGCTGGTCGGCGTCCATCTCGCCGAGACCCTTGTAGCGCTGGATGGGCTCCTTGTAGCGCTTGCCCTTCTTCTCCAGCTGCTTGAGCAGCGTGCGCAGCTCGCCTTCGGAGTAGGTGTAGACGACCTCGTTCTTCTTGCTGCCCGGGTTGACGATCTCGACCCGGTGCAACGGCGGGACGGCGGCGAAGACCCGTCCGGCGTCCACGAGCGGGCGCATGTAGCGGAAGAACAGGGTCAGCAGCAGGGTGCGGATGTGTGCGCCGTCGACGTCGGCGTCGGTCATCAGCACGATCCGCCCGTAGCGCGCGGCGTCGAGGTCGAACGTGCGCCCTGACCCCGCGCCGACCACCTGGATGATCGCCGCGCACTCGGCGTTCTTCAGCATGTCGGCGATCGACGCCTTCTGGACGTTGAGGATCTTGCCGCGGATCGGCAGCAGCGCCTGGTAGTCCGACGAACGGGCCAGCTTCGCCGTCCCGAGGGCGCTGTCGCCCTCGACGATGAACAGCTCGCTGCGCTCGACGTCGGCGGTGCGGCAGTCAGCCAGCTTGGCCGGTAGGGACGACGTCTCGAGCGCGTTCTTGCGGCGCTGGGTCTCCTTGTGCAGGCGCGCGCTGATGCGCGTCTTCATCTCGGCGACGACCTTCTCGAGCAGCTGAGCCGACTGCTGCTTGGGCCCGCGCTTGGACGACGTCAGCAGCGCCGTGAGCTCCTTCTCGACCACCCGGTTCACCACGGCGCGCACCGCGTTGGTGCCGAGGATCTCCTTGGTCTGCCCCTCGAACTGCGGCTCCGCCAGCCGCACCGTGACCACCGCGGTCAGCCCGGCGGTGATGTCGTCCTTCTCCAGCTTGTCGTTGCCCGCCTTGAGCCGCCGGGCGTTCGCCTCGACCTGCTTGCGGAAGGTCTTGACCAGGGCCGCCTCGAAACCGGCCAGGTGCGTGCCGCCCTTGGGGGTGGCGATGATGTTGACGAACGAACGCACGTTGGTGTCGTAGCCGACCCCCCAGCGCAGCGCGACGTCGACCTCGCACTCGCGCTCGACCTCGGTGGCGGTCATGTGGCCGCGGTCGTCGAGCACGGGCACGGTCTCGCGGAAGTGGCCGGTGCCCTGCAGCCGCCAGACGTCGGTGACGGGAGCGTCGTCCGAGAGGTACTCGACGTACTCGGTGATGCCACCCTCGTGGAGGAAGACCTCCTCGTGCGGGCCCGCCTCCCCCGGCGTGCCGGGCACCCGCCGCTCGTCGCGGATCACCAGCGCCAGACCCGGCACGAGGTACGACGTCTGCCGGGCGCGGGTGACCAGCTCGTCGTAGCTGAAGGCCGCCTCGCGCAGGAACACCTGGCTGTCGGCCCAGTAGCGGATGCGCGTACCGGTGACGCCGCGCTTGGCCTTGCCGGTGACGCGCAGCTCGGACCCGTCGACGAACGGCGTGAAGAGCGCATCGGGCGACGGGTCACCGGCGTCGGCGAAGACCCCCGGCTCCCCGCGACGGAAGCTCATCGAGTGCACCTTGCCTCCGCGCTCGACGTGCACGTCGAGGCGGGACGACAGCGCGTTGACCACGCTGGCCCCGACGCCGTGCAGGCCACCGGACGCGGTGTAGGAGCCCCCTCCGAACTTGCCGCCGGCGTGCAGCTTGGTGAAGACGACCTCGACGCCGGACAGGCCGGTCTTGGGCTCGACGTCGACCGGGATCCCGCGGCCGTCGTCGTGCACCTCGACCGACCCGTCACCGTGCAGCGTCACCTCGATGCGGTGGCAGACTCCGGCCAGCGCCTCGTCGACGGCGTTGTCGATGATCTCCCAGAGGCAGTGCATGAGGCCGCGGCCGTCCGTCGACCCGATGTACATGCCCGGGCGCTTGCGCACGGCCTCGAGCCCCTCGAGCACCGACAGGTGACGAGCGGTGTAGTCGCCCTCGGACGAGGTGCGGCGACGGACGGCGGGCTGGGCGCTCACGGGTGGTGTGCTCCTGAGGGGCGGACGACGGGCTCTCCAGCAGGCTACCGAGCGACGCCGACAGGTCCGTGCAGGCCGGGCCGTGAGGCGTCCACAGGTTCAGCGGTCAGCGAATTAGCGCGCCGCTGGCGAGCGGGAACGTTCGGGGGTGCTTGACTGTTGTGCACGGTGAAGGCGCCGGGTCCCCCGGCGTTTTCGGTGCCACCGACGAGGAGAAGGAAGGTGACGTGACCGCAACCCTCGCCGCCACCCACCTGTCAGCAGCAGACCGCTGCGACCGGTGCGGTGCTCAGGCCTATGTCCGGGTCGTGCTCACCAGCGGAGGTGAGCTGCTCTTCTGCGCTCACCACGGCCGAGAGCACGCTGACGCCCTGACGGCCGCAGCCGCGTCCATCCAGGACGAGACCGACCGCCTCGTCTCGACGACCCCCACCACGGCTCCTCACGAGGAACGCTGACCACCAGACCTGGTGCAGACGGCCACGGCCCCGGCGCTTGCCGGGGCCGTGGCCGTCTGCACCCATTCAGTGACCGCACGGATCCGTCATGACACCGACCGATGTCGTCGTCGGCCTGGTGATCCTGGTCGGGCTGGTCGGGGTCGTCGTCCCGGTCTTGCCCGGCGTGCTGCTCGTCCTCGGCGCGATCGTCGCGTGGGTGCTCGAGCGGCAGGACGGCGTCGGCTGGGCCGTCCTGGCTGTCGCCGTCGTGGTGTTCGCGGTGGGCCAGGTCGCCAAGTACCTGCTGCCAGGTCGCCGGCTGAAGCTGGCGGGCGTGCCGGCTCGCGCGACCTGGGCCGGCGTCGCGCTCGGCGTCGTGGGCTTCTTCGTCATCCCCGTCGTCGGCCTGCCTGTCGGGTTCGTGCTGGGCATCTACCTGGCCGAGCGCGCGCGGCTGCGAACCCACGCAGCGGCCTGGCCGTCCACGCTGCACGCGCTGCGAGCCGCCGGATGGAGCATCCTCATCGAGCTCGCCTCAGGTCTGATCATGGCCGGCACGTGGGCTGTGGGCGTTGTGGTCGGCTAGGTGCTCACCGCTCACCCGAGCAGGGCGTCGAGGGTCACGAAGCCGTAGCCCTGACCCCGCAGCCCCGCGATGACGTCAGGGAGCGCGTCCGCGTCGAGCGTCGTCCCGTCGTCGGGATTCGCCCCGACGTGCATCAGCACGATCTCGCCGGGGACGGCGGCGCGCAGGACCCGCGCGACCACGGAGTCGGCGCTTTGACCCCCTGACGTGCCCTTCCAGCCCAGCGAGTCGACGGTCCAGCCGATCGCCGCGTAGCCGAGGTCGTTCACGACGCCCAGCGTGCGCGCGTCGTGCTCGCCGAACGGGAACCGGAAGAACGGCTTCGGGTCCTCGCCCGTCGCGCCCCGGATGGTCGTGCGCGCCCTCGTGACCTGACCGCGCACCTGAGCCGTCGTCAGGGTGGTGAGGTGCGGGTGGTCGCTCGTGTGGTTGCCGACGCGACCGTAGGCGGCGAGGTGGCTCGCGCCGTCCGGGTGCTCCTGGGCGAAGTCACCGGTGAGGAAGAAGCTCGCCGGCACGTCCAGCTGCTTCAGCGTGCGCAGGATCGGCGCGACGCCGTCAGCGCTGGCTCCGGCGTCGAAGGTGAGGGCCACCACCTTGCGCGTCGTCGGGATCCGGGTGATCACCCGGCCGCGCAGGCGCGCCGGGAGGGCGGCCGTGGTGGTCGTGCTGGGCGTGGGCGAGGTGCTGCTCGTCGTGCTGGACGTGCTCGTCGTGCTGGTTGTGCTCGTCGGGCTGGTTGTGCTCGTCGTGCTCGAGGTCCGCGACGTGCTGGTCGCTGAGGTGGGGGTGGGCGACGACGTCGTGGCGGTCGAGGCCGAGCTGCCCGGCGATCCCCCGCCGCACGCGCTCAGAGCCAGCGTGATCGCCACGCCCACCGACCGCCCCACCGACCGCGACGTGCCCATGTCGCACCTCCCGCAACCTCCACGGTCGAAGGCCAGCGGCAGCCCCGCGAGAGGCGAAGGTCCTGCGCAGGCGGCTAGGACCGTTCGCGCAGTTCGCGGATCTCGCCGCGCACGCGCGACTGGTGGGCGGCGACCGTCATCCGGTGGACGTCCTCGAACTTCTCAGCCAGCCGCACGAGGGCCGCGGCCACCATGACGGCGCCGCCCACGCCGGCGATGAGCCCGAGCACGAGCGCGAGTGGGGAGCCACCGGCCGTCAGGGCCCACAGCAGCACCAGCGCCACGCCGAGGGCCTGCACGACGAGGCCGCCACCGAGCAACGAGCTGCTGCTCTGCCGGGTCAGCTCCTGGGACTCGCTGTCACTGATCACGGTGCACACCCTAGGGACGCAAAAGGCCCGACGTCGGGACGTCGGGCCTTTCGGGGCGTGGAGGCGGGCCCCACGTCCGAGCTCAGTCCAGGTAGTCGCGCAGGACCTGGCTGCGGCTGGGGTGGCGCAGCTTGCTCATCGTCTTGGACTCGATCTGGCGGATCCGCTCGCGGGTGACGCCGTACACCTTGCCGATCTCGTCGAGCGTCTTCGGCTGGCCGTCGGTGAGCCCGAAGCGCATCGACACCACGCCGGCCTCGCGCTCCGAGAGCGTGTCGAGCACCGAGTGCAGCTGCTCCTGCAGCAGCGTGAAGCTCACCGCATCGGCCGGGACGACGGCCTCGGAGTCCTCGATGAGGTCGCCGAACTCGCTGTCGCCGTCCTCACCGAGGGGGGTGTGCAGCGAGATGGGCTCGCGCCCGTACTTCTGGACCTCGACGACCTTCTCGGGGGTCATGTCGAGCTCCTTGGCGAGCTCTTCGGGCGTGGGCTCGCGCCCGAGGTCCTGCAGCATCTGGCGCTGCACGCGGGCGAGCTTGTTGATGACCTCGACCATGTGCACCGGGATGCGGATGGTGCGGGCCTGGTCGGCCATGGCACGGGTGATCGCCTGGCGGATCCACCACGTGGCGTACGTCGAGAACTTGTAGCCCTTGGTGTAGTCGAACTTCTCGACCGCACGGATCAGACCGAGGTTGCCCTCCTGGATCAGGTCCAGGAACAGCATGCCGCGGCCGGTGTAGCGCTTGGCGAGCGAGACCACGAGGCGCAGGTTGGCCTCGAGCAGGTGGTTCTTGGCCTTCTTGCCGTCCTGGGCGATCCACCACAGCTCGCGCTTGAGCTTGGGGTCGATCTTGGCGCCGGAGTTCAGCCGCTCCTCGGCGAACAGCCCGGCCTCGATGCGCTTGGCGAGCTCGACCTCCTGCTCGGCGTTGAGCAGGGCGACCTTGCCGATCTGCTTGAGGTAGTCCTTGACCGGGTCGGCCGTGGCACCCGCGGTGGCGACCTGCTGGGCCGGCGCGTCGTCGTCGTCATCGGTGATGACGAAGCCGGTCTCCTCCACCGTCTCCTCGACCGCCTCACCCTCGGGCGCGTCGACGGCCTCGACGGCCTCGTCGCCCTCGAGCGCCTCGGGCTCGTCGGTGGCTGCGCCCTGGGTGGTCGCCTTGGCTGCGGCCTTCTTCGCCGTGGCCTTCTTGGCCGTCGACTTCTTCGCCGCGGGCTTGGCCGCCGAGGCCTCCGAAGCGGTCTCGGCGTCCGCCGTCTGCGGGGTCGCCTTCTTGGCGGTGGTCTTCTTCGTGGCGGCCTTGGTCGCCGTCTTGGCGGTCTTGGCCGTCGCCGTCGCGCGCTTGGTCGCGGTGGCGGCCACCGCACGGGCGGGGGCCTCTTCGACGTGCACGCTGATGCCGTGCTCGTCGAGCGCGCGCAGCACCGCCTTCATCCGCCGCAGAGGCAGGTCAGCCTGCTCCAGCGCGTGCCGCACCGATCCGGCGTCGACGACGCCGTTCGTACGGCCTCGGCGCAGCAGATCCTGCAGCGCCGGGTGGGAGAACTCCGCTGGCAGCGTTGCAGCGGACTGGGACCGGGCGGTCGGAACCGACGACACGGACAACCTTTCGTCGCGGATGGTCAGGCGGGCGAGCGGACGGCGAGACGAGGCAGGCCAGGCTCGGCAGCAGGTGCAACGTCTGAGCCGGCCTGTCCATGCCCGATCCGCGTGGTCTCACTCGGCCGGACACACCATTGTACTGACGCCACGCGAAGGTGGCGTACCGCCACTGCGGTGGTCGCGCGTGTTGCCGCCTCGGGCGTCAGGCGTCGGCCTTGACGGCGAGCACGGGGCACGGCGCGTCGAGCAGGATCCGCTGCGCATTCGACCCCAGGATCAGCTTGCCGACCGGCGTGCGCCGCCGCAGGCCGATGACGATGAAGTCGGCACCGATCTCCTCGGCGACGGCGATGAGATCCTCCGCCGGCTCCAGCCCGCGCACCAGCTGGCGCACCTCGTGGTCGACTCCCGCGTCGGACAGCTCGCGCTGCACCGTGGCCAGCTCCGCCTCGTACCGCGCGGCGTCATCGGACGCGAGGTCCTTGCCTCCGCGGTTGGAGTTGATCACCACGAGCCGCGTCGAGCGCAGCTTGGCCTCCTCGGCCGCACGACGCAGAGCCGCGCGCCCCTCGTTCGTCGGCACGAAACCCACGACGATCGCCATCGATCCTCCTCGCTCTACCGGCCCGCCCTCGCGCCGGGACGCCTGCACCGTACCGGACGCTCGACCGCGCGCGTCGTCGCCGGCAGCCCGGGGGTGGCGACGGCGCGCGGGACGTCGTCGCCGTCCGTACGCTGGTGTCGTCCGGCGCACAGTGGGCCGTCGGGGGTGAAAGGGCTGATGCGTGAGCCGCACGGCGGGCGATGTCGGGCGAACCCTCGGGGTCGAGGAGGAGCTCCACGTCGCCGACGCCGCCAGCGGCCGACTGGTGAGCCGGGCGCCTGCCGTGCTGGCCGAGCTGGAGCATCCCGACGCCGATCTGGCAGCGGCGGGCACGCTGGTCTCCGAGCTCACCCTCTCGCAGGTCGAGACGGTCACGGGTGTGGCAACGGGCGTGGGCGACGTGCTCCAGTGCGCTCTCACCCTGCGCTCGCGGGCCGCGGCGGCGGCGGAGCGGCACGGCCTGGTGCTGCTGGCGAGCGGCACGCCGGTGCTCGGTGATGCCCGCGAGCAGCAGGTCGCCGACGCAGACCGCTACGACAGCCTGCGCAGCCGCGCCGCCGGGCTGATCACGCAGCAGCTGATCGCCGGCCTGCACCTGCACCTCGGGGTGGATTCCGGCAGCCCGGAGACCGACGACGCCAGCCGCGTGGCTGCGGTCGACGGGCTGCGGCCCTGGCTGCCCGCCCTCCTGGCCGTCACCGCCAACTCCCCGTTCTGGCTGGGCTCCGACACCGGGTTCGCGTCGTACCGGCAGATCCACTGGCAGCGCTGGCCGGTCGTCGGCCCACCCCCGCGCACGCGTGATCCCCGCGGCTGGCAGGAGGCGGTCGACGGGCTGGTAGCCACCGAGGTGGTCGACGACGCCAGCTACGTCTACTGGGACGTGCGCCTGTCGACGCGCTTCCCCACCGTGGAGGTGCGCGTGGCCGACGTCCCCGCGACCGTCGACGACGCCGGGTTGTTCGTGGGCCTCGTGCGGGCCCTGGCCGTCCGGGCCGTCGACGACCACA